>NZ_JBSUQM010000007.1:0-332145 GCF_054065835.1 Nocardia citri
AGCGCCGAAGAACCGTTCTGTCAGCGCCCAGTAACGATGAATCCGGTGGTCGGAATCGGTGGCGTCGATCAGCAACTGTTCGCGGAAGCGCGGGGAATCATGGTTCCCGCGCGCGTGAGCGTGGGCGCTGACGAACCGATCGAGTTCGCTTCCGGGGTGCGGTCGCACGCCTTCCGCAACGAGTGGCACAACGTCCGCCATCACGTCGCCCATGTCGTCGTACAGCGCTCGAGGGTCGCGGATCAGCTCCGGCCCGTTCCGCCAATATTGCTGCCGCATAGCATTGTTCACCTCTGGGTCGGCCACGAGAGCTGCCAATTCGGCATACGCGACAACCTCGTCGACGGACGGATCGGCAGGCGGCTCCGGGACATTCCAGGAAACCCACGGATCGCTGTCGCACCGCGGTAGCGGTGCGAGAATGTGCCGCCAGAACCGTACGAGGCAATCATGTACCGCACCACTGTCCTGCGCGGCAGCCAGCAACGCGAGTCGCTCGCCCCGCTGCGCCGGAGCAGCGGTCTCGATAGCCCGCAATGACGCCCGCCGCCAGGCCAGTGACCTGAATTCGATATCGAGCCGGGCACTTTCGGTAGCGATTGCCTCTGTCATCGACCGCTCTTCTTGCAGCACGTCGGTGATCGATTCCAGGCCGAGACCGAGAGCGCGCAACCGCCGCACCAATAGCAGTCGTTCGGTGGCTCTACCGGCGTCGAACATCCGATGCCCGCCTGCGCTGCGCTGGGATTCCAGAATGCCTTCGTCGCAGTAGAACCGGATCGTTCGCACCGCGAGCCCGGTCCTGCGCGCCAACTCCCCGATGCTCACCAGCACATCGGATCGTGTGTTGTCCGTCACAATCTGTTGCACCTCCACCCCACTGGAGCTTTTAGCGTACTGGCACTGCCGTCCGCCACCGGTGTGGAAACCGAACTGGTCGCGGAGGGCGGTGGAGACCTACGTATATGTCGTCACACCGAGGAGGGTGTTTCGTGGCTACCACGCAAGAAGAAATCGTCGCCGGCATCGCGGAGATCGTCGAGGAGGTAACGGGTATCGACGCCGCAGAGGTGATGATCGAGAAGTCCTTCGTCGATGATCTGGACATCGACTCGTTGTCACTGGTCGAGATCGCTGTGCAGCTCGAGGACAAGTACAGCGTGAAGGTCCCCGACGAGGACCTTGCGAGTCTGCGAACCGTCGGCGACGCGGTCGCATACGTCCAGAAGATGGAGGCCGAGAAGCCACAGCTCGCCGCAGAGATGGAAGCGAAATACAAGGAAGGCCAGGCGAATTGAGCAACCCTGGGCAGGTTTGCCCCTCGTTGAGGTGGTGAGCGGTGATTGCTGATCCGCAGTTGAATCCCGCCGCAGTTGAGCTCGGCAGCTTCTTCCGACAGCCACCAGACGCTGTATGGCGCGCGTTGACGGAGCCGGATCTGCTGCAGCGGTGGTTGCTTCGACCGACCGGGTTCGCCGCTTCGGTCGGAACCCACTTCCGATTCACCATTCCGGACTCATCGATCAACGAGATCATCTGCGAGGTGCTGGCAGCCCGGCCGTGCGAGCAGTTGACCTACAGCTGGATGTATCCGCAGGCCGAGTATCCCGCTCGATGGATTGTCGACTGGACGCTGCAGCCGCAGGGACGTGGCACACGACTTCTGCTGACGCAGACAGGTTTCGACATCGAAGATCGTCGGCAGAAGATGGTGCGCAACGCCGTGGAGCGGAGTTGGAAACGCCTCATCCTGCCGCGGCTCGATGAGGTGATCCACCACTGATCCGCGTCGCGGACGGAGATCGTGTCAACGCACTCCGACCGTCCCGCAAAAGGCGAACTCGGCATTAGCGTGCAGTCGCGCGGCCCGAGATGATTTCGGGCCGTTAATCTTCCGGTGCCCACCGGCTGGTCAGGTCGGTGCGTTTGCGGCATGAGCGGATGTTCATCTCCGACGAGGACCAAGACGAATCCTCTGCTTCCCCATCGTGCCTTGGATGGGGAAGCAGCGGCGCACCGGCGAAAGTATAGACGCAGGTCGGAGGTGCAGTGAACGCGAGAAGTCCCGGTGTGACTGGCGAGGTAGGCCGCCGAGGCCAGCCGATGCACGAGATCGTCACCAGCGAAGGCGACGTCGATATCGGTCGCGGTACCCATCGAGCGATTCGCGGCGACCAGGCTACTGCGTATCCCGGTCACTCATTTCCGAACGTTGGCTGGGCAGGTTCGTTTAGGCCGAAGCACCATCGACAACGGGCTCTGCTTGTGCAATGCCCCAGGTGGCCCTGTGCGTCGTCACCCGATGGTGTGGTCGTGAACATGAACGGCGTGGCCGTAGCAGCCTTCGGGTTGCCCAGTCAGGAGTAGCGAAACCTGGCGAGTCACCGCTGTGACGGGCTCGGAACGGGTGGTCGTGTCGTGTGCTTCTTTATCGATCCATAGCTGTGTGAGCCACACGGTGTCCGGGTCGTCGAAGGCGGTGTTGATGCTGTAGGTGAGCAGGCCGCTGTCATTGCCGCCAGCGCGGAATCCATCGCGGAGCAGGGCGATGAGCTCGTCGCGCCGACCGGGCAGTGCGGTCATTCGCCCGTAGACGCTGAACATGTCGTGACCGGCCACGGTTTCGCCCTTCATCTGATTGATCCGCGTTCGAGCCTACGCGCCCAACCATCCGAAATATCTGAAGCTGCGAACATATTCACCGACGCACAGCGCTTCTTGCATTCGGCATCCCGGATGTTCTGAGCAGTAAGGCTTCCCGTGTTCTGCCTGCCTCGTACACCTTGTCTGGCCGGCGGGCTGGTGGTCGGCACGTTGGTTGGGTATCTGTTGTCAACGCAGGCGGATGCTCAGGCCGGCGGTCGTTGTACGGCGACGGAGGTGACCGCTGTCACGAATTTGTTGACCGCTGCGGTGCTCGGCGGGCCGGAATCGTGGTCTGTGAACAACAGATGCCCGCCGCCGACGAGGGAGAGAGTGAGCGAGTCGATATCGGCGTGGGGGGCGATGCGGCCCAGTTCGCGCTCGTCGGTCAGATAAGTCGAGATCGCGGTCGTCGCCTCGGCGAGGATCGCTATGCCGCCGCCGGTGCGCGCTCGCCGTAGTCGAGCGCGCAACTCGTCACGGAAGGTGATGAGCGGGATGATCGCCACCGGAACCGGTCCGAACAGAACGGCCAGTGCGCTGGTCAGATTGGTGGCCACCGTGCCGGTGCCGGCAGCGGCACGCAACACACTCGCCTGTGCCTCGAGCTGTGCGGCCCGGTCGAGCACGAGGTCGGTGAGGAAAGCGTCGAAGTCGGTGAAGTGCCGGTGCAGAACGCCTTTGGCGCAGCCCGCTTCGTCGGTGACGGCTCGGCTGGTCAGGCTGTTCGGCCCGTCGCGCAGCAGCACGCGTTCGGCAGCGTCGAACAATTGCTGCCGCGCGTCGTGAAGGTGCACCCCGGTCGGCACTCGAAGATCCTTTCGTGCGTCGATTCACCGCAATCATTGCCCAGTGGGCAAGCGCCCATTAAGGTGGTCGCATGCCCATTCTACCGCGAGAGAAACCGGAGCCGCCCACAGTGCATCCGGGGCAGTCCCAGCGGATGGCCACGTCGTTCGGCGTGCACGCACAGCGCTATGACCAGGCCAGACCCGACTACCCCGACGCATTGGTGGCGCGGATCCTCGCCGGGACCCCCGGGTCGGACGTGCTCGACGTCGGCTGCGGTACCGGCCTCGCGGCCCGCCAGTTCCAGGCCGCAGGGTGCACGGTGCTCGGCGTCGAACCCGATGCGCGAATGGCCGACTTCGCGCGAGCCCGTGGCCTGCGGGTCGAGGTGGCAACCTTCGAGGCGTGGGAGCCGGGCGATCGGATGTTCGATGCGGTCATCGCCGCTCAGTCGTGGCATTGGGTGGATCCTGTTACAGGTGCCGCGAAGGCAGCCGGCGTGCTGCGTCCAGGGGGACGACTGGCGATCTTCGGTCACGTGTACGAGCCACCCGCCGAGGTGGCAGAACCGTTCGCCACCGCCTACCGGCGGGTGGCGCCGGACTCCCCGCTCAGCGGCCAACCAGCTCGACGTCCCCTGGAACTCTACGAAGCGGGATACGTGAAATTCGCCGACCGGATCCGCGAGACCGAACAATTCGGAGATCCCGAACGGTGGCGATTCGACTGGCAACAGTCCTATACGCGCGACCAATGGCTGGAACTACTCCCCACCACAGGTGGCCTCACCCGGCTCCGTCCCGATCAGTTGGCCGAGATACTGGACGCGACCGGCAACGCCATCGACTCTCTGGGCGGATCCTTCACGATGGACTACACCACTCTGGCCACGACCGCCGTACGCGCAGGCACCTGCTGACAATCGCGCTAGATCTCGCCCCTGCGGCCGGGATCGGCGTCCCCGCTTGCCGGAGCCGGTGACCAGACGGCTCGACCGCGCAGTGACCGTCTGCCGACAACAGGCTCAAAACGCAGTCGAGCACTCGGCGGCGCCTGGAATCTCCACTCACGGTCACGCCGCAGTCGCGCGCTGGCCGGCCACGTAACGCAGCAGCACCACCTTGTCGAAGTGCTTCGTCTGGGCCAGGCGGAGCTGGATTCGCTTGTCCAGCAACGGGAACAGCGGCGTGCCGCCGCCGACGATCACCGGATAGAGGAATAGCCAGTACTCGTCGATGAGCCCGTGCGGCATCAGCGAGGCCGCGAGGCTCGCGCCACCGACTTCCATCACGCCGTCGCCCCCGGCCTTGAGCCTGCGGACCTCCTCGACCGCGTTCTCGCTGATCAGGGTGCTGTTCCAGTGGACCTCGGTGAGTGTCCTGGAGAAGACGACCTTGGGCTTGTCCGTCCAGAGCCGGCCGAACTCGCGCTCGATGCGCGGCGCGTCCTCGGGTACGTGCGGCCAGTACTCGGCCATCAACTCGTACAGGCGACGACCGTGCAGCGAGACTTCGATCTCGCGGTACCTGTCGTTGTGGAACTGGTGCAGCTCCTCGTCCGGGGGCGTCCAGTCGATGCTGCCGTCGCGGTCGTTGACGTAGCCGTCCAGGGACACGCCGAACGAGTAGATCAGTTTCCTCATGACTGGGTAGACCTCCCGGACGCGCAGAACTCATCGGACGCCGACGAGAAGTTCTGCGGAAAGATTTACTCGGTAACGGACGGCGAGCTTGTCGAAGCGGTTTGCTACGGCGCGGTGTTGCGGCACCGATGCAGAAGTGTCTTCGCTGAGCAAGATCTTCTTCACACGGCTGGGTAGATCACCGTGGTGTGCGTCATCGACCGGTCGTCGCGGGTGGGTGGTAACCGTCGCCTGATACTCGGGTGGTCTCCCGGTCGTGGTGGCGTTGGTCCCGGGCGATACGGTCAGAGGGTGTCGGTGCTGAGCGCCCGTGGCTCGTTCGGGAACTACCACCTCGATCGTTTGGTGGGTCGTGGCGGTATGGGGGAGGTGTGGTTGGCGCGTGACCACGCTGGCACCGTCGTCGCATTGAAGGTGTTGTCCGCGGCGTATTCCGCCGATTCTGGCTATCGGCGCCGTTTCGAGCGGGAGGCCCGGCTGGGCACCCATGTGCGCAATCCGCATATCGTGCCGATCCACGCCTTCGGTGAGGTCGATGGTCATCTGTTTTTGGAGATGCCCTATATCGAGGGCATCGATCTGGCCACGCGGCTCCGGTCGGGTGCGCTGGTGCCGACTCGGGCGGTCGAGGTCATCGCGCA
The DNA here is from genome assembly GCF_054065835.1 of Nocardia citri. NCBI lineage: Bacteria > Bacillati > Actinomycetota > Actinomycetes > Mycobacteriales > Nocardiaceae > Nocardia > Nocardia citri. The sequence goes on from NZ_JBSUQM010000007.1 coordinate 5,716, forward strand.
GGCCGCCGAGGCGCTGGATGCCGCTCATGCGGCGGGGCTCGTTCATCGAGATGTGAAGCCGGGCAATATCCTCGAGGACGCCAACGGTTTCGTGTATCTGATCGACTTCGGTATCGCCCGTGCTGCCGACGGCACGTCGCTCACGGCCACCGGTCAGGTGGTTGGCACGTTGGGGTATATGGCGCCGGAGCGATTCACCGGCACGGCCGAGGCTCGCTCGGATGTCTATTCGCTGGCCTGTGTGCTGTATGAAACCCTCACCGGGAGTACACCATACGGTGACGGTGACCCGGCACAGCAGATGCACGCGCATTTGACGTCCGAACCCCCATGTGCCTCGCGGTCGGCGTGGGGTGTACCCCCAGCGCTGGACGCTGTCATCGCCCGCGGTATGGCCAAGGCGCCGGGGGAACGCTACGCGAGTGCGGGTGAATTGGCCGCCGCGGCACGTGCGGCCTTGGCGTGGCCCGCATCGGCGCATCCGACCCCGCCGGTCGTGGACCCTGCGATATCGGGCACGCACCCGTTCACCCGGGTCATGACCGCTGTGGGCCCGGCACCGACCCTGGCCGAGACCCGGCTGGAGCCACGACCGCCCGAGCCTCGGACACACCCGGTCGCGCATCCCGAGTCTCGGCGAAAGCCTCTGGTGCGCGGATGGATACCGGTTGTCGCCGGGCTGGCGCTCGTCGCGGCGGCGGCGTTATGGCTGCTGAGTGGCGTCCTCGGCGCCGACTCCGCTCCGCGCACAACGACCTCCGCTGTTGCCTCGGCCAATTCGCTGCCGCCCGCGACCAGTGGACGATCCCTGGTCCCAGCTGGTGCGGTGCGCGACGGGAACTTGGCCTTCGCCGTGACCGACGTGGCATCCAACGTGAGTGCCACCGGTTCAGCGGGCGGCTCCTACGCCATCGTGACGCTGACGGTCACCGATGTCTCTGGTGGCGAGCAAGTCTTCCGCATCGGTGATCAGCGCCTGGTCACCGCAGCCGGGCGCACCCTCGTCCCCGACGCGACCGCAACTGCCGCGCTCAACCCGTCCCGCACCGGCGTCGAACAGATCGCTCCCGGCAGTACCAGCATGATCCGGTTGGCCTTCGATCTACCGGGCAGCAAGAACGGCAAAAAGAACGACAGGAAGTACGACGTCCCGAGCCAGCTGGTGCTGCACAGCGCCCCCTCAACCCCCGGCGTGACCGTGCCGCTCGGCTAGTCCAGCGAGTTCGCGCGGGTAGCAAGTAGCGTTGGCTCGCGCGCCCGGTGCCGGGCGGATGCTCGACTGCTGTTTCGATGCTGCCCGGAAACGATCGGAGGCTGCGGTGCCTGCGTCACGAGACTGGAGCGACGAGCTGGCCGGGTCGGCACGGTGGCTGCTCATGGCCTTCCCGATCACCGTCGTTGCCTTTCTGGTTGTCGCGCTGTTGTTGTTGCGGATCACCACATGGGGGCAGAGCTTCTGGACAGTCACCGGCGGGTTCTTCACCGGCGGCACGGCATTGCGAGCCATCTCGTTGGTCGGGGTGCTGTTATTGAGTGCCGTGGCATCGGTCCGTGTGCAGGTGCTGCTGTCTTATCAGGGCAATGACATGTACTCGGCACTACAGAGTGCCGCCGCGGCGATCGGCAGCGGTGACGATAACGGGCTCGGCACCGCCCAGAGCGCGTTCTGGCATTCGATGGCGATTTTCGCCTTACTCGCCTCCGTCGAAGTGGTGCGCACCCAGTTGGATTTCTATCTCGGTCAGATCTTCGAAATCGGCTGGCGTCGTTGGCTTACCGACAATCTGACCGGAACATGGATCGGCGATCGGGCCTACTATCGGGCCCGGTTCATCGATGAACCCATCGACAACCCGGATCAGCGCATCCAGCAGGATGTCGGCGATATGATCACGAACGCGCGTTCGCTGTCGCTCGGGGCGGTTACCGCGGTGGTGTCGGTGGTGTCCTTCACCAGGATCCTGTGGGACCTTTCGGAGCCGCTGTCGCTGGTCGGCTTCGAAATTCCACGGGCAATGGTGTTCCTGGTGTTCGCTTACGTGCTGTTGGCCACCACTATCGCTTTCCGGCTCGGCCGTCCACTGATCCGGATCGGTTTCCGATATCAGGCGGTGATGGCCGACTTCCGCTATGCGCTGGTCCGATTGCGTGAGAATGCCGAGCGCATCGCCTTCTACCGTGGCGGGGGCACGGAAAATGCGGGACTGCGTACGCTATTCGCCGAAGTGCTGCGCGTCTACTATCGCCTGGTCCTGTTCACTACCCGGTTCATCGGCTGGAATCAGGCGGCGACCGAGACCGCCCGGGTTTTCCCTTGGCTCATCCAGGCGCCGCACTTCTTCGCCGGGACGCTCACCCTCGGCGATGTCACGCAAACCGGCTCCGCATTCGGGCAGATCCAGGAGTCGCTATCGTTTTTCCGCAACAGTTACAGCCTCTTCGCGGCCTTCCGGGCGACCCTGATGCGCCTGTACGGGCTCGTCGAGGCGAGCGCGCAATCGCGAGAACTGCCCACCATCGGCGTGCGCGCGTTGGACGGTTCGGTGGAGTTGACCGCGGTCGACGTGGCGAGGCCCGACGGCGTGGTCCTGATCGAGGCGTTGAATCTGCGGCTGCGCAGCGGCGATGCGGTGGTCATCAAAGGGCTTTCGGGGAGCGGTAAGACGACGCTGTTGCGCGCTATCGCCGAGATGTGGCCCTACACCCGTGGTGTGGTCGGTCGACCCGAGGCCAGCGGCACCCTGTTCATATCGCAACTGCCGTACCTGCCGCTGGGCGATTTGCGCGCGGCCGTCACCTATCCCGCGGCACCGGACAGCGCCTCCGATGGGGCGTTGCGGGGGGCCCTCACCAAGGTGCAACTCGGTCATCTGGCAACCAGATTGGATGAGCAGGCCGATTGGGCGAATATTCTGTCGCCGGGCGAGCAGCAGCGATTGGCATTTGCTCGGATAATTCTGATCCGTCCCGAGGCGGCATTCCTGGACGAGGCCACATCGGCCGTCGATGAAGGTCTGGAATTCGCCCTCTATACCCTCATCCGTACCGAACTCCCCGACCTCATCCTGATCAGCACCGCCCACCGCTCAACCGTCGACCAGCACCACAGCGCCCGTCTCGAACTCACCGGTGGTGGCGATTGGTCGTTCGTACCGAATCAGCTCGGTACACGATGAGTCGCCTGGGACCTATTGATTCAGTTCGGTGCGTATCGCCGCGACCGTGGCGTCGAGTCGGACCTGGTGCGAGCCCTGCCAGTAGATCCGCCCGCAGTTACGGCACTGGCGAAACATGTCGTAGTGGCGGCGCGTGAGCGGTTGTAGTCGAGCTTCGACCTCGGCTTTGGCGACCGCGACGACGGCGCCACCGCAGCGCAGGCAGCGGGTGAACGGCGCCAAGCGCTCGACGAGATCGAGGCGTCGGATCAGCTCGACGATCTGATCGATCGGTTGGTCCGTTCGGATGTATACACCGTGAGTTACGTTGCGCCGCTTGAGCAGTCCGCGGTCGCGGGTGAGCAGGATCCGGTGTTCGGCCGCCGACAGTTCGGCGAGTGCCGCGTCGTCGGCGTCCCACCGGCAGCGCACGTCCAGACCCATCAGCCGCATCAGCTTGGCCAGGCCGCCGAGATTCACGTCGGCGACGAAGCGCGGCTCGCGCAAGGGGTGTGGGCGCACTCGGGTGACTCGGCCGATGTCCAGGGTTTCGAATACGGGATAGGCGGCGATCCGATCGCCGTCGAGTGGCCGGTGACCGAAGGCCACCGGTTGCCCGTCGACCAGGACCAGGTCGACCTCGGTGTGCGGGATGCCCGCCGCCTCGATGACATCTTTCACGGTCTGATGCGGACGGAACGGTCGACGCAGCACCGCATACCGCTGGTCGGGCCGTAGGAAATCGTTCAGCTCGGCGTAGACCCGCAGGTCGACGCTCATTCGACGAATACCGCCATCGATGCCGTGAATCCGTGCAGCGCATTGCGGCCCGCGATAGGACCGATCTCGCCCGCGGCGAAGATACCCGCGAGTGGTATGCCGTCGAGCAAGTCCTCGATTGTCGCGGCGTCGTGGTCCGCGACCCCGAACATCCGCCGACCCCGTCCGTTGCAGGTGAACAGCAGCGCACCCGCCGGGCGTCCCGGCAGGTCCGAACCAGCCTGGACGAGGGCCGCGCGCAGATCTTCGTCCGCCCCGATCGCGTCGCGGACCTGGAACTGCACGGTCGTGCCGACCTCGACGATCTCGCCGATCTCGATCGCACCGCTCGACGGGTCGGCACCGAGGAGGCCACGAATCAGGAAATCGCCCTGGCCGGGCTCTGCCAGATGCTCGTCGACCACGATTCCGATCTGCAGCCCGTGTGTCACTAGTTTCTGCTGTTCGGGTGGCAGCACCTCGACGATCTCGCGCAACCGCTCGATCGGCGGTCGGCCGCCCAATTCGGTGATCACCGCGCCATGCGCGGCCGTGATGATATATGGATAGCCGATGGGGCGGCAGCCCTGCGACACGATGGGGACACCGTGCAGGCCGGGCAGTCGCACGCCGACCGCGCCGGAGGTCACTACATTGCGGTCGTGGAACAGTCGGCAGCCGCCCGGCCCCCGCGCGCCGCTCACCAGCCCGCCCATCACGGTGATGCCGGGCAGATCGGTATTCAGGTGCTCGAGCAGGATATCGGCGGGGAAGGAGAACGGGTCCGGCAGCAGCAGATGGAAGTCGCGTGCCGCTTTGTCGAAGCGGTAGCCCGCGAGTAGCCCGCCGGTCGCTGTACGGACGAAGTCGAGCTGGAATGTCTCGGCGGCGGCGGGCAATCCGGATGCCAGCCATACCACCACAGCGGGCTCGTCCTCGATCTCACGGCGGCCCGCGACGATCGCCTGCGCCACACATCCGATGAGTGCGGGCACTCGGACCGTCTGGTGGACTCCGGCGAGTACGGCCGCGGCATCGTCGGTATGTGCTCGTGATGCCAGCAGCACAGCAAGCGACAGCGTCTCGCCCGCGATCTGCTCACGGGCGTGCGCTGCGGCTTCCGTGCCCGCCTGCCACGCTTGCGGCGCGGTGGAGAGCCCTACTCCGATCCGCACATGTCTATGGTAGCGAATCGTCTGTCAGCGTGGGTATTGGTGCAGCACAACACATTTCGGTGAAATCGGACGACAAGACGGCGTTGGGCCGGTGCGGGGAGCGTCGCGAGCGTGCTGGAGGTCGAGCCTTCGGCCTCGGGAATGCCGAGGTCGACCTCCAGGTAAGGCCACTGACAGCGGGGCGGCAGACTGGTCGGCAATGACACTGCCTGAACTTCCTGAGCTGCCGGTGCGCGGCGCGCTCGATCGCATTGTCGCGACGTTGACCGAGCATGGCACCGCCGTGTTGGTCGCGCCTGCGGGAACGGGGAAGACGACATTGGTGCCGTTGGCGTTGGCGGCTGTCGGGCGGGTCGTGGTGGCCGAGCCTCGGCGGTTGGCGGCGCGAGCGGCGGCGGGTCGGATGGCCGCGTTATTGGGTGAGTCGGTGGGGGAGACGGTCGGGTATTCGGTCCGAGGGGATCGGCGCGTCAGCGCCCGGACCCGAATCGAGGTGGTCACCTCCGGCTTGCTGGTAAGGCGATTGCAGGGCGATCCCGAGTTGGCGGGGGCGGATTTCGTTGTCCTCGACGAATGTCATGAGCGGCATCTCGACGCGGACCTGCTGTTGGCAATGCTGTTGGACGCACGGGCTGGATTGCGGCCTGACCTGCGGGTGCTCGCTACCTCGGCAACCGTTGCGGCCGAACGCCTTTCGGTGCTCCTCGGTGGTGATCGGGCGGCGCCGGTCATCGAGGTTCGAGGGCGGCGCTTTCCGGTGGCGACGACGTATGTTCCGCCGCTGCCGCGGGAACGGGCCGAAGCGCAGGTCGCCCGCGCCACCCGGGCGGCGTTGGCCGGAGCCGACGGGGATGTGCTCGTTTTCCTGCCCGGAGCAGCCGAAATCCGCAAGACCGCGGATCTGCTGGCCGATGCGGATGTGGATCTCGTTCCATTGCACGGCAGGCTCTCCGCTGCCGGACAGGACATCGCGCTGCGCCCGGGCGCGCGACGGCGCGTCGTGTTGTCCACCGCGGTGGCCGAATCCAGTTTGACGGTGCCCGGGGTGCGGGCCGTGGTGGATTCGGGGCTGGCTCGGGTGCCGCGCATCGATCGTGGACGTGGGCTATCCGGCCTTGCGACAGTTCGGGTTTCGGCCGCCGTCGCCGAGCAACGCGCCGGGCGGGCCGGACGCGAAGCTCCGGGGAAAGTATGGCGCTGCTGGCCGGAGTACGAGAACGGCACGCTGCTCGCTTATCCGGAGCCGGAGATTCGCACGGCGGATCTGACGCGCCTGGCGTTGGAGCTGGCGTGCTGGGGCACGCCCGACGGCCACGGCCTCGCATGGTGGGACGCACCGCCGCAAGGTGGCTTGGCGGCTGGTCGGGACGTACTGCAAGCGTTGGGAGCCGTGACCGAAACCGGGGCCGCGACCGAACGCGGTCGACATATGGCGCGAGTCGGACTACATCCCCGATTGGCGCGAGCGCTGCTGGATGGTGCCGCCGAGGTCGGCACCCGGGCGGCCGGGGAAGTGGTCGCGGTCCTTGACGATGACACCCTCGTGCCCGGCGTCGATCTGGTGGCCGGTCTGCGCGTTTTGCGGCGAGAGCGGCCGTCGCGCTGGCGACGGGAGGTCGAGCGGCTGTCACGGTTGGTCGAGGCGACCGCCGGTGAGGACGATCCGGCTTACGTTGTCGCACTGGCACATCCGGAGCGGCTGGCACGGCGGCGTAGTCCTGGGTCTACGAGCTATCTGCTCGCCGGTGGCACCGCGGTGACCCTACCGCCGGGTTCCGGGCTGGGCGATGCGGAGTGGTTGGCGGTCGCGGTGGCGACACGCGATCCGGGGCGTTCCGAGGGCCGGATTCGGTCGGCCGCGGTCGCGGACGAAAAGCTCGCCCGCCGTGCGGCATCGAATCTGTTGGAGATCACGGATGAGGTGGATTGGGTCGACGGTGATGTGGTTGCCCGGCGAGTCGAACGGCTGGGCGCGATCGTGCTGTCGGAGCGACAGATTCGCGATCCCGATCGCGAATTGCTTCGCGCGGCAGTGCAACGCGGGCTGAACTCGACCGGACTCGTTCTGCTGCACTGGGATTCCGAAGCCATCGTCCTGCGTCAGCGCCTCGACTTCTTACACCGCACACTCGGCGCCCCCTGGCCGCTGGTCGATGACGAATCATTGCTTGCCGGTGCCCACACCTGGCTCGGCCCCGAACTCGCCACGGCTCGCCGCCGCGTCGATCTCGAACGCATCGACGCGGGACAGGCATTGCGTCGCCTGCTGCCGTGGCCCGATGCCGCGCGCATGGACGAACTCGCACCGGAGCGGCTTCCGGTGCCCTCGGGCAGCCGCATCCGCCTCGATTACTCGACCGACTCGCCGGTGCTCGCGGTCAAGGTGCAGGAGGTCTTCGGTTGGACCCAGACGCCGTCGCTGGCCGATGGGCGCGTCCCGATCGTGCTGCACCTGCTCTCACCTGCCCAACGCCCCGTCGCGATCACCGCGGATCTGGCGTCGTTCTGGCGCACCGGCTGGCCGCGGGTACGCAGCGACCTGCGCGGTCGCTATCCGAAGCATGCGTGGCCGGAGGATCCCACCAGCGTGCCCGCGCACCGCGGCACCGCTCGTAACGTGGGCTAGGGCCGACCCGTCCGGGTTCCGTCAGTCCAGCGAATTCTATTCTGCCGCAATCCAGTTCGCGAGGACGGCGGCCTGGCTGTGGTCGATGTCGCGGGTGGCGGTCAACAAGGTCACCGGGTGTTCGCGGGCAATCTCGCGCAGGTGCGCGGCGGCATCGCGGTGTCGGGTATCGCCGCGCAATTCGGCCAGATATCGGCGCCGGAATTCGGGGAAGCGCTCGGGCTGATGTCCGTACCACTTGCGTAGTTCGGTCGACGGTGCGATATCGCGGATCCACTCGTCCAGGTGTGCGTCCTGCTTGCGGATACCGCGCGGCCAGACCCGATCGACGAGCACGCGGGTGCCCTCCGATGGAATCGGCGCCTCATAGATTCTCCGGTAGGTGACGTGCTGGCTCATCATGCTCCCATCCTGAGCTGGTCATTGTCGCCGCATACTGCTCCTCGCGGGGAGCTCTGGAGGTAGTTCCCATTTTGCACAGGTAGCACGGCGTTGGCATGCGTCCGCATGGCGAATTCTCTACAACTTGTACCCGATCTGGCGCAGTAGTTGCTTGCGGGCTGCCTTGTCGTCAGGGCCTTCGACACCGAGTGGCGCACCGCCGTCGACAACTCCGATAATTCCGCGGCCCAATTCGGTCTCGGCAATCAATAACTCGACCTGATTGGCTGTGGCGCAAAAGATTCCACAGATCTCGGGGACCTGTCGCACCGCATTGAGCACATTCACCGGGTAGCCCTCGCGCAGGAACACGATGAACGAATGTCCGGCGCCGACCGCGACGGCGTTCTTGGTGGCGAGTTCGGTCAGGTCATCGTCATTGCCGGAGGTGCGGACCAGCCGCGGCCCGGATGCCTCGCAGAATGCCAATCCGAAACGCAGATGCGGACTGATCCCGACCAGTGCCTCGTGCAGGTCCTCGACGGTCTTGATGAAGTGGGCCTGTCCGATGATGACGTTGAGATCGTCCGGCTTATCGATAGGTACCGAAGTCAGCTCCATCGGCCTATCGTGCGCCGCATTCGAGTCTGTACGCCAGGGCGACACGCTACCTCTTCAAGACGCACAGTGCCCCGGCGCCACGAAAAGTGGGCTATGTCGGATTTGTCGAGTACGTTGCGAGGCGATGAACATGAGGAGCTCGCGGATGAGGATGGCAGCGGGCGGTCATGGACTGCCAGTGGCGCAAAGCGGACGCATTGCCGTGTACATACCCGTTGACCTCGCCGTAAGCCGTTGTCGCTGTTCGGGGTTCGGCGGTGTCGGCGCGTTCGCGATGGGCGGTCGGTGTCGATGCCGAGTACGGTGTCGAAATGCCGTGTTGACATCGAAATGCCGGAGATTTCGAAACGAGAATGTGTCGAAGTATGTATTTTGAGCTATCCCGGCGCCTGCGCAATGCGGTCGGCGGTACCGCGCTGGCCGGACTCCTCCTGGTGGCCGGATGCGGCACGGACGCCGACAAATACACCGCCGAGCCGAGTGTGACCGCGGCCGCCGCACACACCGACCAGCAGCACGTGTCCATCACAGTGCCCGGTACGCTGGCCGCCGGCTTCCAGGAGCTGCAGTTGAGTGTGCGCGGGAAGCTGGGCATGGCGATCATGCCGGTCGGCGGCGAGAAGATGGTGACCTTCGGTGACTGGACCACCGGACCCGCCTGGTCGACGATCAAGGTACCGCTGGTCATCGCTACACAGCGCAAGAATTCGACGAGCTCGAACTACGCGGCGACGGCGGCGATCACCCTATCCGATAATTCCGCGGCCGATACCCTGTGGCAGTCGCTCGGCACCGGCCAGGAGGCGGCCAAGGCGGTCGAGGCCGTGCTGCGCGAGGGCGGCGATGCCAAGACCACCGTGCCCGCGACCAAGACGCGCTCCGATGCCTCCGCATTCGGTCAAGCGGATTGGGCGCTCACCGAACAGGTTCGGTTCGCCTCCCGGCTGCCGTGCCTACCGCAGAGCTCCGACGTGATCGATCTGATGGCACAGATCACGTCGAGTCAGCGCTGGGGCCTCGGCGCACTCGAGGGCGCGGAATTCAAGGGCGGTTGGGGACCCGACACCTCCGGCTCTTATCTGGTCCGCCAATTCGGTCTGATCCAGGGACCCGGCGGTCAGATCGCGGTCGCTATTGCCACCCAACCCGATTCCGGCACCCTCTCCGACGGAACGAGCATCCTGGGCCGACTCACCACGGTGATCTCCCAGCATCTGGACGAACTCTCCGGCGGCAGCTGTTCCTGATCCCGGTCGAGTCCGCCCGCGGGTTCGCGCGGCGGCCCGTGGGCGCGCACACTTGACCGGGTAACGGTGGCACCCGAGAATCCCGACTTATCGGGTGAGATCGCAGGACCACGTCCGTGGGGTGGTTCGGCGAGGTGGAGGTAACGGGGTGGACGAGATGCAATCGCGGGCCGGTACGCGATTCGGCCCCTACGAGTTGCGCGCACTGCTGGGCCGTGGCGGGATGGGGGAGGTCTACGAGGCGTACGACACGGTCAAGGACCGGGTGGTCGCGGTCAAATTGCTGCCCATGGCGCTGGCCGACGATCCCCGGTTCCAGCGGCGGTTCCGACACGAATCCCGGGTCGCCGCGCGGCTGGCCGAACCGCACGTCATCCCGATTCACGACTGGGGCGAGATCGCCGGTGTGCTCTACATCGATATGCGACTGGTGCGCGGCAGCGATCTGCGCTCGGTGCTGCGTGAGAAGGGGCCGCTGAGTCCCACCCGTGCGGTCGGCATTATCGAACAGGTCGCGGCCGCGCTCGATGCCGCGCACGCCGAGGGTTTGGTGCATCGTGACGTCAAACCAGCCAATATCCTGGTCACTGCTTCGGATTTCGCATACCTCGCCGACTTCGGCATCGCCCGTTCCGAGCGTGACCCCAGCGTGACCGCGACCGGCCAAGCCATCGGCTCCTACAGTTATATCGCCCCCGAACGATTCGACACCGCCCCGATCGGCGGCACCGCCGACGTCTACTCCCTGGCCTGTGTACTGTTCGAATGCCTCACCGGCGCACAACCTTTCTCCGCCGACGGCATGAGTTCGCTCATCCGAGCCCATCTTTCGACACCTCCGCCGCGCCCGACCACCAAGCGAGCCGGACTGCCCGGCGCATTGGACGAGGTCATCGCCCGCGGCATGGCCAAAGAGCCCGCCGATCGCTACCCAACGGCCGGTGCATTCGCGGCAGCAGCCAGAGCCGCAGTATCCGGCACGTCGTCCCTCCCGAACTCGGACTTGCCGACCGCCCAGATTTCGAAACACCAACCCGCCCCGGCAACCATCATCTTCCCGACGTACGGCCCGGAACAGACGGTCGACCGGCAGTCGGCAAGTGATCCGCGCGAGATGGGCGGGCAGCAGCCGGAGGGTGGATCGCAGTCGCTGGGTGGCTTCTGGTCGACGGGTGGAGCGCGATCGCTGAGTGGACCGCAATCGGCGAGTCGGCCGCGGTCGGCAGGTGCGGCGCAGTCGCCGGGTGGTGCGCAGCGAGCGGGCGGTCCGGGGTCGGTGAGTGGGCCGCGATCGACGAGCAGGCCACACCAGGTGGGTGGTCCGCAGCGGGCTGGGGGAGAGCAGCGGGTGGGCGACCAGCCACAGGCGAGTGGCCAGCAAGCCGGTGGAGCGCACATGCCGAGCAGATCTCAATCGGCTCACGGGCCACAGTCCAACGGACCACAGCAGAGCACCGGACTGGAGCCGACATTCGTGCCTCGGCACTCGTCGGATCCGATGCGCCGCGACATTCCACTGCATGACGCGGCCACCGAGGCATTGTCGAGGACCGTCGGTATACCTACACCGCAATCCGACGCGCCGTATCCACCCGATCCGACACCCATGCCCGCGGGTCGATCGAAGCGCATCGTTTGGATCGGTGTGGTGCTTGTGGTCTTGGTGATCGGGGGCATTGTCGGCTGGCAGGCGCGCAACGGATTCGGTGACCACTCGCGGCAACCGACCACGACCGGGCCCGCACACCTGCCCGCCGGTGCGAAGCCCTGCGCTCAGGTGCGTCCGGCGCTCGGCCGCTTCACCTCGTCCGCGATCGGCACCACGGTCACCAGTTGCGCTTTCGCCGAGGAGGTGCGCAAGGCCTATGCCCAGGGCGGTGACAGCACGATTACGGATCGATCGGTAACGGCGCACAGTCCGATCAACAATCGGGACTACAGGATGAATTGCACGGCCGGTGATCAATTCGCAACATGTAGCGGCGGAGAGAACGCCATCGTCTATGTGTATTGAGTCATAGCCGTTACCCGGTGTTCACAGGGGTGCGGCCATGTCATCGCACGAAGCCGGGCAAGATATGCGCCATGCGCATCGGAGTCTTGACCGGAGGTGGCGACTGTCCAGGACTGAACGCGGTCATCCGTGCCGTCGTTCGCACCGCGAACGGACGCTACGGTGACGCGATCATCGGCTTCCAGGACGGTTGGCGCGGACTACTCGAAGACCGAAAGATCACCATTCAGAACGACGATCGCACCGACCGCCTGCTCACCAAGGGTGGCACGATACTCGGCACCGCTCGCACCAATCCCGACAAACTCCGTGCCGGACTCGACCAGATCAAGCGCACCCTCGATGACAATGGCATCGAGGCACTGATTCCGATCGGCGGCGAAGGCACGCTCACCGCCGCGAGTTGGCTCTCCGACGAGGCCGTCCCGGTGGTCGGGGTCCCAAAGACTATTGATAACGACATCGACTGCACCGACGTCACTTTCGGCCACGACACCGCGCTGTCCATAGCCTCGGAGGCTATCGACCGGTTGCACACCACCGCGGAATCGCATCAGCGCGTCATGCTGGTCGAGGTGATGGGCCGCCACGCGGGCTGGATCGCGGTGAACTCCGGCATGGCGGCGGGCGCGCACCTCACGCTGGTGCCCGAGGTGCCCTTCGATGTGGACGAGGTGTGCTCGATGATCAAGCGTCGCTTCCAGCGCGGCGACAAGCACTTCATCTGCGTGGTCGCCGAAGGAGCGCACCCGGCCCCCGATTCCGGATTCGCGTTGCGCGAGGGTGGTATCGACGAATTCGGGCACGAACGGTTCACCGGTGTCGCACAACAGCTCGGCACCGAAATCGAGCGGCGCATCGGCAAAGAGGTCCGCACCACGGTGCTCGGGCACGTCCAGCGCGGCGGCAGTCCGACCCCGTACGACCGGGTGCTGGCCACCCGCTTCGGTCTGCACGCCGCCGAAGCCGTGCACGCCGGACAATTCGGCCAAATGGTTGCGCTGCACGGCACTTCCATCGATTTGGTTCCATTGTCCGAGGCCACCAAGCAGCTCAAACGGGTTCCGACCGAGCGTTACCGTGAAGCGGAGGCATTTTTCGGCTGATTCCGGCGGTTCGTTGCACAATCGAGACCTGCGGAATTCCTTGTCGCACAGCTACTCTGGTCGTCGTGGCCCAACTCCAGGTATCCGACCTGCCCACCGATGCTGTTGCCGTGTTCCGCCGCCGTGCTCGCGTCGCGGGCATATCGATCGAAGCTCAGGTCCGTCGGGAACTGATCGCAATGGCGAACCTGCGAACTTCCGTGGACACGATCGTGGAATTCCTGGAATCCCAGGGCCGCGATCTGACCCCGCAATTCGACTCCGACGCCGTAACTCTCATCCAGGTCTACGATCTGCCCGCTGATGCCCTCGGCATGTTGGGCCGACGCGCCCGTGCCGCCGAACTTCCCCTCGGCGCCTACGTCCGGCGTGAACTCCTCGCCATCGCCCGCCGCGGCAGTGTGTCGGACGCGGTGCTGGAGCTTCAAGACACACAAGAAGACGACCCCACCCTCGAACTCGACATGAAGGCGATCGTCGCAGCAGTTCGGTACGCCCGCGGGACCTGAACCTCGCCCCGCCGGTGCGTATGCCGGAAGCGATCGAGATCAGGTGGAATCGATGGCGGCATCCGCCCGAGAAGCCGCCGCTACCGGTACCACCTGATCTCGATTCACCCGCGGATGTGTGCGTTCGAGTTCGTTCGGTATGGCTGTGCGGGTGGGTAGGGTTGCGGCATGCGCACTGGGCGATGGGTCGTCTCGGTTCTGGTTCTGATCGTTGCGTTGGTGGCGGGGTGTTCGTCATCGGATAGGGGCGGGACCCCGTCGGTGACCGGGGATTGGCACGGGTCTATCGAGGTGCCGGGCGAGCCGTTGGCGGTGGGGGTGAGTTTCGCCGATAACGGCAGCGCCACCATCGATATTCCGTTGCAGGGCGTGACCGGTGCGCAGCTGAAAGATGTTTCCGCCGAACCGGATCGGGTGGCATTCGCGATTCCGAATATTCCAGGCGATCCGGTGTTCGAAGGCACATTCGATAAGGGTGCCAATCGGATCATCGGTGAGTTCCGGCAAGCGGGTAAGAGCCTGCCGTTGACGCTCGAGCCGGGCAAGATCGAGCCGCCCGCGCGTCCGCAGGAGCCGAAACCGCCGTACCCGTACCATTCCGAAGACGTCACCTACCGCGACGGTGATATCACCATCGCGGGCACACTGACCCGGCCCGAGGGCAACGGTCCCGTCCCGGCAATTCTGCTGATCTCCGGCAGCGGCGCCCAGGACCGCGACGAAGAACTCATGGGCCACAAGCCTTTTCTGTTGCTCGCCGACACCTTCACCCGCGCGGGCTATGCCGTACTGCGCACCGATGACCGCGGCGTCGGCGGCACCAGCGGCAAACTCGACGACGCCACCTACCACGATCTCGCCGATGACGCGGCGGCCGGCGTGCGTTTCCTCCGTGCCCGCCCGGATATCGACCCGGCCCGCGTCGGACTGTTCGGCCACAGCGAGGGCGGCTACCTTGCACCGCTGGTGGCATCTCGTCCCGGCAGCGGCGTCGCCTTCGCGGTCCTGATGGCCGGTCCCTCGGTACCGGGTTGGGAGGTGTTGATCGAACAGAACCGCGCACTGCTCAGCGCGGCCGGCGCACCACGGTCCCGAATCGATGATCAGGTCGCCTACGTCACCGACTGGACCAATCTGGTCCGCTCAGGTGACCTGGCCGCGGCCAAGGATCTCGCCAACCGCCACAACGAATCCCTTCCGCCGGACCAGCGCGCCGCCGTGGAAACCCTCGACGCCTACAACACCATCTACATGGCGTCCCTTGTCACCTATGATCCGGCTCCCGCGCTCTCCGTTCTGCGTATCCCGGTCCTCGCCTTTTTCGGCACCAAGGATATGCAGGTCCTGGCCACCCAGAACGAACAACCGATGCGCGAGCGTCTGGCCGCCGACCCGGATGCCACCGTCCACGTCTTCGCCGGCCTCAACCACCTCATGCAGCCCGCCGACTCCGGCCTCCCCAGCGAATACAACACCATCGAAACCACCATCGCCCCCGATGTCCTCACCTACACCACTACCTGGCTGAACCAACACACCCAACCGCACTAGCCCCGCCATCGCAGATCCGGTGAGCACCTCACACAAGCTCTACCTCGTGCGAGGTGCGCACTGGTTGTGCGACGGCCCGACGTGGACGCGAGGCCGGCGACTGACCACTTGGCGGGGGGCGGCGGGCGGGTCAATAGACTGAGCGTTATGAGTGCACCCACCGTCGACTTGATGGACTATGCCGATGTCATCGACCGGTTCGAGCCGGTGCTCGGTATGGAGGTTCACGTCGAGCTGAACACGGCCACCAAGATGTTCTGCGGATGCCCGACCGAGTTCGGCGCGGAGCCGAATACCCAGGTGTGCCCGGTGTGCCTCGGTCTGCCGGGCTCGCTTCCGGTGGTGAACGAGCAGGCCGTGGCGTCGGCGATCCGGATCGGGCTGGCCCTGAATTGCGCGATCACCCCGTGGGGCCGGTTCGCGCGCAAGAACTACTTCTACCCGGACCAGCCGAAGAACTATCAGATCAGCCAGTACGACGAGCCGATCGCCACCAACGGCCACCTCGACGTGGTGCTGGACGATGGCAGCACCTTCCGCGTCGAGATCGAGCGCGCGCATATGGAAGAGGACACCGGCAAATCCACCCACATCGGTGGCTCCACCGGCCGCATCCACGGCGCGAGCCACTCGCTGCTGGACTACAACCGGGCCGGCGTGCCGCTCATCGAGATCGTCACCAAGCCGATCACCGGTGCCGGGGAGCGGGCGCCGGAGGTGGCGCGCGCCTACGTGACCGCGCTGCGCGAGGTCCTGAAGTCGCTGCAGGTCTCCGACGTCAAAATGGAGCAGGGCTCGCTGCGCTGCGATGCCAACGTTTCGCTGATGCCCATCGGCGCAACGGAATTCGGGACCCGCACCGAGACCAAGAACGTCAACTCGCTCAAGAGCGTCGAGGTCGCGGTCCGCTTCGAAATGCGCCGCCAAGCCGCCATTCTTGCCGACGGCGGTTCGATCGTGCAAGAGACCAGGCACTTCCACGAGGGCGACGGCACCACCTCGCCCGGTCGCCGCAAGGAGACCGCCGAGGATTACCGCTACTTCCCCGAGCCGGACCTGGAACCCGTTGCGCCTGCCGAGGATTGGGTGGAGCAGCTGCGCGGCACGATTCCGGAATACCCGTGGCTGCGCCGTGCGCGCATCCAGTCCGAGTGGGGCCTATCCGACGAGGTAATGCGCGACCTGGTGAACGCCGGTGCACTGGATCTGATCATCGCGACCGTTGATGCGGGTGCGCCAGTCAACGAGGCCCGCTCGTGGTGGGTTGCCTACCTCACCGAGAAGGCCAAGGAGCGTGAGGTTTCCCTGGAGGAACTGCCGATCACGCCCACGCAGGTGGCGGAGGTGATCAAGCTCGTGGAGTCGAAGACGGTGAACAACAAGGTCGCCAAGCAGGTCGTCGACTTCGTGCTGGCGGGTGCGGGCGATCCGGCGAAGATCGTCGAGACCAAGGGCCTCGGCATGGTCAGCGATGAGACCGCGCTGCAGGGGGAGGTGCAGAAGGCATTGGCGGCCAATCCTGATATCGCCGACAAGATTCGCTCGGGCAAGGTCCAGGCCGCCGGCAAGATCGTCGGTGACGTCATGAAGGCGACGCGTGGCCAAGCCGACGCGGCCCGTGTGCGTGAGCTAGTGCTCGCGGCCTGCGCCTGAGTTTCGGCTGCCACCAACGAAACTGGACCGGTCCCGGGGACCGGTCCAGTGCGTTCGCTAGTCCGGTCCGGTGCCCTTTGATGGTGGCGGGATCTTGATCACCCGATCGTCGAAGGGGCCATGATTATCGTCATTGTTGACGGTGGTCGCCCAGATGGTGCCGTCCGCACCGGCCGCCGCACCGCCGAGCCTGCCGTACTTGTCCTGCACGGTGAATGTCGGCGCCGCGGTGATCGCATGGGTGTTCGCATCCGGGGTCGCGATTGCCAGCGCCTTCGCCCCGGACATCGCGATCGCCACCACGTCGGGTCCCGCCGCACAACCGCCGACGCCGGGGCGATCGGGCCAGGTCCACGCGGTGGTGACGGTCCCGTCCCGACCCAGACGCTGCAGACGATCCTCGGTCGGGGTGCGGTCGGTGATCCAGACGCTGTCCTTACCGTCGTCGCACAGATCGCCCGCCGTGCCCAGGCCCGAAACCACGACCTCCGCATTGGCTCCCGGCGCCGGTGAATTGATCCGCAGCACCTTGCCCGCCAGCGATGACGGCGCACTGGCCAAACCGGGATTGCCCGCGTCCCCGGTCAACACCAGCAGCTCGGTCGGCGAGATGAATTCCAGCGCACCGTGATTGCCGACGGACCCCTTCGGAATCCCGGTCAGAATGGGTTTCGGCGCGCCGTTTTCCGCGATCCGCACCACCCGGTTATCGGATCCGGTGGTGATATAGGCGTAGATGAGTCCGTCCTCACTGTAGCTCGGCGATAGGGCGATATCGGAGATGCCGCCGTCGCCGGAGCCGTCCACATCCACCTGACCCACCAGTATCGGCGGCGACTGCGGATCGCTCGGATCCACCGCGACAGTCTTGTAGATGCGTCCGGTGCGCCGCTCGGCGACCAGCGCGTCCTCGCCGAGCGAGATGATGCCGGCGGTGGAATCCAGGCAGGTCGTGATCACATTCGGATCCGGATCGATGCATGGACCGGTCGGTCGCGGACGCTGCGAAGGGTTCTGCTGCGGCGATTTCGGTTCGGCAGGGTTGAAGGTCGGTTCGGGTGTGAACGGGCTGGAGGCGGAATCGTCGAACCGAGCGCAGCCGACCAGCAGAACGGTGCCGAGCGCCAAGCTCAGGGCGATACGCCCCGCGACAACCAAACTCATGGTTCAGACGTTACGGAAACCGCGACCGATGTGCTGCTCCGGGTCGATATACGGACACGCCGTCGCCTCGAGACCGCGCGCGCCGACGCGCGGGCGCATAGGGTATCGACCGTGACCGAAGAGCCGAAAGACACGTCCGCGCCCAAAACCGCGGGCGCGGCAGCGCCAACGGATGAGCAGTCGACGGTGTCGTCCACCGGTCGTGGCGTGACCAGTCCCTACGATTCACCCACCGGCGTGTTGCCCCGGTTGACTTCCGATACCGCACCGATCGGCCCCCATTCGGTCAAGGATGTGCCGCGCACCGAGGAGGAACTCGGCCTCGATCCGGAGCTCCCCTCGGTCGGCGAGCAGACCAGGGCGAACGAAGCCGCGTCCTACTCTTACTCCTACGCCAGCATTCCGCCCGTCCCGAACCCCTCCGGTGGTGAGCCGAGCCGCCCTCTGCGCCGCCGCAATGGCGACAACCGCCGCGGCACCCTCGATCTCGGACTGTTCTTGCTGCGCCTCGTCGTCGGCGCTACCTTCATCTACCACGGTCTGCAGAAGCTCACCGGCTGGTTCCACGGACCGGGGCTGGATGGCACCCGCGACATGATGGCCTCGGGTGGCTGGGATCACGCGACCCTCTCGACCATCCTGGTCATCGCCGGTGAGGTCGGTGGCGGTGGTCTGCTGGTGCTCGGGTTGGCCACTCCGCTCGCCGCGGGTGCGGTGCTCGCGGTGATCATCGACGCGTGGCTGTGGAAGCAGGGCATGATTCCCGGCTTCCAATACAAGTCTTCGGTGACCAGCGGCGTGGAACTGGAGTCCATTCTCGCGGGCACCACCGTCGTCCTGCTGCTGACCGGCCCAGGCCGCCTGTCCTTCGACCGCAACCGCGGCTGGGCCACCCGCCCCGCCTACGGTTCCTTCATGGTCCTCATCTTGGCCGTAGCCGCCGCCATCGGCACCTGGTACTGGCTGCACGGCGGCAACCCACTGACCGGCATCGGCTAATCCGCCTCCCCGAATATTCAGGCCATACGAGTCGGGTGTCGTGAGACCTGCGTTCAGGTCGCGGCAGGTGCTTGGTCGAGTTCTGGGCGTGCCCGGTGAATTACCCGTGTCCTCGCGAAATCGGCTGTTGCTGAACCAAGAACGACGTCCCACATCAATCGATGCGGGACGCCGTTCCAGTGTGTCGGGGTATTACGGCACGCGCCGGACTGCGCCCTTGTCGGCGGAGGTCGCCAGGGCGGCATAGGCGCGCAGCGCGGTGGTCACCGGACGCACGCGGTCGACCGGCTGCCAAGGCCGTTCGGACGCTTCCATTTTCGCGCGGCGCTCGGCCAGTACGGCCTCGTCGACGAGCACCTCGAGGGTGCGGGTGGTGACGTCGATGCGGATCTGGTCGCCGTTTTCGATCAGGCCGATGGCCCCGCCACTGGCGGCCTCGGGCGACATGTGGCCGATCGACAGACCGGAAGTACCACCGGAGAAGCGACCGTCGGTGATCAGCGCGCACTCCTTGCCGAGGCCCGCACCCTTCAGGAAGGCGGTGGGGTGCAACATTTCCTGCATACCCGGCCCGCCCGCGGGACCCTCGTAGCGGACCACGATGACATCGCCCGGCTCGATCTTCTTGCCGAGGATCGCCGAAACGGCCTCTTCCTGGGATTCCACGACCACGGCCGGACCCTGGAAGGTGAACAGTTCCTCGTCGATACCGGCGGTCTTGAGCACCGCACCGTCGGGCGCGATATTGCCACGCAGCACGACCAGCCCGCCCTCCTTGGTGTAGGCGTGCTCGAGATCGCGAATGCAGCCGCCCGCAGCATCGGTATCCAGCGACGACCACCGGTTGCTGGTGGAGAACGGCTCGGTGGTGCGCACCCCACCCGGTGCGGCGTGGAACAGTTCGATCGCTTCCTCGGATGCCTTGCCGGAGCGGATATCCCAGGTATCGAGCCATTCGTCGAAGCTCTTGGTGTGCACGGTGGTGACATCGGTTTCCAGCAGTCCGGCCCGGCGCAACTCGCCGAGGATGGCCGGAATGCCACCGGCCCGGTGCACATCCTCCATGTGGTAGTCGGAGTTGGGCGAGACCTTGGACAGCGTCGGCACTCGACGGCTGGTCTCCTCGATGGTCTGCAGATCGAAGTCGATCTCACCCTCCTGCGCGGCGGCCAGGGTGTGCAGCACCGTATTGGTGGAACCGCCCATCGCGACGTCCAGCGCCATCGCATTGCGGAAGGCCTTGGCATCGGCCACATTCCGCGGCAGTACCGAGGCATCGTCCTCGCGGTACCAGCGATTGGCGATGTCGACGATCACCGTGCCCGCCTTCTCGAACAGCGCGCGGCGGGCGTTATGGGTGGCCAGCGTGGATCCATTGCCGGGCAGGGCGAGTCCGAGTGCCTCGGTGAGGCAGTTCATCGAATTCGCGGTGAACATGCCCGAGCAGGAGCCGCAGGTCGGACAGGCGCTGCGCTCGACCTCGGACAGGCCGTCCTCGCTGACGTTCATATTGGCGCTGGCCGCGATCGCGGTGATCAGATCGGTCGGCGCCTGTGCGACACCGCCCACGACCACGGCCTTACCGGCCTCCATCGGCCCGCCGGAGACGAACACGGCCGGAATGTTCAGGCGCATGGCGGCATTGAGCATGCCGGGGGTGATCTTGTCGCAGTTGGAGATGCACACCAGTGCGTCGGCGGTGTGCGCGTTGACCATGTATTCGACCGAATCGGCGATGATTTCGCGCGAGGGCAGCGAGTAGAGCATGCCGCCGTGGCCCATCGCGATGCCGTCATCGACGGCGATGGTGTGGAATTCGCGCGGTACGCCACCTGCGGCGCGCACCGCGTCCGCGACGATCTCGCCGACATTCTTCAAATGCACGTGGCCGGGTACGAACTGCGTGTAGGAGTTCGCGATGGCCACGATCGGCTTACCGAAGTCGGTGTCGGTCATACCGGTGGCGCGCCAGAGCGCGCGCGCGCCCGCGGCATTGCGGCCGATGGTGGTTGTGCGTGAACGAAGCGGTGGCATGTGGATCCTCAGGAGGTCGCGGGGGCTGATGTGCGACTGCGCGGAGTCCGCTCATCGAGCGAAATCAACGACCGCCCACGTTACTCCCGCGCGTGGGCGGGTCTTTCGCGGTGGTCGACGTGCTGATCGCCATCGGTCTGTGGTTCGGGATGTGTCGCCGCGCAGTTGGTCGTCGGCGCGGACGGTGTCATCGGTTGTGTCGTTCCGGCACCGTCGGGTATCACTGGTCCGGTGCGTGCGGGCGAGGATTGTCCGTCCGACGCGGTCACCAGATCGTGCGTCCGGCAGCGAGCCTACCGGGCGGCGGTCACCATTCTCGTCGCCGGTGAACCGCTAAGAATCGGCGTCGGGCGCCTCAGCCCCGGAATTGGGGGCGTCGGTTTCGGACTCGCGCGCCTTGGCCGCGGAGTTCGGCGCGTGGGTCTCGGAGTCGCCCGCCTCGCTCTCGACGGCAGATGCTTGGGCGTCGGCGCCAGACGCCGCGGCCTTGTTCGTCTCGGCCTCCCGCGCCGCCGCCTCGGCTGCGAACAGATCCGGAATCCGGCCGTTCGACGCGCGGATCAGCTCACGCAACCGGTCGTAGCTCACCGCGGGCAGCTTCACCTCGGTGTCGTCGGTGAGATGCGCGCGCACGAACCCGCGCTTGGGAATGCTGACACCGGCGACCTGTGCCCAGTCGAGATGGCGCGAACCGAAAACCGTGCGCAAGTCCAGTCCGTCCTCGGACACCGTGGTGCGGGTGCGCTCGATCCACACCGCTGCCACGACCGGGAGCAGCAGTAGCCACCACAGCCCGATCGGCCAGCCGGCGAAGGCGATGAAGGCACCGAGCAGCAGCACGACCACACCGAGGTGGGCCATCTGCGTGATGCGGATGACCTGCACCGTCTGCTTCGGCTCGGTCGGTTCCGGTGAACTACCCGTCTCCGATCCCGCCGCAGGCGTGTGGGACGATTTAGCCGGTGGCACGGACTGATGCGGTGATGACACACCACCATCCTCGCATCATGGTGAACGGACTCGAGCACCCGCTCGGTCTCACATAATGAGACCTGTTTGACTGATCGACTCGCGCGCACATACCGTCATGCGCGTGAATCGAAACGAGTTGCTCGTAATCGGTCGGCGCGTCCAGCGTTGAGCCTGACTACCTGAGTCGAATACGTCAGCTCGCGTTGCGACGCGCCACCCTCGAACAGCCATGCGCTGTCGGGGGCTTTTTTGTGTTCGGGACAAAGTCCTGGCATGTGGCCGCTTCGCAAAGCACCACGTGCAAGCACAGTTGTCCGGGGTCTAGAACGAACAGTGAGGAACGAAGACGGTGAGTGCACCAACCGCACGGCCCGGGCCCTCGGCCCGCAGGTCGGCGCCTTCGGCGAATCAGCAGGCCGCGCCCACTGGCGGTCCGGCGACCGCGGCGAACCGCCGCCAGGTCCCGCCCGAGCGGGTCACCGGCGCGCAGTCCGTCGTCCGCTCCCTCGAGGAGCTCGGCGTCGATACGGTATTCGGCATTCCCGGCGGCGCGATTCTCCCGGTCTACGACCCGCTCTTCGATTCCACCAAGGTTCGTCACGTCCTCGTCCGGCATGAGCAGGGCGCGGGCCACGCGGCCACCGGTTATGCCCAGGCCACCGGCAAGGTCGGCGTCTGTATGGCCACCTCGGGTCCCGGTGCGACCAACCTGGTCACTCCGATCGCCGACGCGCAGATGGACTCGGTCCCGATCGTCGCGATCACCGGCCAGGTCGGGCGCGGACTGATCGGCACCGACGCCTTCCAGGAAGCCGATATCTCCGGCATCACCATGCCGGTCACCAAGCACAACTTCCTGATCACCGAGGGCATCGACATCCCGCGCATCATCGCGGAGGCCTTCTATCTGGCTTCGTCCGGCCGTCCAGGCGCGGTGCTCGTCGATATTCCGAAGGATGTGCTGCAGGCGCAGACCACTTTCAACTGGCCGCCGGAGATGCGGCTGCCCGGCTACCGTCCGGTGACCAAACCGCACGGTAAGCAGGTGCGCGAGGCCGCGCGAATGATCTTGGAGGCCAAGCAGCCGGTGCTCTATGTCGGCGGCGGTGTGATCAAGGCCGATGCCGCGCCGCGGCTACTGGAACTTGCCGAGCTGACCGGCATCCCGGTGGTCACCACCCTGATGGCACGCGGTGCATTCCCGGACAGCCACCAGCTGAATATGGGTATGCCCGGTATGCACGGCACCGTCGGCGCTGTCGCGGCGCTGCAGAAGTCCGATCTGCTGATCACCCTCGGCGCGCGTTTCGACGACCGGGTCACCGGTCAGCTGGATTCCTTCGCGCCCGACGCCAAGGTGATCCACGCCGATATCGACCCGGCCGAGATCGGCAAGAACCGGCACGCGGACGTCCCGATCGTCGGTGACTGCCGTGAGGTGATCGGCGAACTCATCGAAACGCTGAAGGCCGATCCCTCCGGCGCGCCGAAGCTGGATCTCACCGACTGGTGGCAGTATCTCGACGGCATCCGCAAGAGCTACCCGCTCGGCTGGACGACGCCTAGCGACGGCTCGCTGTCGCCGGAATTCGTCATCGAGGCGCTGGGCCGCCTGGCCGGACCAGATGCCATCTACTGTGCGGGCGTCGGCCAGCACCAGATGTGGGCCGCCCAGTTCATCAAGTACGAAAAGCCGCGCACCTGGCTGAATTCCGGTGGTCTCGGCACCATGGGCTACGCCGTTCCGGCCGCCATGGGCGCCAAGATGGGCGCGCCGGACAAAGAGGTGTGGGCGGTCGACGGCGACGGCTGCTTCCAGATGACCAACCAGGAGTTGGCCACCTGTGCCGTCGAGGGCGTGCCGATCAAGGTCGCGTTGATCAACAACGGCAACCTCGGCATGGTCCGTCAGTGGCAGACCCTGTTCTACGAGGAACGCTACTCGAACACCGATCTGGGCACGCACACACTGCGCATCCCCGATTTCGTCAAACTCGCCGAAGCCCTCGGCTGCCATGGCATCCGGGTCGAGCGCGAGCAGGACGTGGAGGCCGCGATCCGCGAGGCACAGTCCATCAACGACCGTCCCGTGGTGATCGACTTCATCGTCGGCAAGGACGCCCAGGTGTGGCCGATGGTCGCCGCGGGCACGAGCAACGACGAGATCATGGCCGCGCGCGGCATCCGCCCGCTGTTCGATGAGGACGAGCAGGCTTCCGAGCCCGCCGTTATCCATGAGGCGATGTCGCACGAGAAGAACAAGGGGACCGACGCATGAGTACGACGCACACCCTCAGCGTGCTTGTCGAGGACAAGCCGGGCGTGCTGGCACGGGTCGCGGCGCTGTTCTCCCGCCGCGGCTTCAATATCGAGTCGCTGGCGGTCGGCGGCACCGAGATCCCGGAGATCTCGCGCATGACCATCGTCGTCACCGTCGAGGACCTGCCGCTCGAGCAGGTCACCAAACAGCTCAACAAGCTGATCAATGTCATCAAGATCGTGGAGCAGGACGCCGACACCTCGGTCGCCCGCGAACTGATCCTGGTGAAGGTGCGTGCCGACGCCAGCGTGCGGACTCAGGTCATCGAGGCGGTTACGCTCTTCCGTGCGAAGGTGATCGACGTATCGCCGGACGCGCTCACCGTCGAGGCGACCGGAACCCGGTCCAAGCTCGACGCGCTGTTGCGGATGCTCGAGCCGTACGGCATCCGCGAGATCGTGCAGTCCGGCGTAGTTGCCGTGGGCCGTGGGCCGAAGTCCATAACAGCGGCTCGCTGACGCTCGCCGCTATGGCGGCGCTGTGTCATTGGACCAGCCCGAACGGGCTGGTCGTTAGGGCCTGATCTGTCGATTACAGCGACGAGCTAGTCTTGGCTGCGATCGACTGTCGGTGTCCTGCGCTCCCCGTGCAGGCGGGGGATCCGAATTGATCCGAATAAATCAAACTCAAGCTCTGCGTGAGCAGGGTGCTCCCCGCCTCAGGCGGGGATGATCCGGGAAGGAACCAATGGCAGTCGAGATGTTCTACGACGACGACGCCGACCTGTCGATCATCCAGGGCCGCAAGGTCGCTGTCATCGGCTACGGCAGCCAGGGCCACGCGCACTCGCTGAGCCTGCGCGACTCCGGCGTCGAGGTGCGCGTCGGCCTCGCCGAGGGTTCGAAGTCGCGGCCGAAGGCCGAAGAGGCCGGTCTGACCGTCGGCACCCCGGCGGAGGTTTCCGCCTGGGCCGACGTGATCATGCTGCTGGCCCCCGACACCGCTCAGGCGGCGATCTTCACCAACGACATCGAGCCCAACCTGAAGGATGGCGACGCGCTGTTCTTCGGTCACGGTCTCAACATCCACTTCGGCTTGATCAAGCCTCCGGCCGATGTGACCATCGGCATGGTCGCGCCGAAGGGGCCGGGTCACCTGGTGCGTCGCCAGTTCGTCGACGGCAAGGGCGTGCCGGCGCTGATCGCGATCGAGCAGGACCCGAAGGGTGAGGGCCAGGCACTGGCGCTGTCCTACGCCAAGGGCATCGGCGGCACCCGCGCCGGCGTCATCAAGACCACCTTCAAGGAAGAGACCGAGACCGACCTGTTCGGTGAGCAGGCCGTGCTCTGCGGTGGTACCGAAGAGCTGGTCAAAATCGGTTTCGAGGTCATGGTCGAGGCGGGCTACGCGCCGGAGATGGCCTACTTCGAGGTGCTGCACGAGCTCAAGCTCATCGTCGACCTGATGTACGAGGGTGGCATCGCCCGCATGAACTACTCGGTTTCCGACACCGCCGAGTTCGGTGGCTACCTGTCGGGTCCGCGGGTCGTCGACGCCGACACCAAGAAGCGCATGCAGGAAATCCTGCGCGACATCCAGGACGGCAGCTTCGTCAAGCGCCTCGTCGCGAATGTCGAGGGTGGCAACAAGGAGCTCGAGGCGCTGCGCAAGGCCAACGCCGAGCACCCGATCGAGGTTACCGGCGCCAAGCTGCGTGGCCTGATGAGCTGGGTCGACCGCCCGATCACCGAAACCGCGTAATATCCGCGAACGCTACAGTGGCCCATCCCGATTCGTCGGGGTGGGCCACTGTCGATTGGGCCGGCCGCGCAATTGCCGCGACCGCATACTCGAAAAATATCGGCCTCGATCGACGCTGGTAATCGGGAAGTCTTGAACCGACGCCGAAATGGGCCTCGGTGTCGGCGGGGTTCGAGGCCGTCGCGTATAGGCGTTTTTCGTCGGGATTCACGGAAAAACAATACTTCCGGAGATACCCTCTCTATCCATTCTAGATGGCATGGGTACCCAAATCGCAGGAAGGATTGGAAATCGTGCGCAGCCGAATTATTGGATTGGCCGCAGCTTTGACGGGAACCCTCGTAGTGGTGGGCGGCGGGGCGGTCGACCCACCACACGCATCGACGCAACCGCCGGGGCAGCAAACGGTCGCGGAGGACGGTGATTTCTACCTTCCGCCGCCGGCGCTACCGGACGGGCCGGGCACCATCGTTCGTGCCGAACCGGCACAGATGGCTATGTCGGCGCCCGGACAGCCGGGATTGATGCCCGCGGTGGCGACCCGCATGATGTACGTCAGCCGCGATACCCACGATGCGCCTACGGCGGTGGTCGGCACATATCTGCAGCCGACCATCCCGTGGACCGGCCCGGGCGAGCGACCGCTGATCGCGTACGCGGGTGGTACCAAGGGGCAGGGCGATCAATGCGCGCCCTCGAAGCTGATGTCGCAGATCGTCCAGCTCCAGCCTCCGTTGGACATAATCTTCGAATACGACCTGGTGGCAATTCGTTCGCTGCTCAACCGCGGTGTGGCGGTCGTGGTGACCGACTATCACGGCCTCGGCACACCCGACGTGCACGACTATCTCAACCGGAAGGCGCAAGCCTACGCGGTGTTGGACTCCGCGCGCGCCGCCCTGCAGTTGCCGGGCACCGGTCTCAACCCCGGCTCGCCGGTCATCCTCTACGGGTATTCGCAGGGCGGTATGGCCTCTGCCGGTGCGGCCGAACTGCAATCGAGCTACGCGCCCGACCTGAATGTACGCGGCGCCTATGTCGGTGGGCCGGTGGTGGACGATGAATACTTCATCGGATTCAACGACGGCCGCGCCGATTTCGCACCGGCAATCGCCTGGATACTCAATGGTATTGCCGCTGACTACCCGGAAACTCGTCCCGAAATCGACGCCGAACTCAACGACCTCGGCAAGGCGATTCTGCAGGAATCGCTTGGCAAATGCGCGGTGCCGGTAGGACTTGCCCAGGAGCATGGGCACACGTCCGAATGGACCACCAGCGGAGAACCGCTCACCGCCGTCATCGATCGGTCCCCGGCGTTGCGGTCGGCATTCGCCGAGCAGCGTATCGGTACCCGCGCCCCGGCCGTTCCGGTACTTGCCGCCTCGGCCATCAACGACCAGGGAGCGCCATTCGCGCCGGTGCACGAAGTGGCTGCCAGTTGGTGTGGTGGCGGAGTACCGGTTCAGTTGGAAGCGAACGCCGAAATTCCCCCCGCATCCGGACTCGTGGGCACCCACGTGGTTGCCTTCTTCCCGTCACTGGTGGCATCGCAGCAGTGGTTGACCGATCGGCTCGCGGGCATGCCCGCCCCATCCAATTGCGCGGCGTTGCCTTAGCACCGTGACTTTCGGTGCGCAATGCCCGGCGGCAAACCGATGCCAGGCCGAAACGTGCCGCCGGGCACGCTGATTCGAGTACCGCGTTCGATCTCCCGGCTGTGGCGGACGATGTACCCCCATCGGCTGCGGAAATTCGTTAGGTCAGAAGGTTGATTTCGGCAGATTGCTGGCAGTCGGCGCGGGCCCAGCTATTCTGAAGCGACAGTTTCGCCGCAACGGATTTCAGCGGCCGCACCCCCTGTCGGCGTTGTTCTGCTGGAGGTCTGAGGCTATGTCGATCTTCAAGAGTACAGAAAGACGCGACCCCAAGCGGTATCTGTGGATACTGGGGTTGATCGCTCCGATCAGCGCGGTATCGCCTTCGCAACTGGTGGCCCGTACGGGCCTGGAAATGTTCTGGTGGATCGGTCCGATCATTGTGCTCGTGGTGATCCCGCTGCTGGACTGTGTGATAGGAAGTGACGGGAGCAATCCGCGCGACGAGGACTACGAGGCCTTGTCCAACGATCGCTACTACCGTTGGTGCACATACCTTTTCCTGCCGCTACAGTTCATCGGCCTGTTGATCGCGGGATATCTCTGGTCGAGATCCGCACTGAGCGTATCCGACAAGCTGGGTTTGGCCGTGACGCTCGGGTTCGCGTCTGGCATCGGCATCAATGCCGCCCACGAACTCGGCCATCGAGTCGAGCATCACGAGCGTTGGCTCGCGAAAATCGCACTGGCGCAATCGGGATATGGGCACTTCTTCGTCGAGCACAACCGTGGCCATCATGTGCGCGTCGCGACGCCGGAAGATCCGGCCAGTGCCCGATTCGGCGAATCCCTATGGGAGTTCCTGCCCCGCAGTATGTTCGGCGGCTTCCGGTCGGCCCTCGTTTTGGAGCGTGAACGCCTATCCCGTAAGGGAAAACGCTGGTTCAGCCCGGACAATCATCTGCTGCAGGCCTGGTCGATGAGTGCCGCGCTGTTCGGCACGTTCATCCTCGTCTTCGGGCCGGTGGTGATCCCGTTTCTGGCACTGCAGGCGCTGATCGGCGCGTGGCTGCTCGAGACGGTGAACTACGTCGAGCATTACGGACTGCTCCGCCAGCGCGGACGCAATGGCAACTACGTGCGCTGCACCCCGCGTGACAGTTGGAATAGTGACCATCTGGTCACGAACGTATTCCTGTTCCATCTACAACGTCACAGCGACCACCACGCGAATCCGGGCCGCCGCTACCAGACCCTGCGCAGCTCTGATCAGGCGCCACAACTACCTGCCGGCTACGCAACCATGATCCTGTTGGCCATCATCCCGCCGATCTGGCGCGCGGTCATGGACCGTCGCGTGCTGGCCCATTACGGCGGCGATATCAGTCTCGTCAACACCAAACGTCGAAGCAGTCGTCAACAAGTCTCCGCTCGCTCCGCCCGATACGTCCATTGACGCCACATCGGCGATGACCATGGCGACAGGCGCGTCTCGCATGCGCGTCGGTGTCAGCCGAGGATCGGCATAACCGTGTCGACAATGGATTCTGTCCTGGGCAGCGCCGCGACCACGTCGGGTGGGCTCAAATGACGCTGCAGCGCTCGTTGGTGCGCCGCGCCGACCAGGAGCAATGCCGCGGCTCGCAGATCCACCGTTTCGGAAATCTCCGAGTCGGTGTGCTGCATTGACAAGTGCGTGACGACAGCGTCGACCGCACGATGCGGCCCGATATCCAGTTCCCGACTGCGCTGCGCAAACTTCGCGCGCAACTCCACATCCGACTGCACCGCGGCCAGCACCGGAATGGCATCCCAAAAGAACTCCTCCAATGCCTCGAGAAGCGCCACCAGCCCCGCCCGTAGCCCCTGCTGCTCCGCGACCTCCCCGAGCACATCCTTCACCGGCCGCAAATGCCGCTGAATCACCGCCTGCAACAACCCCATGCGATCCCCGAAGTGATAGAAGATGCTCGACTCGGCCACCCCCGCCCGCTTGGCAACCTCCTTCGTGGACAACCGAGCCACCCCCGCCTCCACCAAAATCTCCTGCGCCGCAACCACAACCGACTCCCGCACTCCGGTCGATGGCCGCCCTCGCTGCCCGCGCGTCGACCGTGCACCATCCGCAGCTTTCGCCACCGCGACCTCCTCATCGCACCGATCAACCCTTGCGGTATTCCCCGCCCGGGCGTATTTTCTGAGTATCTACTCAGTAATTATCCCACCAGCGGAGTCATCCTCATGACTAGCACCAAAACCCCCAGCACCCAATCCCGCATCCAACGCACCGGTGACGCCATCGTCCGCTTCATCCTCCGCTCCCCACTACACCCCGTACTCAGCAAAAAGCTCCTCATCATCACCGTCTCCGGCCGCAAAACCGGCCGCGAATACGCCAACCCCGTCGGCTACGCCGAACACGAAGGCCACCTCCTGATCGGCACCGCCGCCAACTGGCGCCACAACCTGATCCCAGGCGTCCCCGTCCGAATCCACCTCCGCGGCAGAGATATCCAAGCCACCCACGAAGTAATCACCGACGAACCCCAAACCGCCACCCTCTACCGCGAAATCCTCACCCAAAACCCAACCCACGGCCGCTTCGCCAAAATCCACTTGAACCCCGATGGCACCGTAAACCTCCCCTCCCTCCGCACCGCCCTATCCCGCGGCACCGCCGTAGTCCGCCTACAGCCCCTGTGATCAGTCATGATCTTCGGCACCGCCACCAACGACTCGGCCAACTAGTCCGAATCCATCGTCTTGGTGTCGATCGAAATTGCCAGAGCCCTCTTGTCGGCATCCGATCCGCTGACCGTGAAGGCCTGCCGTGCGCCTCGCCGAGACGTACCGAAGCTGTCGGCCATTAGCCTGCCGCAGGGTCAGAGAATCACCTGGTGCGTGCGTTGCGCGCAGCTTATGAGCGGGCTGGCGTTCATCTACGGGAACGATCACGATTATTTGTCTTCGTCCATGTCGCTGCCGGAGATCGGCCAGCCATCCTCGCCGACTTCACACCACGAACCGTCCGCACGACGGAGCACTGGGCGGCTGTCCGAAGGGGCATGTTGCAGCCTCTCGAAGGTGTCCTCATGGAACAAGGCGAGTAGTGCCTTTACTGACGGCGCGATTGCGTTCGTAGGACACGGGAACTCGGGCATCGGACCTACGTTCCCGGCGTTCTGCGGTTGATACCGCCGGGATTCAGCAATGCCGCCCAGTAGTCGTGCTGTAGGGCGTCCCACAGATCGCTGTGCTTGGGAAGCAATTGCCGCGCATCGGCCAGATCGAGGTGGCCGTCGAAAATGATCGTTCCTGGTTGCGCCGCTGGGAGCGGCATCTTGGACGGCAGGCGATGTGCAATGAACGATTCGGGAATCAGCTGCACACGCAGGATGCGGGTGCTGCACCCGATCAGCTGCCACACCGCTACCTTGTTTCCGTCTCGGGTTTGCGTGGTCCGCAACGCGGTTTTCTGCATGATTACGCCCCACGATCACGGCGTCCGGTGCCGGAACCGCCGGTACTTGGGCACTGAGCTGGCGGGGTCGCCCACTGCGCAACGGCGGCGGCAACGCGCGACACGAATTCGACTGGAGGTGGAGTGATAGCCCGCGACGGTACGCGGTACCGACCCCGAATACGTTGCGGCAGTTCTCTACTCATCGAGGCTCCCCTGGTGGTTCCTGTTGTCGTGTTGTTCAAAGACAGTCGACAACGGCCTTGGCTCACTGCCTGGGGACTGCTGTCGGCGCGACTGTCGGGCACGACTTCAGCGTCGATCAGTTGCAGGGGCGTTCCTACTGCGTTTCGAGGACGTTTGGGACGCTTCACGATAAAGTCCCTGCTGTCCCGAGGGCGGAGGTCGGCGTACCGTGAATCATGCTTTGCGACAGGCCATGGCGAGAGCCAAGATCACCGAACGACAGCTTGCCGAAAGATGTGAAGTCGACACCAAAACAGTTAATCGGTGGTTGGCAAATCCCACGCGCGTACCGCACGCCCGTCACCGTTGGGTGGTATGCGAAGTACTCGAAGCTGAGGAGGCAGTCTTGTGGCCTTCGGCTGTGCGGCTGACCCTGAAGACCGGGCCGGATCGCGAAGTCGTTCAAGTCTTTCCCTATCGATCCGCCGCGCCGGCCTCGCTGTGGCGATCGTTGATCACCAAAGCCAGCCGTGAGCTGACGTTTGGGGGCTACACCAACTACTTCTTGTGGCTGGAACAAGCCAATCTGGCCGATATCCTTCGCCGCAAAGCCTCGAACGGATGCCGCATCCGCTTCCTGATCGGCGACCCGAATGATGACGTAACCCGAGCCCGCGAGCGCGAAGAGAATGTCCCACTGACATTGTCGACGCGTATTGCGGTGACTATCGGCGAACTGCACAAGCTGCGGGGAGTGGACAGCATCGAGGGCCGTTTCACGAACGGGCATGTCAGCCTGTCGGTCTTTCGGTTCGACCACGACATGATCGTTACACCGATTCTCGCGAGACGCGTCGGACATGACTCGCCGATGTTCCATCTCAGACGTGAGCAAGACGACGGCATGTTCGACCGATTCTCCGATCATGTCGAAGAGTTGTGGTCCCGAGGCCGCAATATTTGGGAGGCAATCGAACATGGCAAGACGTGATTACGAGAACGATCCCAATGCGCCCGAAGCGAATAGCCTCGTTCCTGCAGCTTCGGTCGTCGTAGTAAACGACACCGGTCAGATCCTGCTGCAGCGTCGGGTGGACAACGAAATGTGGGCATTGCCGGGGGGAAAGATGGAACTGGGCGAATCACTCGCGGAGTGCGGTATCCGGGAGACCAAGGAAGAAACTGGCATAGATATCGAAATCATTGGGATCGTCGGCACCTACACGAACCCCGGCCATGTGTTTGCCTACGATAATGGTGAAGTGCGACAAGAGTTTTCGATATGTCTCCTCGGGCGGCCACTCAGCGGAACTATCCGCGTGTCCGATGAATCGACGGAAGTGGCCTGGTTCGATGCAGGTGAAATCGACACGCTCCCAATGGTTGCGAGTATTCGCAAAAGGATTGATGACTGGCGATCTGGCAAGGCGCCTATCGTCAGGTAGTGTCGCAATTCAGGGCCTTGATCAGATTATTTGACTTGATCGGCTGATCGGCAGGATTGCTTGGCGGTCGGTGATTTGGCCCGGGGTCAGATAGTGCTGAAGTACCCGGAGGCACTGGCAGTGTCGGCTCCGTCATCGCATAACGTGTGTCAATTCTTCTGGTCGCGCTCTTGCGCTGCCTTCAGTACCTCAATGATCGATTTACCTACCGCCTTGGCCACTGGTGGCGGGAAAGCATTGCCTACCTGCCGGTACTGTGCCGTCTTCCCGCCGGAGAAATCCCATTCGAGCGGGAATCCCTGAATGATGGCGGCTTGTCGTACGGTGAGCATCGGCCCATCAGGGCCGAAAAGATCACGATCTTCGGTCTGCTTCTCTGCGCAGGTTTCGATGTCGTTGGCAACACCCATGCCCGAGATTCCCAGTTGCTTCCACGCTGCTTTCGCTCGGCTGGGTCCGAGATCTGCGCCGCCATGCTTCTTTGATCCGCCAACGAGCGTAGGCGCGATACCTCCACCCTTACCTTTGAGTTCGGCATCGCGATCGTGCGCCTTCTTACGCCACTGTTCGAAAGCTGCGCGGGCTCGCTCCGAGTGAACTCCCTTGAAGTAGGGTTCGAACCGCTTACGCATCGACGGTTCAAGGCTTTCTAGAACGCTAACCGGCTCCTCATGCGTAGCTGTGGGCCATTCGTACTTGAGGTCTGTAATGACGTCGTTGCGAAACGCGACGAGGATGGCGCGGGGTCGAAGTTGCGGCACTCCGAACTTGCTGGCCTCTAAGACTTCCCACTTGCAGACGTCGTAGTCGAGGTCTTCCAGTTGCGTTTTGATCCATTTGCGATAGTCAGAAAATTTTGGATCCTTGATCCCGCGAACGTTTTCGATCATTACTGCCCGCGGCTCAAGGATCCCGACCAGTTCCAACATTCGGGGGAAAAGGTCTCGGTCGTCGTCCTTACCCAACTGCTTGCCTGCGTGCGAGAACGGCGGGCACGGCACACCACCAGCCAGGAGATCTAGCTTGCGCGGCTTTAGCAGGTCGGGGCTCTTCTTCAGGGCCTCGTAGGGATAAAATCCCTTTATATCGGCCTCAATGATGTCGCAGTGCTCCCTTTCCCATGCCCACAACTCGTGGTCGTTGATGTTTAGCTCGAGGGTCTGGACCGCATGTTGGTCGATCTCGACCAGCGCCAAATGGCCAAAGCCTGCCTGATGCAGACCGACGGCTTGACCGCCCGCGCCGGCGCAGATCTCGATCGACGTGAATTCGGGCTCCGCTGCCGTTATGGTGGTGCGCTTGGACGCCGCTCTGCGGGTCATGGCCGCGCCCCGTCGCCGCAAGTCGGCAGGGACGCCTTCCAGTCCACCATCATCACCGCGCCCCCGAGGATCTGTTTGTCGGCGTAACTCTCTAAGGCGCCAAGGTCGGTCACGCGGATGCCTTTCGATGCGGTTGCCAAGGTCGAGCAGTGATGGGTGCGGGAGTATCTTTCCGTACGACACCCGCCTGCCTCGAACCGGGACAGATGTGACTAAGGGACGACCGGAAGAAGCGAGAAGGAGGGCCCATGAACTGGGCCTCTATCCCGCCCCTATCAACGAGGGGCGTTCTCGGAATATGCGAGCCAATCGCCGCACTGACACCAAACCGGAGATTGCGCTGCGGAGCGCACTGCATCGGTTGGGGTATCGGTATCGGAAAGATCTCAAACTCGACCTCGGATCGATGAAGGTCCGGCCCGACATTGTCTTCACGGCTCGTAAGGTCGCGGTCTTCGTAGATGGCTGCTTCTGGCACGTCTGTCCGCAGCACGGTCGCCAGCCGACGACCAACGAATGGTATTGGGCGCCAAAGCTTCGTAGGAACATCGAACGCGACCGTGCTGCGGACGTTGCGCTGGAAGAGGCTGGTTGGCGAGTGGTCCGCCTGTGGGAGCACGAGACTCTGGAGAATGCTGTGACTGCAGTAACCAGCGTCTTGAAGGGCGGATCCGAACATGTGAGCGATGATATGGGATCGATGGGAAGTTGATCGAGAGACGCTCCGACGCGTTAGATTGCCAGTTGTGGGAGCACCGTTCAGAACCGAGCTGTTGGGGTGGAAGCCGAGCAAGAAGAATAAGCTCGGCTGGAAGTGGGTCCCCAACTCTGCTGACATCGACAACGCAACGAGCTTGCGGCTGGCAGCGCATGTTCTCGAGCGGCTCGGTGACCCGAACCCGAACTCAACCGCAGCGGAACCTGCTGTGCCGCCTCCGAACCCAGGCGTGCTACTCGAGGCACAAGTACTTGCGAACTTGGCCACCCAAATGCCGGCAATGGATCCCCGCCGGGAGTGGGAGTTTGCCCGCGGGCAGAGCATCGTCAGGTATGCCCAATACCAGCATCTGGCTGGTGTGGACGCCGCGATAGCCCAAGATCCGAATCTCCGGGTGACGCTCGGAACCGACTACCTGATCAAGCCTGATGTGCTGGTCGGGCTGTGCGGAACATCGACTGCCACAGGGCACACGTGGCTACACGCTGCGATCGCCTGTAAGTGGACGATTCGCTCCGACCGAGTTCAGAACATTCGCCACGAGAACAGCAACATGATCAGGCACAGGCGCGGACGTTTGCCGCACCTGGTGACGGTGACGGCCGAACCACTGCCTACGCGGCTTGCCGCGATCGCACGTGGAACAGGTGAGGTCGATGCGACCTATCACATCGCCTACGACGAGTTGGCTGATGCCGTTGCTGCACACGGTAGTTCGGAACAGCAGTCTGCGTGGGAAGAGGTAACCAAGCAGGGACGGCTGCTCGACTACCGGAACTTGGCGAGGTCATTGGTGGACTGGTAACCCCGTTGGCTGCACGGGCTCTCTATCCCTGGCCACCGGCGACACCGCAGATCCTGCATGCCCCGCCGTCGCGTTGCGACCAGTCCGCCTATCTGTAAGGGTCTATGACAGCGGGTCGACAGTTCTTGATGCGTATTGAGATTCGCGGGAACCGTCGGAGGCGAATCGGCGTACAACGAATTATGAGTTCAGAAAAGGGAGGATCCGCTGGAGCGTGGGCAGCCTCCCGTGAGTGCCGGAAAGGTGTCGGCCACCACTACTACCGTGAGGCGCATGCCAAGAGCCGCCGATCTGAGCCTGCCGCCCGAGTATCTTCGCTGGCAGGAACGGCTTGCCCGAGAGTTCTTCGAGGGGCGTGAAGGCCAGCCCATCGTGATGTTCGTCGGCCTCGACGATCTACAGCGCCTGGTAGATCCCAGCGAGGATCCGGTGCGCGCGCTGGCCGGTGCTGTCAAGTGCCTGGTCAACATCAACCACGGCGTGTCGATGTTCTCCCAGGTGCTACGCGCCGAGGAAGTCTGGCGTCAGGGGCCGCAGGACCAGCCGCCCCCGACGCTACCGGTACTGGCACTCAGCGTGCTCGCCGCCTCGGAGATGCGGAACGACGCCTCCGGCGCACGTCACAACTACTACATTCGTCTGGCTCGGATGCTGCTGCCTGACGGTTCCGATGCAGAGGTCGAGACGCTCCGGCTGTACCTGCGTGAACGCAGCGCCTTCACCGACGTGGCCAGAATGTGGAAGCGGATCCACCACTGGCTTGGCGAGCAGGCAGGAGCCTTCGGGACCTCGACGATTCCAGAGAACCCAGAGCGGAGCCGCATCGGCTACCCGCTGTCGCAGGCGTTGGTCAGGCACAGCGACCGGGCGGCGCTGACGCGGTTCTTTGACCGCATGCACCTGACCCAAGTCGGCGTCCCCTCGTCCGAGGCGCTGCTGGCCCTGTTGAAGGTATGGACCCACCACCGTTCGCACAGCTTTAGCGACCGCTTCATGGAGGTACTGGACGACCCCGATGTCCTGGACTACCTGCGCCCGCTCATTCACGAGCTCGCCGTCGCCTGGGACGGCAAGGTCATAACAACCGAGGGTCTTCGGCGGCTGGAAATCTGTCTCGCCCTTGACCTCGACCGCGGCAGTGCTTGGTGGGTGATCCCGGCTGTGGCCCACCCACAGGGGGACATCCTGACCGGTACGACCGGTGGTACGGACTTCAGTGTGCTCATCACGCCCGATCCATACAGCTCGATGTTCGAAACAGAGGGGCTGCCGGCCGTAACCCCGGAGACGATGACCCACGGCCTGACTGCGCGCGGCAGCCGCTGTATGGCGGAGTTCCAGCCGTCGCGCTTCCTCGTCATGGCGGATAACGCAGACGCCGGAGGCTGGACGACAGTCGATGCGGTCCAGGCGTACGAGGAACACGTTTTCGTCGCCGCGCGGGACGTCCGGCCGATGGTCGAGCGCGCCTTGAAAGTGGCAGCGGACTCCGGCTGGAAGCGCATGAGCGACCAGATCGCCTCCGAGATGTTCGACGGCTACTCCATCTACTATGGGGTCACCTTCTCGGATCGTGAAGCGCTGGAGTCGGCGATGCGGCTGCTGCCCGCCTCGCTCGCCGCCAACATACGCCTCGGCACCACCGCGCGCCCGCGCCTGATCAACGGGCTGCCGCTCCACCGCAACCTGAGCCGGAACACATACCTGGCGGGCGGTGAGCCTGACTTGGAGCTGCCCGTCGGTGCGGATCCGCGCGACGTCGAGGTGGCGCTCGACGAGGACCGGACCCAGGTCTTTCGCGCGTCCATGTTCCCCATTCCGTTCAGTCGGTTCGGCCCATACGAGGAAGGCGACCACTCCATCGGCGCCGACGGGGAGACGCTCACGTTCGTGGTGCGTCGGGGTTCCGGAGACATCTACGAGC
Source organism: Nocardia citri (assembly GCF_054065835.1). NCBI lineage: Bacteria > Bacillati > Actinomycetota > Actinomycetes > Mycobacteriales > Nocardiaceae > Nocardia > Nocardia citri. The sequence continues at coordinate 43,161 of NZ_JBSUQM010000007.1, forward strand.
CCCCAGGGGTCGGCAGGCTGTCTTGGAGGGGCGGCGACCTAGTGTTGTCCGACGAGCGGGGTGCCGTCTGCGGCGCCTGGACAGCCGAACCCGATGAACCGGAGGTCGTGCTGGTCAGGCGTGGTGGGGTTGAGAACTGGGTGGTTGATCGCGCCGGGCGGGTGATCGCGCTTGAGGAACCGGCCGTGCCCAATTTGCCCCCGGTGTCCCCTTCATGTACTTCGAGGTCCGCCGGGACCGAGGTGCGTGGCTGCTGCAGAAGCGTTCGAACGGATGGCAGGTGACACGCCTGCGGCCCGCTGAACCAGCCTTTCAACCTCTGGGTGCCGACGGCCGTCGCGTCTGGGGCGAAGCCGTTGTCTCGGTGCGATCTACCGATCGGCTGTGGGCGCTCTACGTCAGTGCCTGGGAGCGTGCGAATGGACGCTGACCTGTTGGTGACATGGATGAGCGAGGTGGGCTCCGGCGATATCCGTGATCTTCGCCAGCGTATCGCCTGGGCGGCCCGAGCTGCCGACCGAAGCCCGAAGTCGTACGAGACAGGACGATGGCTGCGGGACGTGTCCGCTCTCGGCCATGCCGAGATCTGCTGGCAGGGCGGTACCTGGGCGGTCGCACCCGCCGTTGCGACCCTGCTCCCCGCGACAGGCGGTACAGCGGTGCTCGCCGGAAGTCGGCGGGTCGGCCTCGTCGAGCGGCTGGAAGAGCTTGCAGCCGTACATGTCGAACGCCCTGCGATCAATCATGACGGACCCTTGCCCGTCCCGTCATCGGTCTTCGTGCAGTCGGACAGTGTCGAGGAACTGCGCGCATCGCTGGCGGAAGAGGATGTCGAGTACGTCGGATGCGCCGCTCGGAGCATTGCAATAGGTCTTCGTCAGATCGCTCATGGGCCGCCTGCCGCACCTCCCGTGCGAGGCGAAGCGGTCGAGCATCTTACCTCACACGGAGACGAGGTCAGGTTCCACTCTGGCTTGCCCACCGGTGACGGACTGTGCCGGATGTCGGTCTATGGGCGGCCGAGCTACCGCTACCGCTCGAACGGCAGTTGGTACCACACAGACCATGCCACCGGCATTTTGCTCGACCGCGCCGACCGCGGCATCAACGTCTTCCGCTGGAGGCCGGAGCGCGTGGCGGACGGCGAAGAGATCGGCACGGCGTTCATCGATCGGAGCGCACCGCTGCCGCCGTTGCAAGCCCGCGCGTTAGTGCTTTGCAGCGGGCTGGCTACGCAATTCAGCGACCGCGCGCGTACTGCGATCTTCCGCAATGTCCCCAAGGGCATTGCCCTGCTGGTGGCAGAGTCCATCCGCCAAGAGATGTCCATTCTTACTTGAGAACACGCCGGAGGTATTGATGGTTCCCCTCGAAGACGAGGTGCGCCGCGGTCTTGACGTTGTAGGCACCTTCGACCGGCTTCGGGAAGCGTACTTCCGATACTACGACACGCCGTTCGGGCTGACCGACGAGCGGCTGCAACGAGAGCGGCGTGGGCTCTTCGACCGTGACAACGGCGCGTTCCGCCTGCCGCTCATCGAACTGCGGCCGGAGTACGTCAACACGGGGCGGACGCTCGCCGAGTCTGCAGCCTCCGCTGGCGCGCCGCCTGAACTCGCCGACTTCGCCAGCTGCGGACTGATCCCGCCTGGGCGTTCGCTATACATCCACCAAGAGCACGCTCTCAGCGCTGGCCAGACGCCAGGTCGGAATGTGATCGTCACGGCTGGTACAGGGTCAGGGAAGACCGAGTCGTTCCTCCTCCCCGTTCTGGGGTCTCTCCTCGCAGAGTCTGCTACCTGGGGCGGGGGACCGGCGCCGTTCGATCCGTGGTGGCGCGCCTCTGGCTCGGACTTCGCCTCGCAGCGCAACGGCGAGACTGGTCGGCCTAAGGCAGTGCGCGCCCTGATTCTCTACCCGATGAACGCCCTGGTCGACGACCAGCTAATGCGAATGCGCCGAGCATTGGATAGCGACGCCGCCCGCACCTGGCTCGACACCCACCGCCGTGGACACCGCTTTTACTTCGGTCGCTACACCGGGGCGACTCCCGTCACCGGCCATCGGACGACTGAGACCGCATTGGAACGCCTGCGTGACGTACTCATCGCGTCCGAACAGCGCGGCGTACGCGCCGCACAGGTAGCCGCCGAGAACGGTAATGACGACGTCCGCTATTTCGTGCCTCGGCTCGACGGTGCGGAGATGCGCTCGCGGTGGGACATGGCCGACGCCCCACCAGACGTCCTAGTCAGCAACTACTCGATGCTCAACGTGATGCTGCTGCGTGACCGGGACAGCCACTTCTTCGCCTCGACGCGGGCCTGGCTCGATGCCAGCCCTGATCACCGCTTCACCCTGGTCGTCGACGAGTTGCACATGTACCGCGGGACCGCTGGCACCGAGGTCGCCTACCTGCTCCGGAATCTCAAGCAGCGGCTGGCATTGACCGAACGGCCAGAGCAACTGCGAATCCTCGCGGCCTCAGCCTCGATCGATGCCGAACGTGACCAGCAGTACCTCGAGGAGTTCTTCGGGGTCGATGCCTCCAGCTTTGATTTTGTACCAGGCAGCCTCGCGATGCCCACCTCAGCGGTGGTGGGAACTGCCGCGCATGTCTCGGCCCTGCGCGGTGCTGAGGGTGACTTGGCAGGTGACATCGCACGACACGAGGGTCTAACGGACACGCTCCGCCGAGCCTTCCTCGATGAGGACGAGGACGGTATCAAGAAGGCGGTGGCGCGGTCGCTGAGCGATCTTGCGGAGCGGGTCTTCCCCGACGTGGCATCCGGCGAGGCCGAGAGCGCACTCACGAAAGCGCTCTCTGCGCTGGCCGCTGCCCCGCTAGACACCGACCCTAAGGTGCGTGCTCACTACTTCTTCCGCAACGTGCCGGGGGTCTGGGCGTGCAGCGATCCCAACTGCTCTGCGGTGCCAACGGACGAGGAGCCACGGCCCGTCGGTCGGTTGTATTCTGAGCCCACTACCCGTTGCAGCTGTGGTGCCCGGGTCTTGGAGTTGCTCTACTGCCAGAACTGCGGGGACGTGCTCCTCGGCGGCTTCACGCCCGAGGGACAGGCACACTGGAGGCGGGTTAACACGCTGCTCCTGGCCGACGTGCCCGAGCTCGCCAAGCTGCCGGATCAGGTCCGGTTGGAACGCACGGCGAACAACTACCTTGTGTACTGGCCGAACCCGGCTACGGGCCTCGAAGCGCTCGACCACAGCGAGTGGAGTCGTGACAACAACCGCGTGCGCTATCAGTTCCGGCGGAGCGAGCTGACGCCGGCTACGGGCGGCATCCGCAACGTGGGAACCCAGGGTGGCCACACCGGCTGGACGTTCCACGCCTTCGTGCCACCTGAAGCGCGGACGCACCGCGATCCGGCGACGATCAGCCCGTTCCCGACCCAGTGCCCCTCGTGCGGCGACGATTGGGAGATCCAGTATGGAAGGGGAGGGCAGCGGCTCCCCCACACTGACCCGCTTACCCAGCGCTCACCGATCCGCGGCATGCGGACCGGCTTCGAGAAGATCAACCAGGTCCTGACGACTGAGCTCGCCACCAACCTTGCGGCCGATGATCGCAAGCTCATCCTGTTCACCGACAGCCGTCAGGATGCCGCCAAGCTGTCGTCAGGCCTCGGCCTCCGCCACTACCAGGACCTCCTGCGTCTGCTGCTCCACAGCCAGACGGCAGCGCTAGGCGACGCCTCGGCCGACGTGGACCTTGCGCGGGCACACTTCGTCGACCGAGCACGGTCCGCCGAGTCCTGGGCAGCGGTGGGTCGACTTGAGAAGCGCGATGCCGTTGTGTTCGGCCAGCTGCGTGACATATGGGATGAGCGCCCTGGTACTAGCCTTGCTGATGAGCCTGCTCTCAGCGCCCGATTGGACAGAGGACCCAGCATCGCTGCGTCGTCTGGAGCCATCGCCGCGCACCTGCTCAGCATGGGGCTGAACCCTGGCGGGCCACACGCCAGTCTGGAGTTCACCTCTAACGGACGGAAGTGGACCAGCCTGTATGACTGGGACCTCACCCCGCCCGAACCTCGCGCCAATCTGTCGGTGGAGCAGGAGGCGCTTCGGGCCGACATCAACCACTCTCTCCTTGAGGAAGTTCTTGAGGGCCTCTTCTCGGGTGCCGGCCGCGACTTCGAATCGCTCGGGCTCGGCTGGCTCGCCCTTGGCGACGACAGCGACGCGATCGATATATCACCCGTTTCCGATCTGGCCTACACCCGTGCCAGCCTGCGCGTCCTGGCGGGCCTCCGTCGATTCGACGGGCTTCGGCCGCCCCGCCCCGAGCCGCCACGCCAACTGCGCAACTTTTGGCGCGCCATCGAGCGCGAGGGCGGCCCGAGCGAGGCCGAGCTGCGCGGCATCTTCCTGGCTAGCTGTGGTACCACCGTCCGGGACTACCTGATCGATCCGGACCGCGTCATCTTGCGTCGCGCTGGCGGGATCGGCTGGGAATGCCGAACCTGCGGCCGTTTGCATCTGTCCCGGGCCTGCGGCTACTGCACGCATTGCGGGCGCAACCTGTCGGCGGACGGCGTACCCATCCAACCCGAGAGCGACTACTACGGCTGGAAGGCCGTCCGGAACGCCGGGCGGTTTCGCTTCAACTGCGAGGAGCTCACCGGCCAGACCGACCGCATCGATGCGCAAGCGCGTCAGGCTCGCTTCCAGGGCGTCTTCCTCAGCACGGGCCAGCACACCGAAGTGCCGTTGGCTGACGGCATAGACCTCCTGAGCGTGACGACAACGATGGAAGCTGGTGTCGACATCGGCGCGTTGTCAGCGGTCGTGCTTGGCAACATGCCGCCGACGCGATTCAACTATCAACAACGTGTCGGACGAGCCGGGCGTCGCGGCAATCCAGTCGCCATCGCGCTCACCGTCTGCCGGGGTCGGAGCCACGACGAGTACTACTTCGACCAGCCCGACCGCATCACGAATGACCCGACGCCGGAGCCCTACCTCGCGGTGGATCGTCGCGAGATCTTCGGTAGGTCGCTCCGCTCCGAGGCCTTGCGTCTGGCCATGCCCGAGGTGGAGAAGGCGACCATCGCCGCGGGCGGGGAGTTCACCCCGACCGTCAACGTCCATGGGGCCTTCGGCCTCGTGGCGGACTGGGCGGACGCCCGACCTCACCTTGAGCAATGGCTGCGCAACAACCGTGACCTGATGCGACGCACGGCGGCCGCGCTTGCCAACCGGACGCCGCTGGCGGCAGACGCAGCTGCGCTCGCGGACGATTGCATCGCCGAATTCCCAGCCCTTATCAACCGTGCAGCCGGCCCCGGCGCAGTGGGACACAGCGAACTTAGCCAGCGGCTCGCGGAGCACGGCGTCCTGCCGATGTTTGGCTTCCCCACCAGCGTTCGATACCTCTATCTCAGGCGTCCGTTCCAGTCGTACCCCTGGCCACCTGCCGACGTCATCGACCGAGACCTTGCAACGGCGGCCAGTCAGTTCGCCCCGATGGGCGAGGTGGTGCGCGACGGGCAGGTGCACACGGCTGTGGGCGTGGCTGCGTTCGAACCGATCGGCCGCCGCCCACAGCACCCGTCGATGGACGCCCTCGGCATCGACCGAGCCATCTACCTCTGCCGGTCGTGCTCCTTCCTATCCGACGAGGACCTCGGCGACATCGCGACCTGCCCGCAATGCGGCTACGGCCCCGACGGGTTTGGCCGGATGCGGCTCCGCGAACCCCTGGGTTTCCGTGCTGCTGGCCAGCGAGACTTTGATGGGAACTTCTCGTGGTCACCGCGTGCGATGGCTGCGCGCGCTCTCGCCGACCTGGGGCAGCTCCACCAGATGAGCCTGGCCTCTATGTCCGCCTACAGCGGTCCGGGGCGTCGGTTCGTGATAAACGACAACGGAGGCAATCTCTTCCGTTTCAAGGCCGCCGCGCCCAACCGCCATGACTGGGGCGGCTACGTCGCCGTCGAGGCGGTCGAGAAGGGGCTGCTCCCGCCGACGGTTGTCGTCGGAGACCCGTTAGAGGTCGCGCTCGGTGCCGTGCAGCCCACGGACTTCCTCTTCGTCGGTCCGCAGACTGGCACGCTCCCAAGCCAGGGGTTGCGGTTAAACTTCTGGGCAGGGCTTCAGCCCAATGGCGTCACTGAGCTGACCGACGGGCGGCGCGCCGCCTGGTACTCCTTCGCGTTCCTGTTGCGCAAGGTCGCAGCGGCCGAGCTCGACATCGAGCCCCTCGAACTCGTCGCAGGCATCTATGCGGGACTGGCCGACAACAACGAGCCCGCTCCGTACGCGTTCATCGCCGACACGCTCGAGAATGGCGCGGGCTTCGCCACGCACCTCGGTCGTGTCGACGTACTGGCAACCCTTATTGAAGCGGTCGAGCGGTACCTCGGCCGCCTGGCGGAGGACGACCACGCCACTGTGTGCTCCGCATCCTGCTACAAGTGCCTGCGCGACTACGGGAACATGTCGTACCACGCGCTCCTCGACTGGCGTCTGGCACGCGACCTGCTCCATGTGCTCCAGAAAGGTCAACTCATTGTGGACGAACAGCGACTGCACGCCGCGCTGGCGGCGTGGGCGCATGGCTACCGCGCCACTGTGCTAACTAGCATCCCTGGCGCTGCCCGGTTCCGGCACCCGCGGCTTGGCGACCACGTGGTGATCGTCCGCCACGCCCTGGAGGCATCTGAAGGCAATTTCATGACTGAACGTCTGGCCGAAGCGCTCGCCCAAGTCGAGCTTGAGGAAGAGGGTATCGGTGGCATCATCTTCGTCGACGACATCACGCTCGACCGTGATCCCGGGAGGGTGTTCCAACTCTGCGACTCGATAGGCGGCAGCGTGTAAGCCAGACGAGCATCGGGGGTGGTTAGCTTGGCCACCCCCGACTGGCACCTCCCACTGGGGGGACCCAGGGCTTACTTGGCCTATCACTATTGGTGTTCTATGACTAATCCGATATCTTTTGCGGTACAACAGGTTCGTGAGCAGGCGTCGGTTTGTGCGGTTCGAAGCTGCGGAGGCGAACCGGCATGGGCGGTATCCGGGGGTGTTCGGGCTGGTCAATGGATTGGCGCGGGCGGGGGGTTGGCGGGAGAGCAGAAGCGGTTTCGGCGGGTCAACAATGATTGGTACAACGCCAATCTTGTTGATCCGAGTGAGGTGGATCCTGCGGCCGTGCGGTGTATCCAGGAGCGGCGTCATGGTTCAAGGCGGCAGCTGTGGGGATGATCGGACGGGTGGACGGGGTATCTCGCGATCCTTGACGCGCATGGCGTGGGGTGGGTGCGGTTGGATTCCGATGCGCCAGGGGAGATCGTGTACGAGGATTCGAATCAGGTGGTTGCGGCGCGGGCCGGTCAGCGGCGGACTTCGGCCACGGCAACCGGCCGATTTTCGTGTCGCGAAAGTTCGCACGCCTCAGCGATATAGAACGCTTCGAGTGCGTCCGCGGGTGTGCAGGGGTTGGCGAGTTCGCCGGATACGACCGTGCAGAACGCGGCGAGTTCGTCGGCGTACGCCCGACGGAAGCGTTCCATGAATCCGGGGTACGCGGGCAAACCCGAAGGGACGTAGTCGGGTTCGACGGAACTCAAAGGGACGCGGTCGTCGAGGCCGACGATGGCATTCCCGAGGGAGCCGAGGATTTCCAGGCGGACGTCGTAGCCTGCGCCGTTGTAGCGGCCGAGCGAGACGGTTGCGAGGGTGTCATCGTCGAGCCGTAACAACACAGATGCGGTGTCTACATCCCCAGCGTCGGCGAAGAGTTGCTCGCCTCGATTGGCGCCAGCAGCGTAGACCTCAACTATCTCGCGCCCGGTAACCCAGCGGATTATGTCGAAATCGTGGACTCCGCAGTCGCGGAATATGCCTCCGGAGCGGGGGATGTATTCGGCGGGTGGGGGTGATGGATCCAACGTGGTCGCACGCACGGTGTGCAGCCAACCGAGGGAACCGGAGGCGAGGGCGGCTCGGGCCGCGCGGTAGCCGGCGTCGAAGCGGCGTTGAAAGCCGATTTGGACCGGGATGGTGGAGTTTTCGAGGTGGGTGATGACGTCGAGGGTGCCTTGGATGTCGGCGGCCACCGGCTTTTCGCAGAAGACGGGGATGCCTGCGTCTACGGCGCGGATGATCAGTTCGGGGTGGGAGTCGGTGGCCGTGGCGATGATCAGGCCGTCGAGTGGGGTGGCGAAGAGGGCGTCGATGTCGGGGACGGCTTGGACGCCTAGTTTGGCGGCGGCGGCGTTGGCGCGTTCGGCGTCGGCGTCGGCGACGATGACGGTGTCGACGCCGGGCAGGTGTTTCAGCGTTTCGGCGTGGGAGGTGCCGATACGGCCGACGCCGGCAAGGCCCACGGTGAGTGCAGTTGTCATCGGCGCTCCTTCTGGTGAAATAGCGGTTCAGTTGCGTGGTGGCGCGGTTGTCGCGCGCACCACCAGGGTGGGTTCCAGACGGCGCCGTACCGGTTCGGTGCGGCCGTCGCGCAGTCGTTCGATGAGTGCTTCGATTGCCAACCGGCCCATCTGAATTCGCGGTTGATCGATGGTGGTCAAAGACAGATGTCGCAGCGCGGCCAGCGATGTGTTGTCGTAGCCGACGACCGAAACATGATGCGGCACCGAAAGTCCGGCCTGCTCCAGCGCCGACATCGCGCCGACGGCATTGAAGTCGTTGCCGCACACCAGTGCGGTCGGAAAGTTGTCGCGGGAAAACAGGTTCAGCAGTTTCTGGATGGCGGCGATACCCGCCGAGTCGGTGTGCTCGCTGGCGATGATCATGGGCTCCAACCCATTTCGTGCCATCGCGGTGCGGTAACCGCGACGGCGTGACGCAGCGGTGAAGGCCCCGCCGCCGTCGAGATGCACGATCCGGCGGTGGCCGAGGCAGACCAGATGATCCACGGCGAGTGCGGCGCCGATCTCGCCGTCGTCATTGACGGTATCGACATCGGCAATGGTCGAGGTGCGTGATACGAGCACGATCGGACACTTCTCGGCGGCGTCGCGGATGGCCGCCGCCGGCAGTACGGGTGAGAGCAGGATGATGCCGCCGGGGCGGAAGGACAGCAAGCTTTCGAGGGCGTTGCGTTCACGGGCGGCGCTGCGGCGCCCGGTATTGAGGATCAACTCCAGGCCCGCGTCCTGCGCGGCCGCGTCCATACCTTCCACCACATCCGCGAAGAACGCATTGCGCAGGTCGGAGACTGTGATGCCGATGATGTTGGAGGTCCGGCTGGCCAGCGACCGCGCCATGATGTGCGGCTGATAGCCGAGATCTTTCGCGGCCGCGAGCACCGCGCGGCGGCGATGTTCGCTGACCTTGGGGGAGTTGCGCATGACGAGCGAGACCAGTGCGCGGGACACCCCGGCGCGGGCGGCGACGTCCTCCATGGTCGGTCGCGCCATATCGCCTCCGTTCCGCGTCCACCGTGCTCCCGCAGTGTCGGACGTTACAAGCTCGATGCCGGGCAATCAATAGAGCGCTCTAATCCGACATTGTTCCCATTTCGAGCGCCGGGCATTTCCGCTGGAAGTTCCAGTTTTCGCAGGTAGTAGCGATGAGGAAGCGGTCGATGTAGTACTTGACACGCTATGACCTACGTTACATAGTTGGAGCGCTCCAATAGCGCAAATCGTCGATAGACAACGAAGGTCGGAGAGCCTGGATGACCCAACTTCGCGATCCGCTGCGCATCGCGGCCGCGCCGATCTCCTGGGGAGTGTGCGAAGTCCCCGGTTGGGGGCACGTACTCGACGCGCGGACCGTCCTCACGGAGATGGTTGCCCTCGGCATCTGCGCGACGGAACTGGGCCCGCCCGGCTATCTGCCGCGCGATCCAGCCGAATTGCGGTCGCTGCTCGATGATTTCGACGTCACCGTGGTCGGTGGCTTCCTCGCCCTGCCACTGCATCGAGACCCGAACCGGACAATCGAGATAGCCCGTGAGAATGCCGCGCTATTCGCCGCGACGGGCGCCGAAGTGATTGTCCTCGCAGCCGCGACCGGACTCGACGGATACGACACCCGCCCAGCGCTTTCCGACGAGCAATGGCGGACCCTCGTCGAAACCGCCACTGCCATCCGGGATGTCGCCGCCGAATTCGGACTGCGCACCACCCTGCATCCCCATGTCGGCACGTACGTCGAGCGCGAAGCCGAAGTCGACAGGTTCCTGGCCGATTCCGATCTCGACCTTTGCCTGGATACCGGCCACCTGGTGATCGGCGGCACCGATCCGGTGCGCCTGGCGCGGCGCTATCCGGATCGCATCGGACACATCCATCTCAAAGATGTGCGCAGTGCGCTCGCCGACCGAGTACGCAGCGGCGCAATGGAATACAGCGACGCCGTCCGCCGCGGAATCTATGTCCCGCTCGGCGCCGGCGATATCGACATCGAGGCCCTGGTGCGCAGCGTGCACGCCGCCGGCTACCGCGGCTGGTACGTCATCGAACAGGACACGGCATTGCACCCCGACGATTCGGCCGCACTGCCGAGCCGCGACGCCGCCCGCAGTCTGAACCACCTTGCGGGCATAGGTGCCGCGCTGGGCCCGGCCCGATCTTCTCGGGCCCGAATCTAGAGGGAAGTGATGGCAACGATGTCGCTGGCAATACGCACGGGATGGTGGCGGCGATCGCGCCGAGTGCTGCCGTGGCCGCCCGCCTCCACCCGCCTCCGCCGCGTGTACCGGTCCGGGTGCGGACGTGCCCGCCTCGACCGATTCCCCGGTGGCGCGAGGCAAATCGGTGGTGCGGAATTGGACGCCTTGCAGCATGAATTGCAGCGCCTGGTGACGCCGTGAAGCTGACAACCGCGCAAGCACTCGTCGGCTGGCTGGTCGCCCAGCATTCGGAGACCTTCGACGGTCGCGAAATCCCCTTGTTCCCAGCCGCTTTCGCGATATTCGGGCACGGCAATGTGCTCGGTCTCGGCACCGCATTGTCCGAGCGCCGCGATGAACTCCCGGTCTGGCGTGGGCATACCGAGCAGGGGATGGCACTGGCGGCCATCGGCCTGGCCAAGGCGACTCACCGTCGTCAGGTCGGAATCGCGACCTCCTCGATCGGTCCCGGCGCGCTGAATATGGTGACCGCCGCCGGTGTCGCCCATGCGAATCGTCTTCCGCTGCTGCTGCTTCCGGGGGACACCTTCACCAGCCGCGCACCGGATCCGGTACTGCAACAAGTCGAACACTTCGGCGACCCGACCGTTACCGTCAACGACGCGTTCCGCGCGGTGAGCCGCTACTTCGACCGCATCACCCGACCGGAGCAACTCATCGCCACCCTGCCCCAAGCGGCTCGCGTCCTCACCGATGCCGCCGATGTGGGCCCGGTGACGTTGGCGCTGCCGCAGGACGTGCAGGCCGAGACCTACGATTTTCCGGAGGCGCTGTTCGCGCCGGTAGTGCATCGAATCACGCGTTCGCGCCCGGACTCTCGGATTCTGGCGGAGGCGGTGAACCTACTGCGATCGGCGCGGCGTCCGCTGCTGGTCCTCGGCGGCGGTGTGCGCTATTCGGGCGCGGGCCGGCTGGTGCTCGAATTTGCGGAGCGGCACGGCATTCCGATAACCGAAACGACGGCTGGCCGCACCCTCGTGCCGCACAACCACCCGTTGTATGCCGGTCCGCTCGGCATTACCGGCTCGGCCTCGGCCAATGCCGCTGCCGCACAAGCGGATCTGTTGTTGGCCATCGGCACCCGACTGCAGGACTTCACCACCGCGTCCTGGACCGTCTTCGCGCCTGACGTCCGGTTGATCACCATCAATACGGCCCGTTTCGACGCGGTGAAGCACGGCGCGCTCGCGGTGGTGGGTGATGCCGAGGCGACGGTGCGGGAATTGGCTGCGCGCCTAACGAATTGGCAGGTCGATGCCGCGTGGTCCGGCCGCGCGGAAGGGCTTCGCACCACCTGGGACGCCCACATCGACAAGCTGCGTGCGCCGACACCGGGCATTCCGAGCTACGCCCAAATCGTCGGCGTCGTCAATGACTCGAGCGCACCGGACGACTATGTCATGACCGCCGCGGGCGGCCTGCCCGGCGAGTTGATCGGCGGCTGGCGGGCCACCGGCACCGTGCCGACCATGGACGTCGAGTACGGATTCTCCTGCATGGGTTATGAACTCGCTGGCGCCTGGGGTGCGGCCATGGCGCATGTGCACGGTCTGGTCACCACCATGCTCGGCGACGGCTCCTATCTGATGCTCAATTCCGAACTGTTCTCCGCGGCCTTCGCGGGCCACCGCTTCGTCGCGGTTGTTTGCGATAACGACGGCTACGCGGTGATCGCCCGGCTCCAGGAGGGGCAGGGCGGTGACCCGTTCAATAACTTCTACGCGGACTGCCGCACCAACCATGCGCAACCACCGCGCGCCGACTTCGCAAGTCACGCAAGATCATTGGGCTGCGCGGTATTCACCGCGGCCGATCTGACCGAGTTCCGTGACGCGTACGCGCGGGCTCGGACCGCGGCTCTGAGTGAGTCCCGCCCTGCCGTCGTGGTCGTGCGCACCCAGCCGTCCGTATGGACCGATGCGGGCGCGTGGTGGGAGGTCGGGGTGCCGGAATACCTGGCGGGTCATGCGGCATACGACGAAGCAAAGGCGGCGCAGGTGCGTTATCTGAACAGCGCCGAATCAGCCGAGTAGCCTGCGTGCGCGGCCGCCTCAGCCGATGCCGAGGTCGTCGCCTTCGCGCCATCGCGGGATCCGGAACGATCGCGGCGGTTCCGCGCCGATGCGCTCGATCTCGAGATCGTCTAGGTAACGCCGTGCGCCTGCGTCGCGCGCGGCCACGGCATCGCCATTCGCATACTCGCGTGAATGAACTTGTCCCGCAGCCTTTCACGATCCTGAGCCGGGTAGTACTCGATATCGCGGGCACCATCGATGAATCGACGGCGCCGGGCGTGAAATTCCACCGATACGTCGGCATGGGTCAGGATGACCACGGCATCTGGACCACACGCGGCGGCGACAAGATCGGCTGGTTCTCGGAGCCGGACGGCAATGTCCTATCGCTCACGAAATTTGCGGACGGCCCCTGCGCATAGGACACTTGGTCACGGTCGCATAACTGAAAACCGACCACGTAGTGCGCCGCCGAGTCCGAAGTCACGGATTTTCTTCACGAATTCTTAGGTTCGGTCCGGCCGCTGCGGTGATCTTGGTTGCTGGGGTTCCAGCCACGTCGCGCGGATAGCCGAAAGTGTGCGCTGACCGGCCGATCCATCCGCTGCGACAGCTTTTGATCAGGGTAGCCAGACCTTAGCAGCCCGCTGTTGCGTCCGGGGCCACAGTGCTGCGCCAACGTCGTTTTGCTCACATTTACCACTGCTGGATGTAGCCTGATTCGTCGGATGATGGCATTGTTGAACGCGAGATCGGGCTCATCAAAGTGATCTGCCCGGCTCGCCAACAGGAAGTAAGAAGTAAAGAACATGGCTCAAGGCAGTGTGAAGTGGTTCAACAGCGAGAAGGGCTTCGGCTTTATCGCTCAAGACGGAGGCGGCCCTGACGTCTTCGTGCATTACTCGGCCGTTTCCGGCTCGGGTTTCCGGTCCCTCGAAGAGGGCCAGCGCGTGGAGTTCGAGATCGGCCAGGGCCAGAAGGGTCCGCAGGCCCAGGACGTCCGCGCTATCTGATTCAAGCGTGACTTAAGAGGCTCGCACCCGGCAGGGGTGCGGGCCTCTCGTCTTTTCGAAGGGATATCTTTTCGGGGATATTCAGACGCTCTTGGTGAAGGTTTCATAGGTGACCGTGGGGGAGCGCATCACCGAGCTGATCTCATAGCCGGGCAGGGCGCCGAGATCGTCATAGAGTGGCTCAAACGCCTCGCCGCGGGCGGACTACTCAGTCGCGAGGACACCCGTCCCGGTCAGGAGGCCGAATACCGACTCACCGAGCCCGCAATCCAGCTGGCCGATCATGGCGCAATGAGGCTCATGGGGGGATCCGGCATCGCCCGACGACGAAACGCCTCCGGGTGCGCGCCGAACTGCTCGAGGAGGGCGGGCCGCAACTGTGGGCCGGGTTCATGGATGAACTGCGCGAGTCACATCTCGGGATTCCGCGTCCCCATCCGGAGGCCCCGTCCGCCACCGACCGGTTGGCGCGCCTATGCCGCCGCGGTCGCCGAGGTGTGATGCCCAGTTGATCGCCGCGCTATAGCCCATCTCCAGCGGCCAGGACTTCCTTGCGGAAAAAGTCGGCGGTCACGTCGCGAGCTCTGCCCAAATCCCGATTCCGAGCCTTCGGGAAAGCGTCTGTCGCACGGTCGAATTCGGCAGTGATGAAGTCCGTAATCGGAACCGGCACTGTGCCACTACCCATTTCACGGGTGCGCGACTTCAGTTCGGTCAGCTCGGCGATCGCCGAAACCAGCTCGACTGGCAACTCGCACTGCTCCAGCAGCGACGGCAGATGCATCGGTGCCACCGCTGCGTCGGGATGCTCACGCAGCCAGCGCAATGCCATCGCCGGCCGCAGCGAATAGAACACCTTCTTCAGCGACCGGTGGCGGTCGAACAGTGCCCACTGCCTACTGCCCAGATGCAGGTAATGCCGGGCCACTTGGTTGCGGTCGGCGACTTCCTCGGCCACCGCACGTAATTCGGTGCGGAAACGGTCGTCGCCGCGATACACGATCGGCGACATCAACCATTCGATGAGCACCGCATTGCCCTTCACCAGCAGCCGCAGCGCCTTGGCCAGATCCCAGCCGTTTACATCCAGCAGACCGACCAGCGGGGTTTCGATGACATCCCTGGTCCGCCACGGCGACAGATAGGTGTCCATACCTCCGACATAGACGAATCGGCAGTCGTAGTCCGAATCCGGTGAGGGGAATCCCCAAGCCCGACTACCGCTTTCGATGGCCAGTTGCACCGATACCCGATGCGCGCGCTCGATCCGATCGAGCTCTGCATCGATGGACCCGACCACCGTCGGGTTCATCGAAACCGGAATCGCGCGCAGAGACATGGTCGGTAATCGTAGTTCGGCCGGGACCCGGCGAACCAGCCGTTTTCACGCTGCCGCGATAACTGAGGTCGCGCCGCCCGCACAATGGTGTGCGACGCCCACGACCGTGCCGGATTCGGCGGCGCGCTGATCGCGACGGCGGTGGGGATCGTGCTGCTCGGACTGTGGGATGTTTGCTGTCGCCTTGATCTTGGCGCGCCCCCGGTGCCGCCGCTCTGAACGGTCCGTTCTCGATCGGCAGCGCTGCTCCGCACGGTATTTTCAATACCCTGTGGATGGGCTCTTTCGGCGGCTGATAGCGCTACCCCGGTCGGTGGTTCGACCGTGCCGACGCCGCTGTGACGGCGTCCTGGCGAGGGCAGGCCACGTACCCTGGTGCGGGGCCTTCGGTCATGTTGAGGCACCCGCATACCGGGGGGGAGGCCGCGACGGATTCCGGCCAACTAAGCTGGTGCGCGGTAATTGCCGACCCCCCTTCCTCCCAGGAGTGCCCCACAGTGAGCCAAGCAGGCCGCCCTGTTGTTCTGATCGCCGACAAGCTCGCCCAGTCGACCGTCGACGCGCTCGGTGACGGTGTCGAGGTCCGCTGGGTCGATGGCCCCGACCGTCCGGCGCTGCTGGCCGCGGTGCCCGAGGCGGATGCCCTACTCGTCCGCTCGGCGACCACCGTCGACGCCGAGGTGCTCGAGGCCGGGAAGAACCTGAAGATCGTCGCCCGCGCCGGCGTCGGCCTCGACAATGTCGATGTGCCCGCGGCCACCGAGCGTGGCGTCATGGTGGTCAACGCGCCCACCTCCAACATCCATACCGCCGCCGAGCACGCCGTCACACTGCTGCTGGCCGCTGCCCGCCAGATCCCGGCCGCCGACTCCACCCTGCGCGAGCGCACCTGGCAGCGCAGCAAGTTCAACGGTGTCGAGATCTTCGACAAGACCGTGGGTGTGGTTGGCCTCGGCCGCATCGGCCAGCTGTTCGCCGCGCGCCTCGCCGCCTTCGAGACCAAGGTGATCGCGTACGACCCCTACGTCTCCCCGGCCCGCGCCGCCCAGCTCGGTATCGAACTGCTCAGCCTGGACGAACTGCTCGAGCGCGCCGACCTGATCTCGGTGCACCTGCCGAAGACGCCGGAGACCAAGGGCATCATCGGCAAGGACGCCATCGCCAAGACCAAGCCGGGCGTCATCATTGTCAATGCCGCGCGCGGTGGGCTGGTCGATGAGCAGGCACTCGCCGACGCCATCAAGTCGGGTCACGTGCGTGCCGCCGGTCTGGACGTCTTCGACACCGAGCCGTGCACCGACAGCCCGCTGTTCGACCTGCCGCAGGTCGTGGTGACCCCACACCTGGGTGCGTCCACCGCCGAGGCGCAGGACCGTGCGGGCACCGATGTCGCCAAGTCCGTACTGCTGGCCCTGGCCGGTGAATTCGTGCCGGGCGCGGTCAACGTCACCGGTGGCGCCGTCGGTGACGAGGTCGCGCCGTGGCTGGAGATCGTGCGCAAGCAGGGGCATCTGCTCGGTGCGGTGTCCAATGAGCTGCCGGTCAGCGTCGAGGTGCAGGTGCGCGGCGAACTGGCCGCACAGGATGTTGCGGTGCTGGAGCTTTCGGCACTGCGCGGCATCTTCTCCACACTGGTCGAGGACCAGGTCACCTTCGTCAACGCCCCCGCGCTGGCCGAGGAACGCGGCATCACCACCGAGGTCACCAAGGTTTCGGAGAGCCCGAGCCACCGCAGCGTAGTAGACCTGCGCGCGGTCTTCGGCGACGGCAGCACCCTGAATGTGGCCGGCACGCTGACCGAACCGCAGCAGGTGCAGAAGATCGTCAACATCAACGGCCGCAACTACGATATGCGCGCCGAGGGCCTGAACCTGGCCGTGCTGAACTACGAGGACAAGCCGGGCGCGCTGGGCAAGATCGGCACCAAGCTCGGTGACGCCGAGATCGATATCCTCGCCGCCCAGCTGAGCCAAGATGTGGACAAGGAGGGCGCAACCGTGATTCTCCGTGTGGCCCGCGAAGTTCCCGCCGATGTCCAGGCCGCGATCGCCGAATCCGTCGGCGCTGCCAAGATCGTCCTGGTCGACTTCTTCTGACCACCCCGGCGCCGCGCACATTGCCCGTGCGCGGCGCCGCTTATCTGTGTCACGCACCTGATTGCTGGGTGAAACCGTGCGCGGCGTGCGCCGCCATGCCTGGCAGCGGCGAGCGGTGCGGGGCCGAGTACGGTGGCGGTCGGCATTACTGAACGGAGCATTGTTGTTATGAAGCTTGCTGTTATCGCTGGTGATGGGATCGGGCCCGAGGTCATCGCGGAGGCGCTCAAGGTGCTCGAGGTGGTGCAGCCGGGGGTCGAGAAGACCGAATACGACCTGGGCGCGCGGCGGTACCACGCGACCGGTGAGATCCTGCCGGATTCGGTGCTACCCGAGCTGAAGCAGCACGATGCGATCTTGCTCGGTGCGATCGGCGATCCGTCGGTGCCCAGCGGTGTGCTCGAGCGCGGACTGCTGCTGCGCACTCGGTTCGCGCTGGACCACCACGTGAACCTGCGTCCATCGAAGCTGTACCCGGGTGTGACCAGCCCGCTCGCGGGCAACCCGGATATCGACTTCGTGGTCGTGCGTGAGGGCACCGAAGGCCCCTACACCGGTACCGGCGGAGCGATTCGGGTGGAGACCCCGCATGAGGTCGCCACCGAGGTCAGCACCAACACCCGCTTCGGCATCGAGCGCGTTGTCCGCTATGCCTTCGTCAAGGCGCAGGCCCGGCGCAAGCATCTGACCCTGGTACACAAGAACAATGTGCTTACCTTCGCCGGCTCGCTGTGGCAGCGCACGGTGAACGAGGTCGCGGCGGAGTTCCCGGAGGTGCAGACCGCCTACCAGCACATCGATGCCGCCACCATCCACATGGTCAATGACCCGGGCCGCTTCGATGTGATCGTCACCGACAACCTCTTCGGCGACATCATCACCGACCTCGCGGCCGCGGTCAGCGGCGGAATCGGCCTAGCGGCCAGCGGCAATATCGATGCCTCCGGCACCAACCCGAGCATGTTCGAGCCGGTGCACGGCAGCGCCCCCGATATCGCGGGACAGTCGAAGGCCGATCCGACCGCCGCGATTCTGTCGGTGTCGTTGCTGCTCAACCATCTCGGAGATACCGAAGGCGCGGCGCGCATCGAAGCCGCGGTCGCCAAGGATCTCGCGTCGCGCACCGGTGCGGCCTCGACTGTCGAGATCGGAGATCGGATCGCCGCGGCGGTCTGATTCGTATTCGGCCCGCGCTCGGATCCGAGCGCGGACCTACGGAGGTGGTAGTCGTACCGCCCGGCTCGGTCCAGTGCGCTCTACCATGGGGTTGTAATCAGCGCCGGTAGTGTGTAGCACCGACGTAGGTACCTGCTCAACGGTCCTTGGACTGGGCTAGCCTCGGAGGCACACGATGACCACACAGCGAGTTGCCTGCGGTGCAGGCTTCGGCCCGTACACGGTGCTCGATCTGCATGATCTTTCGGAGGACGGCAAGGGTTTCGAGCTCGAGGACGGGTGGTTGATCGAGGTGGCAGCGGGGGCTCGACACAACTGGATTTCTCGACGGCTGGCCAGGATCATCGAGGCGGCGATCGGTGACGCTGCCGTTGTAGTCCTCGATGGCGGCGAATGGGAAGTCAGTACGCCCACCGGTGTCCGCAAGCCCGACATTCTGGTGGTGCCGCTCGAGGTTGCGCGGACGGTGATCGCGGACGAGTCGCCGAAGCTCATACCGGGGACCGAAGTGCTGTTGGCGGTAGAGGTCATCTCGCCCGGGAGTGGTAGTGAGCGAACCGATCGCGTGCGGAAGGTCCGTGAGTACGCCGAACTGGGGATTCCGCAGTACTGGATTGTTGAGCAGCATCCAACGATTCGTGTCCACCAACTGGTGCTCGATAGCTCGACCTACCGTGCGGCACCGGTGGTTGCCTCGGGTGCGGCGTTTATCGCTGACGTAGAAGCCGATAAGATCTTCCGGGTGATGTTCGATCCGGCCGACCTCCTCGATATCTGATCTATTCGTGCCGATCGGATATTGCTGCGGCGCAGTGCTTTTCGTATGTCGACCTCGAGATTGTGGCTGAACATCAGAGAGTCTGCTTGGTCCACCGATTGTTTTTTGGGGGCGGCGTCTTTCGTCGTCGGACTGATTCGAGTTCAGCCAGCTGTTCGGCTGCGTTGCGCATCTGCGCTCATGATGATCGACCGGTGATGTCGTAGGATCAGGGGCTCGGCGTCGGAATCGGGATCCTGCGGAAGATTGTTGGCGGCAAATGGATTCGTCGAGGTCGTAAGCGGCCGGTGCGATGGTGGCATGGATCCCGGTGGTGTCGGAACGACCGACCGAGTCGGTGGTCCGCCCGGTGTCTGCTGTGCGGCGGCGAAATCGGGACGGGCGCGAATTCGTCAGTGCCTGTTATACGGACCTTCGATCGGCGGGAACCAATGGAACCGCCGCCATCGCCAGGACGGCGGCCAGCAGATACGCGGCAGGGAAGCCACTCGCGGTGATCAGCGCGCCGAAAACCGGTGGGATGGCGGCTATTGCGAGGTTCTGGCCGGTGTTCTGGATGCCCAGTCCGCGTCCGCTCCAGTACGGTCCGGCGATTTCGGCGACTGCGGTGAAGGCCAAACCGTTATCGGAGACCGTAATGACCGACGCCGCGATCAGCAGCGGAATCGCGGCCCACCACGCATGTGCCCATGCGGCCGAAGCCAAGGCGGCCATGGAGATTACGGCGGCGATGGCGACGGTACGCAGTGGTCCGAGACGACTGCCGACGCGATCGGACCAGGCGCCGGCGCCGATTCGCCCCAGAGCACCCAGGAATTGGGTCCCGGTCACCACAGCACCCGCTACAGGCAGCGGCCAGCCGACGTCACTGTGCAACCACAACAATGCGAAAGTCCATACGGTGCCTTGGGGAATGCACAGCAGCACCGACACCGCATGGATGCGCCACAGCGTGGCATCGCCGCGATAAGGGTTGGCCCGATCCGCCGCCGCGCCCGCCGGCCGTGGCGGATCGATGATCCCGATCAGGCAGCCCAACGCGGCGAAACCCGCCATCACGGCAGGTACCAGAATGGCTGCCGAGACACTGTGCGCCGCCGCAACGGCCGGAATGCCGAGTGCGCCGATGCCGACGCCGATGGGCTGTGCGGTCTGTCGAATGCCCATGGCCAGTCCGCGCCGCTGCGGCCGGAACCAGCCGACGATCACCCGCCCGCTGGCGCCATTGGTACTCGCCGCGCCGACGCCGCCCAGGAACAGCAACGCGCCGAGCACCATGTAATCGGAGACGGTAGCCGCCGCGATACCCGCGCCGAACATCAGCAGCGGTCCGAGGACCAGCACCTTGTGCTCACCGATTCGGTCGACGACGTATCCCCACGCGATCAGCGTGCAGACCAGCCCGATGGTCGGCATGGCCACGAGTAGACCGGCGGTAGCCAGCGGCATGCCATCGGCCGTCAGCGCGGGCAGGAGAAATGGCACCCCGTGGATGAAGACGGCGCTGGAGGCCTGCGCGAACACGCCGAGGCCGAGCATGGACCACCGTCGGACGTCGTGCATCTGTGTCACGGCCGTAGCCATCGGCCTCACCTCAAAATCTCAAAATGTGGGAAATATTTCTCATCTTGTGAACATTGCGTCTCACCGTACACCCAGTGGTCGCGCGGATTCCGCTGTGGTGCTGTCGAACTGCTCACACCACGGGTGGCCGAACTCGCGCCCGCGCGCGGTTCCGGACCGCCCGGTCGGGCGCGTTCGAGCAGGTCGAGGGCGGTCGATAGACTGCGGTCCATGCGTCTAGGTCGAATCGCCAGTCCCGATGGAGTCGCTTTCGTCAGCATCGAAGGGGAGGGAAGCGAGAGCGTCGCCAAGGAGATCGCGGAACATCCGTTCGGTACTCCGACATTCACCGGGCGGAGTTGGCCGCTGGCCGATGTACGCCTGCTCGCGCCGATTCTGGCCAGCAAGGTGGTCTGCATCGGCAAGAACTACGCCGCGCATGCGGCCGAAATGGGCGGGGCCGCACCGGAGGATCCGGTGATCTTCATGAAGCCGAGCACCTCGATCATCGGCCCTAACGCGTCGATCGTCTTGCCGCCCAGCTCATCCCGGGTCGACTACGAGGGTGAGCTTGCGATCGTCATCGGCCGTCCGTGCAAGGATGTGCCCGCCGCACGCGCGCTCGATGTGGTGCTCGGCTATACCGTCGCCAACGATGTGACCGCGCGCGATCAGCAGCAGCACGACGGCCAGTGGACCCGCGGCAAGGGTTACGACACCTTCTGTCCGCTCGGCCCGTGGATCGAAACCTCGCTCGACCCTTCGGATCTGGAGATCGTTACCGAAGTCGACGGCGAGGTCCGCCAGCGCAGCCGCACTTCGCTTCTGCTGCACGATATTCCGAAGTTCATCGAGTGGGTGACCACGGTGATGACCCTGCTGCCCGGCGACGTGCTGCTCACCGGCACTCCGGAGGGTGTCGGCCCCCTGCAGGCCGGGCAGAACGTCTCCGTGACCGTCGAGGGCATCGGAACCCTCACCAATCCTGTTGCCGCCAAGCGCTAGTCGAAAGAGAGCCATGACTGAAGTACGGGTCCGCTTCTGCCCGTCGCCGACCGGAACGCCGCATGTCGGCCTGGTCCGGACGGCGCTGTTCAATTGGGCGTACGCCCGCCACACCGGCGGAAAGTTCGTCTTCCGTATCGAAGATACCGATGCCGCACGCGATTCCGAAGAATCCTACGGTGCGATCCTGGACGCGTTGCGCTGGCTCGGCCTCATTTGGGACGAGGGCCCCGAGGTAGGCGGCCCGTATGCGCCCTATCGGCAATCGCAGCGACGCGAACTGCATATGGAGGTCGTGCGGAATTTGCTGGCGGCTGGTGAAGCATATGAATCCTTCTCCACGCCCGAGGAGGTCGAGGCGCGCCATCGCGCCGCAGGTCGCGATCCGAAACTCGGTTACGACAACTATGACCGTGATCTCACCCCCGAGCAGATCGAGGCCTTTCGGGCCGAAGGACGCCCGGCGGTAATCCGGCTCCGAATGCCCGACGAAGACATCACCTGGCACGATCTAGTGCGTGGTGAAACCACCTTCAAAGCGGGTACCGTGCCTGATTTCGCACTCACTCGCGGTAATGGCGATCCGCTCTATACGCTGGTTAACCCGGTCGACGACGCATTGATGAAGATCACTCATGTGTTGCGCGGTGAGGACATTCTCTCGTCCACTCCGCGTCAAATCGCGCTCTATGCGGCGATGCGCCGGATCGGTGTCGCGGAGTTCACTCCGGAGTTCGGTCATCTACCGTTCGTGATGGGCCAGGGCAACAAGAAGTTGTCCAAGCGCGATCCGGAATCGAATCTGTTCGTCCATCGGGATAGGGGATTCATCCCGGAGGGTTTGCTGAATTATCTGGCGCTACTCGGCTGGGGCCTCGCGGAAGACCGCGATGTTTTCTCGATGGCGGAGATGGTGGCGGCCTTCGATATCTCGAAAGTGAATTCGAATCCCGCCCGTTTCGACCAGAAGAAGGCGGACGCGCTCAATGCCGAACACATCCGATTGCTGGAGCCGGGTGATTTCGCGCACCGCTTGCGTGAGTTCCTCACCGAACACGGCCACATCGGCGCCGACGTCGACGACAAGTTGTTCGCCGCGGCCGCCGAGTTGGTGCAGACCCGGATCGTGGTGTTGTCCGACGCATGGGATCTGCTGCGTTTCTTGTTCGCGCCCGCAGATGAGTTCGCGATCGATCCGGCGGCGGGGTCGAAGAACCTCGGTTCCGATGCGACGTCGGTATTGGATGCCGCCATTGCCGCGCTGGAGCCGCTGACGGCCTGGACCACCCCCGCTATCGAGGATGCGCTCAAAACCGCGCTCATCGATGATCTGGGGCTCAAGCCGCGTAAGGCGTTCGCGCCAGTGCGAGTGGCAGTGACGGGTTCGCATATCAGCCCGCCACTGTACGAATCGCTGGAGTTACTCGGCCGGGAGACGAGTCTGGCCCGGCTGCGCTCGGCGCGGGACTGGACCGCACCGGCCTGAAAATCCGCTGGTGACCGATAAACAGGGCGTTGACCAGGCGATTTGTAGTAGACCGTATACGGTTTGGTACTCTACTTCTCGGCTCGGAACAGGGCCTCGGGTCAGCCGGACACGAGGTCGAACGTCCTGGTCATTGGGGTATGGTGTAATTGGCAACACAGCTGATTCTGGTTCAGCCATTCTAGGTTCGAGTCCTGGTACCCCAGCGGAGAATGTTGTTCGTCTCTCGGTGCGCGACCGAAAGTTGTTCAGCATCCGGCGATTTGGTCGCCGAGCTTCGGTCGGCTAAGCTAACCGAGCTTCCACTGATCGAAAGATCAGACCGGAAAGATCACCCGCTGAAATGTGGGCGATCGAGTTCTGGCCCCGTCGTCTAGCGGCCTAGGACGCCGCCCTCTCAAGGCGGTAGCGCGGGTTCGAATCCCGTCGGGGCTACACAGAATGGGAGGCCCATGCTCATCGAGAGCATGGGCCTTTTTCTGCTTCGCATTGTCTTGTGGGGGTGAAACCCCCACGCCACCACCCGGAGGGCTTCGCCCCCGGACCCCGAGTCGGGCCGGGGGCTTCGCCCCGGGCCGGACCGGCGGTGTGTTTGGGCTGGTTGGTGCTATTTCTTCCCTGGTGGGGCGCTATGTCGTGGGTCGTGGGTGGCCCCCTGAAGGGCTTCGTCTCAGACCCCGAGGGAGGCCGGGTGCTTCGTCTCGGAACAGCAGGTCGGCGTGCTGTTGTGCGAGTGTGGCGCTGATTCCCTGCGGTGGTGCCGGTGCAGGTGGGGTTTTCTTCTTCGCTGGTGAGGGCGGCAAGTTGTGGCAGTGGGCGCCGTCCACTCTGCCTGCGGGGCTTCGCGCCTGGGCACGGGAGGCGGGTGGCCGCAAAAGGCCCTCCAGCAGCGGTTTAGCTGGAGGGCCATGTGCCGCCGGTGCTATCCGCTCTTGCGTCGGAACTCTCGTTTGTGGCTGGCATTGCCGTGGGCGGCGGATGCTTTGGAGCGGCCGTCGAGGTGGTCGTTCGACTTGGCGTGGTGCTGGTTTTTGCGCTCCAGGGCTTCCTTGAACTTGCGTTTGACCTCTTCGGCGCTCGGTACCGCCTTGCCGTTGGAACTTTCCGCCATGTCTGCTCCTCGTCGTCGCGGCCGTGCGTCGCGCCACGGGCGTGGCCGCACGGCCGATTCGGGTCGATCAGGGTTGACGCTACTGGGCCTGGTTCGGCGTGTCAGGCGGATTTTGTCCGCGTGGCGCGATCAGTCGAGTGGTTGGGCGGTGGTGCCGCCGACGGGGAGTTGGGGGAGGCCGAGTTTGCGGTGGTCCCAGCTGCGCAGACGATTCGGGATTACGCGGACCGCGATGCGTTTGTTGAGCATCTGCTCGACGAGCGGGCGGACCTCTTCGCTGTAGGGGCCGGTGTAGCGCTCCCAGACGCTGACACCGACGGCGTAGAGCTTGTCCGGATCATTGATGATCTCGGCGTGACCCTCGATGGAGACGCCGCGCAATTGGTCGTAGGTGTGGCCTGCCTCGACCATGCAGGTGACGCGGGGGTCGCGGAGCAGATTCACCGCCTTCTGAGATTTGGCCTTGGTCTCGAACCACAGTTCGGGGAGCTTGCGGACCGTGCCGTCGGGCGCGATCTCGCCGTCGATGAGCGCGTACCACATCGCGGTCAGGTGCGGTGCACCGTTCGGACCGATGGTGGCCAGCGTCGCGATGCGGCTGCGCTGCAGAAATTCGGAAATCTCGGCGTCGGACATGACGATTTGCGCCCGTTGGTTTACTCCCATGCGCACCCACTTTAGATGCTTGAAAATAGAACGTGTTACAGTCTTTTGTGCAGGGCGTCCGCGGCGGCGACCAGATCGGCCGCCCAGCGGGCACCGGGTCGGCGGCCCATGCGATCGATCGGTCCGGATACCGAGACCGCCGCGATGACGTGGCCCGCGGCATCGCGTACAGGTGCCGAGACGCTGGCCACGCCGCTGGCCCGCTCGGCGGCGCTCTGGGCCCAGCCGCGCTTGCGGACCTCGGCCAGCGCCCGTTCACCGAATACCGCATCGGCCAGGATGGTGCGCTGCAGTTCCGGATCCGCCCAGGCGACCAGTACTTTGGCCGCCGACCCCGCGGTCAATGGCAGGCGCGCCCCGATCGGCACGGTGTCGCGCAGGCCGACGGGTGGTTCCAAAGCGGCGATACAGACTCGCGCATTGCCGTCTCGGCAGTAGATCTGGACGCTCTCGCCGGTGATCTCGCGCAGGCGCGGAAGAATGGCGGCGGCGGCCTCGTGCAGCGGATCGGTGGCCCCGGCGGCGAGTTCGGCGAGGGCGGGGCCGGGCCGCCACAGACCGTTGTTGTCGCGGGCGAGTAGTCGGTGCACCTCGAGCCCCACGGCCAGGCGATGAGCGGTGGCCCGGGGCAGTCCGGTGCGGGTGCACAGTTCATTGAGACCGCACGGATGTTCGGCGACGGCGTATAACACCGACACCGCTTTGTCGAGGACGCCGATACCGCTATGCTGTCTCATATAACGATACTAGCGTCCCGGATACTGAGAAATCCACTGCAGTGATCTGCTCGCTCCGGACGTGTCGGAAACAGTCGAAAACTTGTGCAGCCGCGAGCGCGCCGCAGCCCGGATCGCGTACCTCGGTTGCTCGTCGGAAAGGTGATCGAGAATGGCCGAGCGCCGCACACTGGCCGAGAAGGTGTGGGAGCAGCACGTCGTCGCCCGCGGGGAGGGCGAGGGCGCCTCGCGTGAGCCCGATCTGATCTACATCGATCTGCATCTCGTGCACGAGGTGACCAGCCCGCAGGCCTTCGACGGCCTCCGCGCCGCGGGCCGTCCGGTGCGCCGTCCCGATCTCACCATCGCGACCGAGGACCACAATGTCCCCACGATCGATATCGATAAGCCGATCGCCGACCCGATTTCGCGCACCCAGGTCGAGACGCTGCGCCACAATTGCGCGGAATTCGGTGTGCGCCTGCATCCGATGGGGGATCTGGATCAGGGCATCGTGCACGTCGTCGGGCCGCAATTGGGTTTGACCCAGCCGGGGATGACGGTGGTGTGCGGCGATAGCCATACCTCCACCCACGGCGCGTTCGGCGCGCTTGCGATGGGTATCGGCACCAGCGAGGTCGAGCACGTCCTTGCCACGCAGACACTCTCGCTGCGCCCGTTCAAGACCATGGCGATCACCGTAGACGGCCAATTGCCGCCCGGAGTCACCAGTAAGGACCTGATTCTGGCGGTCATCGCCCAGATCGGTACCGGCGGCGGTCAGGGCTATGTGCTCGAGTATCGCGGCGAAGCCATTCGCGCCATGTCCATGGAGGCGCGAATGACCGTCTGCAACATGTCGATCGAGGCGGGCGCGCGGGCCGGCATGATCGCTCCTGACGAAACCACCTATGAATTCCTCAAAGGCCGCCCGCACGCGCCGCAGGGAGCCGACTGGGACGCCGCAGTGGCCGCCTGGGAGGCGCTGAAGACCGACGAGGGCGCGGCTTTCGACGCCGAGGTACACATCGACGCCAGCTCGCTGACCCCGTTCGTCACGTGGGGTACCAACCCGGGTCAGGGTGCGCCGCTGGGCGAGAACGTGCCCGATCCGGCGCAGATTACCGACGAGACGGTGCGCGAGTCCGCGGAGAAAGCGCTGCGATACATGGATTTGGAGCCGGGTACTCCACTTCGCGATGTATCGGTCGACGCCGTATTCGTCGGTTCGTGTACCAACGGACGCATCGAGGATTTGCGTGCCGTGGCCGGGATTTTGAAGGGACGCCGCGTCGCCGACGGGGTGCGAATGTTGGTTGTACCGGGATCTATGCGGGTTCGCGCGCAGGCAGAAAAAGAAGGACTGGGCGAGATTTTCACCGCGGCCGGCGCCGAATGGCGTCAGGCGGGCTGCTCGATGTGCTTGGGAATGAATCCCGATCAGCTCGCGCCGGGCCAGCGTTGCGCATCCACTTCGAACCGCAACTTCGAAGGTCGGCAGGGCAAAGGTGGCCGTACACACCTGGTTTCCCCGCTCGTAGCGGCCGCTACCGCGGTCCGCGGCACGCTGTCCGCGCCCACGGATCTGGACTGATCGGCGCGCGGCCGCCGTTGTGTCTGCGCCGAATCACTCTTTCCGGCCGCCGGTGGCTGCTTTCACGTCGCTCGAAACGTCAGCCGTCGCGGCTGCTTGCAGGTCGCTCGAAACGATCATCCCAAATCTCTCAATGACCCAGGAGAATCAGCAAATGGAAGCCTTCACCGTGCACAAGGGGATCGGCGTGCCACTGCGCCGATCCAATGTCGACACCGATCAGATCATTCCGGCCGTGTACCTGAAGCGGGTGACGCGAACGGGATTCGAGGATGGACTGTTCGCGGCATGGAGATCGGATCCGGACTTCATTCTGAACACCGAACCATATAACCGGGGCAGTGTGCTGGTGGCCGGTCCGGACTTCGGCACCGGATCGTCGCGTGAACACGCTGTTTGGGCGCTGTCGGACTACGGCTTTCGTGTCGTCATCTCGTCGCGCTTCGCCGACATCTTCCGCGGCAATGCGGGTAAGGGTGGACTGTTGGCCGCGCAGATGTCACAGAACGATGTCGAAATGCTCTGGAAGTTGCTCGAGGAACAGCCCGGCCTCGAATTGGTAGTAGACCTCGAGGCGCGCACGGTGACCGCCGGAACCGTCGTGTTGCCGTTCGATATTGATGACTACACTCGGTGGCGTCTGCTCGAAGGATTGGATGACATCGGGCTGACACTGCGACGAAGTGACGTCATCGGCGAGTTCGAAAAGACAAGGCCAAGTTGGAAACCCACAACCCTCCCGGCGCATATTTCGCAGGCGTAATCACCCGGTATCGATAGCTGAGTTCACCTTGGGGTGGTAGCTGGACGTGTGCTAAACCACATGAATTTTGGCGTGGCACATAGACTCTTGCTCAAAGTGGGTTTACCGTGGTACCTAGTCGGTCCGACGACGGGCCATTAGTCTGCGGAGGATTCAATGAACAAGGCGGAACTGATCGACGTTCTGACCGAAAAGTTGGGTACGGACAGGCGCACGGCCACCGCGGCAGTCGAGCATGTGGTCGACACCATCGTGCGCGCGGTGCACAAGGGTCAGAGCGTCACAATCACCGGATTCGGTGTGTTCGAACAGCGTAAGCGTGCGGCCCGCGTCGCGCGGAACCCGCGTACCGGCGAAACCGTGAAGGTGAAGCCCACTTCGGTGCCGGCGTTTCGTCCAGGCGCGCAGTTCAAGGCCGTCATCGCGGGTAAGCAGAAGCTGACCGCGACCGGCCCTGCTGTCAAACGCGGCGCGAATGTAGCGGTGGCGGCGAAGAAGGCCGCCAAGAAGACGGTGGCAAAGAAGACCGCCGCCAAGAAGGCGACCGCCACCAAGGCGCCCGCGAAGAAGGCTGCGGCCAAGAAGGCCCCGGCAAAGACGACAGCACGCAAGACAACTGCCACCAAGACAGCCGCCAAGAAGGCGCCCGCCAAGAAGACCGTCGCCAAGAAGGCCGCGGTCAAGAAGGCGACGGCGGCCAAGAAGGCTACCGCTGCCAAGAAGACAGTCGCCAAGAAGGCGCCCGCCAAGAAGACCGTGGCGAAGAAGGCTCCGGCCCGCCGCGCGCGCTGACGCTGAAGATCCAGCGTCACCGGGCGATTCGGCTCCGCTAGGCGGGATCACCCCCAGTACCGACTCGAAACGGCCCCGGGCTCGCCCCGGGGCCGTTTCGGCTGTCCGCGTCTCGATTTGGTATCGAGACGCACTGTATGACACTTATGGCCACTCAGGGCGTTATTACTTAACGATAGCGTCCGACAGTGATCGGTCGAGGTGGTCGGCGGTAACCAGGCGACCCGAGGTGAATGACAGCACCCACGCGCTGCCCTTGCGGTTGCGCGCCGACGGCAACGTAATTCCGTCTCGATCGGCCCACCACTGCAGCAGATCGGGAATTACCTTGCCCTGACTACACAGAACGCGCACCGCACGATCCGAGACAAGCGAGACGGCGCGTTGCCGAGCCTTGTCCGGCGCTGCGGCATAAGCGGTTTCGGAGAAATCCGGTTCGATGTTGATGGGCGCGCCGAGTTTCTCCGCCAGTGGTTCCACTGTCTGGACGCAGCGCACCGGATCGGCCGAAAAGATCTCGGACGCACCGAATGCCAGCAGATTAGGGACCAATGCCTCGGCTTGGGCCCGACCGGCCCGCTCGAGTGGGCGCCGCTCGTCCGGACCGTCGAATCGCTCCCTGCTGCCCGCCTTGGCGTGCCGCACCATGAGCAGCGTGACGGTGGCAGCGGGCAAGCGGGTGAAGGCGCGCACCACCTGTCGATCCATCGGATACGACAATTGGTCCATCACCCGGTCCAAGCTGTACCAGGACAGCGCATCGACCTCGGAATTGGCGCTGAATTCACCGCCGGAAACCTCGGCGGCCCAATAATCGACCCGCTTGAGCTTCCGGTGCCCCGGAATCGGATAGGTGACGTGCCCGAGGTAGCGGCCCAGTCGGCAGTCCAGGCCCGTCTCCTCGCGAACCTCGCGCACGGCGGCGAGCACGGGGGTCTCACCCGGATCGAGTTTGCCTTTCGGCAGCGACCAATCCTGATACCTGGGGCGGTGCACCACGGCGATCTCGATGGCGCCGGATCCGGTGGCGGCCTTGCGCCACAGCACCGCACCCGCGGCGTGAATGTTGGCTGTTACCCGGGGATCCCAGAACGGCCCCCCGCCCTGCTCGTATCCCGTCGTAGGGCTCACGGCTGATCCGGTCTCCGCATTCGCATCATGAATTGCTGGTGGTCGCGTACCTCGACGCCATTGCGCTCGGCGCCGTCGGGCGAGGCATGCCAACTGCCGTCGGCTTGGAGTACCCAGCAGCGGGTCGTCGGATACAGCGCCGAGTCGAATACCGAGCCCAGCTGCTCGCACAGCTTCGGATCCTTCACCTGTGCCATGACTTCCACACGCCGGTCCAGATTCCGGTGCATCATGTCGGCACTGCCGATCCAGTATTCGTCCTGGGCATGGAAGTAAATGATCCGCGAATGTTCCAAGAAGCGACCGAGAATCGAGCGCACCTCGATGTTCTCGCTCATCCCCTCGACGCCGGGGCGCAGGCCGCAGATGCTGCGCACCACGATCTGCACCGGTACACCGGCCTGGGAAGCTCGGTAGAGCGCGTCGATGACTTGCTCGTCGACAATTGCATTGGCCTTCATCCGGATTCGCGCCGGGACGCCCTGCTGTGCCAACTCGATCTCGCGCTGGATCCGTTCGATGATTCCGGCGCGCACACCCTGTGGTGCCACAAGCAGGTTGCGGTAGTTGGCCTTTCGCGAGTAACCGGTCAGCGAATTGAACAGATCGGTCAGATCGGCGCCGATTTCCGGTGCGGCGGTGAGCAACCCGACATCCTCGTAGAGCCGCGCGGTCTTCGGGTTGTAGTTGCCGGTGCCGATATGGCAGTAGCGGCGGATGGTCGAACCCTCGCGGCGCACCACCAGACAGGTCTTGCAGTGCGTCTTGAGGCCGATGAGGCCGTAGACCACATGCACCCCCGCCTGTTCCAGTGCGCGGGCCCATTTGATGTTGGCCTGTTCGTCGAAGCGGGCCTTGATCTCGACCAGCGCGACAACCTGTTTACCCGCCTCGGCCGCGTCGATGAGCGCGTTCACGATGGGGGAGTCACCGGAGGTGCGGTACAGGGTCTGCTTGATCGCGAGCACCTGCGGGTCGGCGGCGGCCTGTTCGATGAAGCGCTGCACGCTGGTGGAGAAGGAGTCGTAGGGGTGGTGCACCAGCACATCGCCCTCGCGCAGCGCCTGGAAGACATTGCGCGGGGTTTCGCGCTCGCCGAACGCCGGTGGCGTCGCGGGCACATACGGTGCGTCCTTGAGATTGGGCCGATCGACGCCGTACACCTGCCACAGGCAGGACAGATCCAGCAGGCCGGGCACCTGGATCACATCGCCGGGATCGACCTCGAGTTCGCGCAGCAGCAGATCGAGCATGTGCTCGGTCATATCGTCGGAGACCTCGAGTCGGACCGGCGACCCGAAGCGGCGACGGGCCAGTTCACGCTCCAGTGCCTGCAGCAGATCCTCGTCGCGATCCTCGTCGACCTCGAAATCGGCATTGCGGGTGATCCGGAACGAGTGGTGTTCGACCACCGTCATACCGGGGAACAGTTGATCGAGGTGCGCGGCGATCAGCTCTTCCATCGGCAGGAAGGCTGCGACCGGCGAGCCGGAATCGGTGCGCCGCACTCGAACGAAGCGATCGACGTTATCGGGCACTTTGACGCGAGCGAAATGCTCACCACCGGTGGAGGAATCCTTGACCGTCACCGCGAGATTGAGACTCAGCCCGCTGATATAGGGGAACGGATGTGCCGGATCCACCGCGAGCGGGGTCAGTACCGGAAAAACCTGATCCTGGAAATAGCCCGAGAGCCGCTGACGCTCATCGTCGTCCAGATCGGACCAGTCGATGACGGCGATGCCCTCGGCGGTCAATGCGGGCAGTACCGAGTGCAGGAAAACGCGGGCGTGCCGGTCTGCGATCTCCTGGGTGCGCGCCGCGATCAATTCCAACTGTTCGGTGGGCGAGCGGCCGTCGGCCGAACGCACCGAAAGTCCCGTCTCCGCACGGCGTTTGAGGCCGGCGACGCGGACCATATAGAACTCGTCCAGATTGGAGGCGAAGATCGCGAGGAATTTCGCGCGCTCCAGCAATGGCAGTGACGCGTCCTCGGCGAGTGCGAGCACTCGGGTGTTGAAGTCCAGCCAACTGAGTTCGCGGTTCAGGTAGCGATCACGTGGCAATCGCTGTACAGCGGTCTCATCGGCCGGTGGTGTCGCGGCGGGCAGTGCGGTCGGCAGCACTTGTTGTTTGACGGTTTCGATATCGCTCATGCCCGCGCCTCGCTGGGACGCGGGCCCGACACGCGCGAGGCATGCTGGTTCCGAAATCGCTTGCTTCGCTCACTCACGCCAACGATCATCCCCTACGAACCGGGCCGTGCACAGCCCGACGCCATCATTGCCGTGCGTATCACGCCGGATGCGGCGACCGGCTAGCACACCCGACGGATCCGCTCGTGGACATGAATTTGCCAACCTATGTCGTGCAATACAGCACCTGTCGAATCGCCGGCGCCGAGTTCGATGGCGCGGTCCAGATCGTCGGCGGTGTCGACGTCGAGCCGCAATCCTGGCCAGTCACCGGGCAGGTCGACCGCGCCCGCGGCGATATGACGACGTGCCGAACCGGGTCCGAAGCGCGGATCCAGCGGGGCGACGGCATCGCGAACCAATAGCGCGGCCGTGCCGCTGCCCGCATGATCGACGACGACCGATCGAACGCCGTCCGGTGCGGTGATGAGCATGTCGGAGAGTTCGTCGGGCCGCAAGGCGGGCAGATCCGCCTGCAGGGCCAGCAGTTCGACCGGGCCATAGCGGTGCCGCAATGCGGTGGCCGCATCGGTGAGCGCGGTGTTCAGGCCGTCCGGATCGGTCGCGTCGATCACTTCGCGGCGGGGTTCGGGATGAACCGCCGCGCCGAGCCTGCGCGCCAGCTCGGCGACGACCGGATCCGGGGTCACCACGGTGACCGACGCGATCCGCGGCACCGCGACGGCGGTCACCACGGTGTCGGCGAGCATCGCGAGCACCAGCCGGGCACGGTGTTCCGGGCGCAGCCGATCGGCCAGGCGGCTCTTGGCCCGATCGAGGCTCTTCACCGCGATCACGGCGTGCAACGCAGGCGGACGCATGATCTCAATCCTTCCATGAGTGGTTCCGTGGCATATTGGGCAGATGACGAGGGCGGCAGTGTTGGGCGCGGGATCATGGGGGACCGCGTTCGCGAAGGTGTTGGTGGACGCGGGAACCGATGTCACGATCTGGGCCAGGCGGCCCGAGGTGGCCAAGGCACTGGCCACCGAACATCGCAATCCGTTTTATCTGCCCGATGTGCAACTGCCCAGTCTTGCGGCCACCCACGATCACGCCGAGGCGCTCGACGGTGCGGATATCGTCGTGCTCGCGGTGCCATCGCAATCCCTGCGCGCGAATCTCGAGACGTGGCGGGATTCGATCGGGCCGGACGCCGCGCTGCTGAGTCTGGCCAAAGGCATCGAGACCGGCACGCTGCTGCGGATGAGTCAGGTGATCGGTGCGGTCACCGGTGCCGACGAGAGTCGCATCGCGGTGCTGACCGGACCGAATCTGGCCAAGGAGATCGCGGCCGAGCAACCGGCGGCCACCGTGATCGCGTGCACCGACGCCGCGCGGGCGGTCGCATTGCAGCAGTCCTGCGCCAACGGCTATTTCCGGCCCTACACCAATACCGATGTGATCGGCTGCGAGATCGGTGGGGCCTGCAAGAACGTCATCGCTCTTGCCTGTGGGATCGCCGCGGGAATGGGGTTGGGCGACAATTCGATCGCCAGCCTGATCACCCGTGGGCTGGCCGAGATCATCCGGCTCGGTGTAGCGCTGGGTGCGGAGCCGGTCACGTTGGCGGGGTTGGCGGGGGTCGGTGATCTGGTCGCCACCTGTACCTCGCCGCTATCGCGCAACCGGTCGTTCGGACATGTGCTCGGGGCGGGCGGGTCCATGGAGGCGGCCCAGGAGGCGACCCATGGTCAGGTCGCCGAGGGTGTGAAGTCGTGCACATCGGTGCGGGCGTTGGCCGCGGCCCACGATGTCGAAATGCCGCTGACCACGTCGGTGCACCAGGTATGTCACGAGGGCCTTTCGGTGCGCGAGGCGGTCGGCAATCTGCTGGGTCGGCGGATCAAACCGGAATAGGGTCGAACGCTATAACCGCACGGGCGCGAGGTTGGATCGGCATCCACAACGGGTACGGTTCGGTGCATGATGAACCGGATCAGGGTTGCTGTGGTGTTCGGCGGGCGCAGTAACGAGCACGCCGTCTCGTGTGTGTCGGCCGGTAGTGTGCTGCGCAACCTCGATCCGGAAAAGTACGAGGCCGTGCCTATCGGCATCACCCTCGACGGCGCTTGGGTGCTGGGGGGTGCCGAGGTGGCGGCGCTGGGGTTCACCGACAATGCGCTGCCTGCGGTCGATGGCAGTGGCACCGCGCTCACGCTGGCCGCTGATCCGAGCCGGTCCGGCTCGTTGGTCGCGCTCGATGATCCGAGTGCGGCACTGGGGTCGGTGGATGTGGTGTTCCCGATCCTGCACGGTCCGTTCGGTGAGGACGGCACGCTGCAGGGCATGCTCGAACTGGCCGGGGTGCCGTATGTCGGGCCGGGTGTGCTCGCCAGTGCGGCGGGGATGGACAAGGAATTCACCAAGAAGTTGCTCGCCGCGGAGGGGCTGCCGATCGGACGTCAGGTGGTGCTGCGGCGCGGGACCGATACCCTCGGTGCCGACGAGCGGGCGCTGCTCGGCCTGCCGGTGTTCGTCAAACCGGCCCGCGGCGGTTCCTCGATCGGCATCACCAAGGTCACCGAGTGGAGCGAGCTGGACGCGGCGATCGCGACAGCGCGCGAACACGATCCGAAGGTGATCGTCGAAGCGGGCATTGTCGGACGCGAAGTCGAATGTGGCGTACTGGAATTTCCGGATGGTCGAGTGGGGGCCAGCATGGTCGCCGAGATCCGGATGCCGGAGGCCGATGCCGCGGCGCCGGAGTTCTACGACTTCGACACCAAATACCTCGACGATGTCTGTGAATTCGATGTTCCGGCGAAGCTGGACGATGAAGTGTCCAACAGCATCAGAGAACTCGCGGTGCGGGCGTTCAAAGCGCTCGACTGCCAAGGTTTGGCGCGGGTGGACTTCTTCGTCACAGCGGAAGGGCCGGTGATCAACGAGATCAATACGATGCCCGGCTTCACAGCGATCTCCATGTATCCGCGGATGTGGGAGGCCACCGGAATCGACTACCGGGCACTGGTTTCCACGCTGATCGAGACGGCGTTGGCGCGGGGAACCGGGCTGCGCTAGCTCGTTCTGTGCGCTTTCGGCGTGCCGTCGATCAATTCGGCAGTGGACCGGGATCTATTGGTCGGGCGGGCAGGTTCGCGGTGATCGTGTCCGAAACTCCTTGCAGCGGAGTCGGTCCGGAGCCGTCGGGAACGGTCAGCGCGATATAGGTCGCGCGGTCGACAGCGAACCAGGTGCTCGCCTTCGCGGCCGGGTCACGAACCTCGAACCATTGCACGCCATTGACGATCTGCAATGGCGAGGCGCGGTTGAACTCCAGCGGCCGTTCCAAACCGCAGCGCAGCACGATGGCGTCCCCACCGTCTTTGCGCTGCCAGGCGCGGGTCGCGGGCGGAGCCGGTTCCACCAACGTGGATTTGGAGTAGTCGCCGAGATCGACCGGCAATGCGGGCAGCAGCGCGGTGCACGCGGGCCCGTCCGCGGCGGGTGCGGGAACCGGGCCGAGGACCAGAGGTTCACGTTCGGTCGGCGTGCGGTGGGCGAGGACTGCGGCGACCAGCACGGCGACTACCAGTACGACCGGGAGTGCCACTGCGGTCGCGATCAGAGCGGGTGGGTAACCACTCGATTCTGCTGCGGGTTTGTCGGTGGGTTCGGCGCTGTCGGTGGCCGCGGGCTGGTCGGCGCGGCCAGCGGATGTCGGCTCTGCGGTGGGCTCAATACTGTCGGATTTCGCGGGCTCGGCACCGGCGGCGCCGGTTGCGGCTGTTGCGGGCGTGGCATCGGTGGTTGGGAAAGGGCTCTGGGCTTCGCGATCGACCGTAGGGGTGGCGTCTACCGCAGCGCTGTCCGCGGCCGAATCGGGCGTCGCGTTCGACAGCTCGGCGTCCTTCGACGGTTCGGCCTTCGACGACTCCGCCGCCGACGAATCGCGGTCCGACGACTGCGCCGCCATGCTCACCGATCCTTCCTGTTCGCGCTGGTGGGGCTCGGTCACCTGGGAGATGGATGCCGCGCACCGGCCTGGTAGTACTCGATTGCTCTGGAAAGGGTACCCTCGGGGCGATTTCAGCCAGCACGACACCGGGAAGGGACCAGGTCATCAGCGAAAGCACACCGTCGAAAACAGTGCGTGAGTTGGGGGAGTTCGCACTGATCGAACGGATCAACGCGGGGCGGGTGCAGGCGCCCGGCGTGCTGCTCGGCCCTGGTGACGACGCCGCCGTGGTGGCCGCGCCGGACGGCCGGTTCGTGGTCACCACCGACATGCTCGTCCAGGATCGCCATTTCCGGCTCGACTGGTCCGATCCGCGCGATATCGGGCGCAAGGCGATCGCGCAGAACGCGGCCGATGTGGTCGCGATGGGTGCGGTGCCGACCGCATTCGTGGTGGCGCTCGGCTGTCCGGCCGATACGCCGCTCGAGCTGGTGGACGGGCTCACTGATGGGATGTGGGCCGAGGCGCGCCGTGCGGGCGGCTCCATCGCGGGCGGTGATGTGGTGCGCAGCTCGCAGTTGGTCATCTCGGTGACCGCCTTCGGTGATCTGGACGGCCGCGCGCCGATCACCAGAGCCGGTGCGCGTGTGGGGGATACGGTCGCGGTGGTGGGTCGCCTCGGCTGGTCCGCCGCTGGGTTGGCGGTCTTGAGCGCCGGATTCGATCCGGCGGATGAATTCTTCGCCGAGGTGCTCGCGGCCCACCGGGTCCCACAGCCGCCCTATTCGGCAGTACTCGCTGTGGTCGCCGATTCCGCTGCCGGAGTGGGCAACTCGGGCACACCCTCGGCGGAACGGGTACTCGATTCGGAGCACATCGGGGTGCAGGGGCAGTCGAATGCGGTGCGGTTCGGATCGGGAGGCATTATCGGTTCTGGCTCGGAATGGTCCGCGATACCCACCGCGCTCACCGATATCTCGGACGGATTGCTCGCGGACCTGGGCCACATCGCCGAGGCATCCGGTGTCGCCATCGACATCCACTCGCAGACATTGCGCGATCCGGCGCTGGCGACGATCGCGCGGCGGCTGGATGCCGATGCCGCGCAATGGATTCTGACCGGCGGCGAGGATCATGCCTTCGTCGGAACCTGGCCCGCGCACCGGGAACTGCCGTCCGGTTGGGTGCCGATCGGACAGGTGCTGACAGGTCATGGCGTCACCGTCGACGGTGCGCGGCATGCGGGCAGTGGGGGCTGGGAATCGTTCAGCGGGGTGGACTCGGCATCCGAGCCCGAGTCACGATAGGTTGTGCGGTCATGGGCGCGAAACCGCTGACGGAAATCATGGATCCGGGTTGGGCGAAGGCTCTCGAACCGGTTGCGGCACAGATCTCGGCGATGGGCGAATTCCTGCGCGCGGAGAATGCGGCGGGCCGCGGTTATCTGCCAGCCGGTGAGAATGTGCTGCGCGCCTTTCAGCGGCCGTTCAACGCGGTGCGCGTGCTCATCGTGGGCCAGGATCCCTATCCGACGCCCGGACATCCGATGGGCCTGAGTTTCTCTGTCGCCCCGGATGTTTCGCCGGTGCCGCGCAGCCTCGCCAATATCTTCGCCGAATACACCAAGGATCTCGGCTACCAGACACCGTCCAATGGCGATCTGAGCCCGTGGTCGGATCAGGGCGTGCTACTGCTGAATCGAGTTCTGACGGTTTCGCCGGGACAGCCTGCCTCGCATCGCGGCAAGGGCTGGGAGGCGGTGACCGATCAGGCGATTCGCGCGCTGGTGGCCAGGGACGAGCCGCTGGTCGCGATCCTGTGGGGTCGTGACGCCCAGACACTGAAACCGCAGCTCGCCGCGGCCGAGGTGCCCTATATCGAATCCGTGCACCCGTCACCCCTGTCGGCCTCGCGCGGCTTTTTTGGTTCGCGACCCTTCTCACGAGTGAATGAACTACTCGACGAATTGGGTGCTGAACCTGTTGACTGGCGCCTGCCCTAGATCCCGGGCGTCGAGGTAAATCACAGTAGAGGAGCACAATTTCATGCAGAACAAGACCGTTCGCGGCGCACTGCGCGGCACCACAGCCACGCTGGCCCTGTGCGCGGCCCTGGCCGGCGGCAGCGCGGCAGCGAATGCGGCCGGGTTGCCACTCGAGCCCGCCGCGGATACCTCCGGGCCGACCACCGCCACTCCGGTCGGCGAGGAATTCACCTCCAATGGCTCCTCGACCATCTCGTCCTCGGTGAATGCCAAGGTCGCGTGCCTGCTGCAGAACACCATCAGCGCGCAGGGCAAGTGGAACTGCTGAGGTCCTATTGACCGGGGCTCGTGCGAGCCCCAGCGGTATCTGTGCGATCCTCGGATCGTGAGTAATGCGAACAACCTTCTCGATCCCATCCGGCTGCGACTGCGCGGTTCGGATGGAATCGAGCTGGTCGCCGACCAGTTCGGCCCGGCGGACGGCCCGCTCGTCCTGTTTCTGCACGGTGGCGGTCAGACCCGACACTCATGGAAGCAGACCGGTGCGAAGCTGGCCGCCGCCGGAATGCGGGTCGTCACGCTGGACGCGCGCGGCCATGGCGACAGCGCCTGGTCACCGAACGCCGATTACCGGCGCGCCACGATGGTCGCGGACCTCGTCGCGGTCCTCGAACAGCTGGCTGCCCCGGCGGTCGTGGTCGGTGCGAGCATGGGCGGGATCACCGGCCTGCTCACCACCGCGGATCCGGGCGGCGTGGCGATCACCGCCCTGGTGCTCGTCGATATCGTCACCCGCCCCGAACCCGCCGGTATCGCGCGGGTGATCGATTTTCTCGGAAAACATCGCGACGGTTTCGACAACCTCGAGCAGGCTGCCGACGCGGTCGCGGAATATATGCCGCATCGGCCACGGCCCAAGAACACCGACGGTCTGCGGCGCAATCTGCGCGAGCGTGACGGCCGCTGGTACTGGCATTGGGATCCGGGCATGCTCGGCGACCGCGTCGAGGATCCGAGCGAAATGGTGCAGGAGATGGAGGCCGCGGCGCGGGCTCTCACCATGCCCGTGCTGCTGGTGCGCGGTACGCAGTCCGATGTCGTGTCGGCGGAGGGCGCCGCGGAATTCCAGGCATTGGTGCCGCAGGCGCAGCTGGTCGAGATCGGCGGCGCGGCGCATACCGCGGCCGGTGACGACAATGATTCGTTCACCGAAGCGGTCGCGAAATTCGTGCTCCAGGTGCGCGGTTAGTTACTGTAATCGGGCTTGCGCTTATCGACGAAGGCATCGACGCCGTCGCGCCCGACCGGGCGCTTCGCCGCGGTGCTGACGGCATCGCGCTCATAGTCGCGCTGGTCGCTCAGCGTCGACGAATTCGACCGTGCCAGTAGCGATTCGACGCTAGGCGGAGCGCGGTCCGGCGGCGGGGGTTCGGGCCACGTTCCGTGCTCGTCCCAGACCTTTCGGTCAGCGGCGGACCATACGGACCTCGACGGCGGGGGTGAAGGCCTCGATACGACTGGTGCCGTCGAGTGCGAAGCCGTGTTTGCGGTAGAAGGCCTGGGCGCGCGGGTTCTTCTCGAACACCCAGAGCGAGCATGGCGTGTCGGGGGTGACGGCGGCTCGGATGAGGTCGTGGGCGACGCCGGTGCCATACCAGGTGGCGCGGACGTAGAGGGCGTTGAGTTCGTTGGGGGTGACCGGAGATTCGTCGTGTGAGGGGCCCGCACTCACGAAACCGATCACCTCGTCCTCGACGAGGGCGACGTAGGTGCGGCCCGGGTAGCGGGCCCGGTTGCGTTCCCATTGCTCGGCGCGACGCTCGACTTCGAACGCATCCAATACGTAATCGGGGACCAGGCCGCGATAGGCCTCACGCCAGCAGGCGATATGGCATTCGGCGAGGCTGTGGACGTATTCGGCGACGAGTGGGGCGATGCGCCAGGCGGGCTGGGTCATGGACACCATCGTCGCCGAGCGGTCCACAGATGACTACGCCCCGAGCACCTGATGGTGTCGGGGCGTATGTCGGTCTCTGAGCGAATCAGCCGCGAACGACCTTGCCCGCTTTCAGGCAGGAGGTGCACACGTTCATGCGACGGGTGTTGCCCGGCGCGACCTGTGCGCGCACGGTCTGGATGTTCGGGTTCCAACGACGGTTGGTACGCCGGTGCGAGTGCGAGACCGACTTCCCGAAGCCGGGGCCCTTGGCGCAGACGTCGCAGACGGCAGCCATAGTCGCGAACTCCTTCATGTCATGTGGGGACCGCCGCACGTCGGCAGCATGTCCGGAAACAATGTCTTAATGCCCTGCCGACTGACGCCGGCCAGCGCGAACCCTCTCGCCGCGCTAGGCAACCCTGCAAGGGTAGCTGGCGGCGCCCCGATCCACCAAACCGGGGCATGGAATGACGGCCCATGGGCACCGCCGATGGTAGTGGATCGGTGTCGCCGATCCATTGTCGGCATCGCCAGCTAACCTGGCGAACGGCGGCAGATCGTTTCGAGCGATCTGCCAGCAGTCGCTTGGCTGCGGGTGGCGGTGTGGATGATCGCGGAGAGGGGTGGCGGTGCCCGGAGTGCCGGACGTGATGGGCGATGGCCCGGACGCGGAACTACCTGTCCTCACCGAGCCGAATGAACTGAACGGCCCGGCCCTACTGCGCTGGGGCCGAATCTGCCTCGACGGCCTGCAGCAGCGTCGCGCGGAGATCAACGCCCTCAACGTCTTCCCCGTCGCCGACGCCGACACGGGTACGAACATGCTCGCCACCATGCGATCGGCGGTGCAGGCCGCCGAGGCCGCGGTTAACTCCGCGCGCGGGTCCGAGCGACCGGCCGGTGGTGGTCTTACTGCGGACGCCGAACGCGTGCAATCGGATGCCGAGACCGTCGATGGGTTTGCCATGGCCGTCGGGTCGGGCGGTGATGCCGCCATCTCCGGCCCCGGGGCGGTCGGTGGTTGTGCGGCGGATGACGGGGCGGTTGGTGATGCCGGGTCGTCGGGCGCCGGGGCGTCCCAGCAGAAGTTCGCGGATCGAGCTATTGCCGCGAATGGTGTCGATCGCTCGCCTCTGCCTGCTCCTGCCACGCGCGGGACCTTGCGGCATATCCCCGTCGGCGGGCTGTGGGGTGGAGTTGCGGGTGGGTATTTCGGGTTGGGCGGATCGCTGTCGGCGCATGCGGTGGCTGCGGCGATGGCGCGTGGGGCGACGCTCGGTGCGCGGGGGAATTCCGGGATCATCCTGTCGCAGGTGCTACGCGGGATTGCCGAGGCGGCACGTGGTGGGCCGCTGACGGCGCGGACGTTGCGGGAGGCGCTGGCCATGGCGGCGGTGCTGGTGCGGGAATCGCTGAGTGTGCCGGTCGAGGGGACCATTCTGACCGTTCTGGAGCGGGCGGCCGAATCCGCCGCAGCTTGTCCGGAATCTGCCGTGGCCGCGGTGGCGGTGGCGGCGGCCGACAGTGCCGCCGAGGCGCTCGGTGATACGCCAGCCCAGCTCGGTGTGCTGCGCGAGGCCGGGGTGGTGGATGCGGGTGCGCGCGGATTGGTCGTGTTGCTCGATAGTCTGGTCGCGGTCACCCTCGGCGAGACACCCACTCGGCCGGCATACGCGCGCGGCGAATTCACATTCGCCGGAGACCAGGTGGGTGCCGATCATGCCACCGCTGCGGCGCACGCCGACTCCGCACCGCGAGCCGATGCCGAACCGCGCAGCGGCGGTGCCGAACCCCCGAACAGCGCCGCCCCGCACTTCGAGGTGATGTATCTCCTCTCCGATACCGACGACCAACGAATCGCCCACCTCCGTGGCCGCCTCGCCGACCTCGGCGACTCCGTAGTGGTCGTCGGCGACGGCGCCGGATCCTGGTCCGCGCACGTCCACTGCGCCGACGCAGGCGCCGCCGTGGAAGCAGGCATAGCCACCGGCACCCTCAGCGCCATCCGCATCGAAAGTTTCACTATCACCGCCCGCCCAACCCCCACGTATCCGGACGCAACCGCGCACAGTGGCATAGCCGCGCGCGCCGACAGCGCCCACCCGGCGCAGGCCGACGGGCGCCACTACGTAGCCCCGGTCGACGCCGCGGATCATGCCGAAGCAGCCCCGGCCGACAATGCGGGTCGCGCCGACGCCACTGCGCAGCCTGGTCACGATGGTCCCGCGGACCGCGCGGTTGTGGCTGTCGCCTCCGGAGATGGGGCGGCGGCGCTGTTCGAGGCTGGAGGTGCGGTAGTGCTCGGTGGTGACGGAGCCGTGACCAGTGCCGCGTTGCTTACCGCGATTCGGCAGTTGCCGAATCGGGAGGTGTTGGTGCTGCCGAATGGTGCGCTGCCGGCGCACGAGCTGGTGGCGGTTGGTGTCGCGGCCCGTGACGTGCATCGGGACGTGTTGTTGTTGCCGAGTGGGTCCATGGTGCAGGGGTTGGCGGCGTTGGCGGTGCACGATTGTGGTCGGATCGCGGTGGACGATGCGTTCGCGATGTCGGAGGCGGCGGCCGCGACCCGTTGGGGATCGGTGCGTGCCGCGAGGGAGCGGGCGCTCACCATGGTCGGCACCTGTGCGGCCGGTGATGGGCTGGGGCTGGTCGGTCACGATGTCGTGGTGATCGATCGGGATGCGCCGACCGCGGCCCGAACCCTGTTGGACCGGATGCTCGGTTTCGGCGGTGAGCTGGTCACCCTGCTCGTCGGTGCGGCGGCTCCGGCCGAACTCGCGGACGAACTGGCCGCGCATATCGCGAACGGCTTTCCCGGTGTCGAGGTGAGTGTGTATTCCGGTGGGCAGCAAGCGGATCTGGTGCAGATAGGGGTGGAATAGGGATATGGCGACACTCAGCGATCGACTGGACCACCTGCTCGGCGTAAAGGCCGCCGAGCCGCTCGCCGATGCCTTCGACATGCACACCGTCGAGGACCTGTTGCGGCACTACCCATTACGCTACGCCACCCAGGGGCAGCCGCTCACCCAGGAGCAGCCGGAGGAGGGTGCGCACATCACCGTCATCGGCCGGGTGACGAAAACCGAACTGCGCCCGATGAAGAACCGTCGCGGCCGACTGCTCAAGGTGGCCCTCGACACCGGTTCGGCGGCCCCGATCGATATCACCTTCTTCAATGGCGACAAGGTGAGTTACCTGGTCCGCGAAGGGGTCCGGGCCATGATGTCGGGCACCGTGCACTGGTGGCGACCGGATCGCTGGAACCTTTCGCATCCGGATTATCTGATCCTTCCCGAGAAGGAAGAGGGTTCGATCGAGAATCTCACCTCGGTGCGCGGCGGCGGTGCATTGCGCGGATTGGCGCAAAGCGCGAAAGGTAAAGAGGGAGTGGATGTCTCGTTCTTCGAACGGGAATATATCCCGGTATATCCCGCGACCGCGAAGGTGCAGAGCTGGGATCTGCTCGCCTGCGTCCGGCAGGTACTCGACCAACTCGACCCGATCGACGATCCACTGCCCGCTGACCTGCGCGAGGATCGCGGGCTGATGAAGATCTCCGATGCGCTGCGCCTGATCCACCTGCCCGAACGCAAGTCCGATCTCGAACAGGCCGGGGAACGTTTGCGTTTCGATGAGGCGCTGGCGCTGCAACTGGTGCTCGCCGAGCGGCGACACGACGCGCAGGCACGGGCCGCCCGGCCCTGCTTGCCTCGATCCGACGGTATCGCAGCGGCTTTCGATACCCGCCTGCCGTTCGAACTGACCGAGGGGCAGCAGCAGGTGATCGCGGAGATTTCCGACGATCTCGCGCGGGTCCATCCGATGCACCGGTTGCTGCAGGGTGAAGTGGGTTCGGGCAAAACGATTGTCGCGCTGCATGCCATGCTGCAGGTGGTCGACGCCGGCCAGCAGTGCGCACTGCTCGCACCGACGGAAGTCCTCGCTGCCCAGCACTATCGGTCGTTGCGCACGATGCTCGGCGAGCTCGGCACCGCCGGTGAGCTCGGTGCCGCGGACAATGCGACGAAGGTGGTGCTGGTCACCGGCTCGATGTCGGCGTCGGCGAAGAAGGCCGCGCTACTGGCCGCGGTCACCGGCGAGGCGGGCATCGTGATCGGCACGCACGCGCTCATCCAGGACGCGGTGGAGTTCTTCGACCTCGGCATGGTGATCGTCGACGAACAGCATCGGTTCGGTGTCGAACAACGGGATGCGTTGCGCGCCAAGGCGAA
Organism: Nocardia citri; assembly: GCF_054065835.1. Classification (NCBI taxonomy): domain Bacteria; kingdom Bacillati; phylum Actinomycetota; class Actinomycetes; order Mycobacteriales; family Nocardiaceae; genus Nocardia; species Nocardia citri. The sequence continues at coordinate 87,280 of NZ_JBSUQM010000007.1, forward strand.
ATCCGGTAGCAGCCCGCATCTGCTCGTCATGACCGCGACCCCGATTCCGCGCACCATCGCCATGACCACGCTCGGCGATCTGGAGACCTCCACCCTCACCCAGCTGCCCCGCGGCCGCTCACCGATCGTGTCGAAGGTGGTGCCGCGCAAGCAGCATCCGAACTGGGTCGACCGTGCCTGGGAGCGCATCGTGGAGGAGGTCGGCGCCGGGCGGCAGGCCTATGTGGTGTGCTCGCGCATCGGCGACGACGAGGAGAACGGAAAGGGCCGCAACGGCAAGAAGTCCGGCAAGTCGGCGCCGGAGAAGGAGGGCCCCACTACGGCCGCCGCGCTCGAGGTCTTCGACATGCTGCGCGCCGGTCCGCTCGCGAGCGTCCGGGTCGGCCTGCTGCACGGCAGGCTCCCGACCGATGAAAAAGACCAGGTAATGCGCGCATTCAATGACGGCGACATCGATGTGCTCGTCTGCACCACGGTCGTCGAGGTCGGCGTCGACGTGCCGAATGCGACCGTCATGGTCATCGTGGACGCGGACCGCTTCGGAGTCAGCCAGCTACATCAGTTGCGTGGCCGCATCGGCCGCGGCAAGCACCCCGGCCTGTGCCTGCTCATCACCGACGCGGGTCCCACCGGCACCGCAATGGCCCGTCTCGACGCCGTCGCCGCCACTACCGACGGCTTCGAACTCGCCGTGCTCGACCTGCGCCAACGCCGCGAGGGCGACGTCCTCGGCGCCGCCCAATCCGGCACCGCCCGCTCCCTGCGCCTGCTCTCCCTGCTCGACGACCTCGAAGTCATCACCGCGGCACAAGACCTCGCTCGCCAACTGGTCGAATCCGACCCGGGCCTGCACAACCACCCGGGCCTGGCCACCATGATGCACGCCGCCGTAAACACCGAACGCCTCGAATACCTAGCGAAGTCCTGATCGTCGAGAATACTTGGTGGAGGCGCCTTCTCGGGCGTGACCTACATCAGCGTGTGGTGATCGTTTGTCCAACAGGTGTGGCTAGCGCAGGGCCCGGGGGTAAGGGAGGTCTGTGCTGGTGTGCTCGGTGACCGCGAGTGGACTGCCGATCTGAGGGAAGGCGCGTTGCGGGCAGGAGGGACGCTCACAGACCTTGCAGCCGGCGCCGATCGGCACCGCCGCGGCCGGGTTGTCCAGGTGTATACCGTTCGAATACACCAGTCGGTCGGCATATTCGATATCGCAACCCAGACCGATCGCGAAATCCTTTGTCGCCGTGCTGAATCCGTGCAGTTCCGCCACTGCGGTGCGGGCGATCCAGAGGTAGCGGCGGCCATCGGGCATCGCCGCCATCTGAGTCAAAATGCGGCCCGGATTGGCGAACGCCTCGTGCACGACCCATAGCGGACAGCTGCCGCCGACCCGGGAGAAATGGAATGCCGTGGCGGACTGGCGTTTCGAGATATTGCCCGCCCGATCGGTGCGGACGAGGAAGAACGGGACGCCGCGCTGCCCCTGCCGCTGCAGGGTGCTCAGTCGATGGCAGATGGTCTCGAAGCCGACCTCGAAACGCAGGCTGAGCAGGTCGATGTCGTAGCGCAGTTCCTCGGCCGACCGCAGAAAGCGGCTGTACGGCAGTACCAGCGCGCCGGCGAAGTAATTGGCCAACCCGATGCGCGCCAATGTCCTGGATTCGCCGGTGAGCGAAGGTGTTTCGGCCAGTGCGGCATCCAAATCCTTGCCGTACAGCAGCAAGCCGAGGGTGGTGGCGATTTGAAATGCGCGCTGTCCGGGACGCAGCCGCCGCGCCAGCGTCAGCGTCCGGCTGTCCGGATCGTAATACCGTTTCGGGATGGACGGATCCGCGCCGTCTCCGCGCACCAGCACGGTGACGCCCGCGCGCTCCTCGGCCACTCTGGCGAGTTGCCGATCCAGTGACCCGATGCCCAGACCGCACTCCTCGAAGAGCTGTTCGGCCGCATGATCGAGTGGGGCGATGTGATTGTGGTGGTCGTAGAAGAAGTCCCGCACATCCTCGTACGGCATGGGCACACCCGGGGCGCCCGCCGGTGCGGCCACCCGTGCGGAGAGCAGATCGAGTTGTTCGGTCGCGGCGCGTAATCGCCGATGCATCGCGACGACGATTCGGGACACCTCCGGTAGTCGCGTCGCCAGTTCTTCGACCTCGGTCAGTGGCGCACTGTCACCGCCCGCCGCGTCGAGAAGTACCTCGTGTAGATCCGAGACCAGCCGGGCGTCGGAGTCGGCGGCGAAAAATTGCACGTCGAGGTCGAAGGTGGAGTTGAGCTTCAGCAGCACCGGGATGGTGAGCGGTCGCTGGTCGCGCTCGAGCTGATTGAGGTAGCTGGGCGATAGATCCAGGGATTTCGCCAGTGCTGCCTGGGTCATCCGCCGTTCCTCGCGCAACCGTCTCAGTCGGGCGCCCGCGTACATCTTGCGCACCGCAAGATGGTAGCCCTCGCAATTTGCAATCATCGCAAAACTCGCCCGCAGAAATCTGTTGCAGCAAGGGATTTTGCCGAAGATCAATCCTGCATAGTGTGCGAAGCAGCGCTGCTGGCGCAGCTTGAACCCAAGGAGGGGTGAATATCCACGTCGGAGCTGCCCGTGCCGCCGGCGCTGCGGACTTTCGCGTACGGAAGATTCGGCCACACCCGAGTTGCCGAGGTCGCGGCGGATCCATCAACCGCGCCTTCGGAGCCGAGCCCACCGCCGACTGATCGGTTCGCGGATCGGCGGAACCGAATCGGTCGCCCGTGCGTCGAATAAGGGCATCGGGGTGATATCCGATGGCGACGTCTGAGGAGGGGTTACGCATGGATCGTTGCTCGGGAAGTCATACGGCCTGGCGGCGAGGACTGCGCTCACGCACTCGGCCGATGGTGCGCAGCGGTGAGAGTTGCGAGCGGTACACGCCGCGTCGCCGGCTCCGGCCTTTCCCCGGGGCCGAATCGCATTGAAACGCATCCCGATAGCGCGGTGACCGCACCGCGCTATGGGGATGCCGGCTTGTCCGTTAGCGCACGGCGGCCGTGGCCGCGACCAGATTGCGCAGTGACGCCTCGACCTCGACCGGTCCACGCGTCTTCAATCCGCAGTCCGGATTGACCCAAAGCCGTTCGGCGGGAACGGCCTTCAGCGCGGCACGCAGCGAGACCGTGATCTCCTCAACGCTCGGCACCCGTGGTGAGTGGATGTCGTAGACGCCCGGTCCGACGCCGAGATCGAAGCCTGCGGCATTCAAATCGTCGAGCACCTCCATATGCGAGCGCGCCGCCTCGATCGAGGTCACATCGGCATCCAACCCGGCGATCGCATCGATGACCTCACCGAATTCCGAATAGCAGAGGTGGGTGTGGATCTGGGTGGCATCCGAGACCCCGGAGGTCGCCAACCGGAATGCGCCGACCGACCATTCCAGATACGTGCTCTGATCGGCCGCGCGTAGCGGCAGCAGTTCCCGCAGCGCCGGCTCGTCGACCTGGATGATCCGAATGCCCGCGGCCTGCAGATCGACCGTCTCGTCCCGGATGGTCAGCGCCACTTGACGTGCCGAATCGGACAACGGCTGATCATCGCGCACGAACGACCAGGCCAGAATCGTCACCGGGCCGGTCAATATGCCCTTGACCGGCTTATCGGTCAACGATTGCGCGTAGGTGATCCAATCCACGGTCATCGGTTCGGGCCGCGCCACATCGCCGAACAGAATTGGCGGCCGCACACAGCGGGTGCCGTAGGATTGCACCCAGCCCGACTCGGTGGCGGCGAATCCTTCGAGCTGTTCGGCGAAGTACTGCACCATGTCATTGCGCTCCGGCTCGCCGTGCACCAGCACGTCCAGGCCCAGTTTCTCTTGTAACGCAATGACATCCGCGATTTCGGACCGCATCCGCCGTACGTATTCGGTCTGATCGATCTCACCCTTGCGCAGTGCCGCACGCGCCTGCCGGATCGCCGAGGTCTGCGGATACGAACCGATCGTCGTCGTCGGCAACGAGGGCAGCCGCAGCCGCTCGGCCTGCAATGCGCGCCGCTGCTGCGCGGGAGCCCGCCGCGTGGCAGCTGGACCGACGGCGTTCAGCCGGGCCCGCACCTGCGAATTGTCCAACCGAGGATCGGCGCGCCTAGTGGCGAGAGCCGCACGGGCCGCAGCCAATTCATCGGTGATCGCTTCTGGTCCCGCGCTGAGCCCGGTCGCGAGTAACCGCACCTCGGCCACCTTCTCCGCACCGAACGCCAGCCACGAACGCAGCCGCTCATCGAAACCGGTTTCGTTCGCCAAGGTATAGGGCACATGCAGTAACGAGCAAGAGCTCGACACCGCAACGTATTTCGCGCATCTCAGCAGCGTGCCCAGCGTCGCCAACGCCGTGTCCAGGTCGGCCCGCCAGACATTGCGACCGTCGACGACACCGGCCACCAGCAGCTTGTTCGCCGGTGTGGGCACACCGGCCATGTCGAAAGGATCCACGGCGGCGGTGAAATCCAGTGCGATGCCTTCGATTTCGGTATCGGCCAAGGCGCTGGATGCCGCACCTGGCCTACCGAAGTAGGTGGCCACCAGCAGCGCGGGCCGATCCGTCGCGGCCGATAGATCGGCATAGGTGCGCCGCACGCGTTCGACTTCATCAGCGGTCAGATCGGTGACCAGGACCGGCTCGTCGAGTTGCACCCACTCCGCGCCCGCCACGGCCAGCAGCCGCAACAACTCCCGGTAGAGCGGCACCAATTCGTCGAGGCGATCCAGCGTCGCACCGCCGGTCGCCTTCGCCAGCTTCAGGAAGGTGATGGGCCCGACCACCACGGGCCGCGCGGGCACCCCGAGTGCGAGCGCCTCCCGCAACTCGTCCAACACCTTCGACGGATGCAGCGAGAACACCGTCTCCGGACCGATTTCCGGCACCAGATAGTGGTAATTGGTATCGAACCACTTGGTCATCTCCAGCGGTTCGACCGTATCGGTGCCGCGGGCCGCCGCGAAGTAACGATCCAACGGATCGGCGATGCCGGCCATCCGAGGCGGTAACGCGCCGAGCAGCACGGCGGTATCGAGTATCTGGTCGTAATAGGAGAAGGTGCCAACGGGGACGGAATCCAGTCCGGCGCTGTGCAATTCGGTCAGCTGGCGACGCCGCAGGTCGCCGGCGATCGCGTGCAGTTGCCGCGCGTCGATGCGTCCGGCCCAGTAGGACTCGGTGGCGCGCTTGAGTTCCCGGTGCGGCCCCACGCGTGGGAGACCGAGAACCGTCGCAGTGAACGGGGCATGTGTAACAGTCACGAATTTCTCCAGTGCTGAGATGCCATCGCCCTACGAGCTAGCGGAGACCGAGTGACGCGCCGGCGCACCGACGGAGCCCGACAATCGCACAGAGGTCCGCGCGGCCAATCCACGAGGCGGTGGCCGTCGGATACGGCGTATCCGACACGGCTGGCAGGTCTTCGGACTTGCGGGCATAGGCCTTCTGGCCGACCCCGGGTCGGGGCTCACCTACTGGCCGTCGCTTCCCGGGTGGGTACCCAGTGCTGATGACGGCGGTCGTTCCTGCATACCGCTGCGGGACAGTCCCGGATTCTCACCGGGTTCCCTCTCATTCGCGTACCGGATCAACCGATCCGCGAACTCGACTCCGTAACGCGACGTGGGGGCTCCATCTCGGCTGCGCACGGCGAACCAGCTGCATCGCCCAGCATAGTCGGTAGCGCCATCCGATTTCCGTGTCGCACGTCTTCGCAACGGCCGAGGCCGGATCAGCCACACCACAGCCATGTGTCGTCGGCATGAACATAACTTCGCAACTCTGCTAAGAAAGGTTGTGAAGATCTCTGCAAAGGTGACTACCCTGTCAGGCCACGATTCCGGGCCGGGTACCTTAGTTCAATGTTCTCGAAAGTCTTGGTTGCGAACCGTGGTGAGATCGCGATCCGTGCGTTTCGTGCGGCGTATGAGCTTGGTGTGGGGACGGTGGCGGTTTTTCCGTATGAGGATCGTAATTCGGTTCATCGGTTGAAGGCGGCGGAGTCGTATCAGATTGGTGAGCAGGGGCATCCGGTTCGGGCGTATTTGTCGATCGAGGCGGTGATCGCGGCGGCGAAGTCTGCGGGTGCTGATGCGATTTATCCTGGTTACGGCTTTCTGTCGGAGAATCCGGATCTGGCGGCGGCGTGTGCGCGGGAGGGGATCACGTTTGTTGGTCCGTCGGCGCGGGTGTTGGAGTTGGCGGGGAATAAGGCTCGGGCGGTGGAGGCGGCGCGGGCGGCGGGTTTGCCGGTGTTGCGGTCGAGTGCTCCTTCTGCGGATGTGGATGAGTTGCTTGCTGCTTCGGAGGGTCTGGATTTTCCGATCTTTGTGAAGGCTGTGGCTGGTGGTGGTGGGCGTGGTATGCGTCGGGTGGCTGAGCGGGGGTTGTTGCGGGAGTCGATCGAGGCGGCGTCGCGGGAGGCGGAGTCGGCGTTTGGTGATCCGACGGTGTTCTTGGAGCAGGCGGTGGTGAATCCGCGTCATATCGAGGTGCAGATTTTGGCGGATCAGCACGGTAATGTGATGCATTTGTTCGAGCGTGATTGTTCGGTGCAGCGTCGTCATCAGAAGGTGATCGAGTTGGCGCCGGCGCCGAATCTGGATCCGGTGTTGCGTGAGCGGATCTGTAATGATGCGGTGGCTTTCGCTCGTCAGATCGGGTATTCGTGTGCGGGGACGGTGGAGTTTCTGCTGGATGAGCGTGGTAATCATGTGTTCATCGAGATGAATCCGCGGATCCAGGTGGAGCATACGGTGACCGAGGAGATCACTGATGTGGATTTGGTGCAGGCGCAGTTGCGGATCGCGGCGGGGGAGAGTCTTGCCGATCTCGGGTTGAGTCAGGACACGGTGACGATTCGGGGTGCGGCGTTGCAGTGTCGGATCACGACCGAGGATCCGGCGAATGGTTTCCGTCCTGATACGGGTCGTATTACCGCGTATCGCACTCCTGGTGGTGCGGGTATCCGGTTGGATGGTGGTGCGAATCTGGGGGCGGAGATCGGTGCTTATTTCGATTCGATGCTGGTCAAGCTGACGTGTCGTGGTCGTGATTTCGGTGCGGCGGTGGCGCGGGCGAGTCGGGCGTTGGCGGAGTTCCGTATCCGGGGTGTGAGCACCAATATCGGGTTCCTGTTGGCGGTGCTCGATGATCCGGATTTCCGGGCGGGTCGGGTGACGACCTCGTTTATTGATGAGCGTCCGCAGTTGCTGGATCTGCGTGGTTCGGCTGATCGTGGTACGAAGATCTTGAATTATCTTGCCGATGTCACGGTGAACAAGCCGCATGGTGAGCGGCCGACGGCGGTGTATCCGCACGATAAGTTGCCCGTGATCGATGTGAGTGTGGCTCCGCCGGATGGTTCGCGGCAGCGGTTGTCGCGTTTGGGTCCGGAGGGGTTCGCGCGGGCGTTGCGGGAGCAGAAGGCGGTTGGTGTCACCGATACCACCTTCCGGGATGCGCATCAGTCGTTGCTGGCGACTCGGGTGCGTACCAATGGTTTGCTGGGTGTGGCCGGGCATGTGGCGCGGTTGACACCGGAGTTGTTGTCGATCGAGGCGTGGGGTGGGGCGACCTTTGATGTGGGGTTGCGGTTCTTGTTCGAGGATCCGTGGGAGCGGTTGGCGGCGTTGCGTGAGGCGGTGCCGAATATTTGTTTGCAGATGTTGTTGCGTGGCCGCAATACGGTTGGTTACACGCCGTATCCGGAGCGGGTGACGCGGGCGTTCGTGTCCGAGGCGACCAGTACCGGTATTGATATTTTCCGTATTTTCGATGCGCTCAACAATGTCGATCAGATGCGTCCGGCGATCGACGCGGTGCGCGAAACCGGTACCGCGGTCGCCGAGGTCGCGATGAGCTATACCGGTGACCTGTCGGATCCGGGGGAGGACCTCTACACCCTGGACTATTACCTGAAGTTGGCCGAGCAGATCGTGGACGCGGGCGCGCATGTGCTGGCGATCAAGGATATGGCGGGGCTGTTGCGTGCGCCGGCGGCGGCGACGCTGGTGTCGGCGTTGCGCGCCAATTTCGATCTGCCGGTGCATGTGCATACCCATGACACTCCGGGTGGTCAGCTGGCGACGTATCTGGCGGCGTGGCAGGCCGGTGCCGACGCGGTCGATGGTGCGAGCGCGGCGATGGCCGGAACGACGTCGCAGCCGGCGTTGTCGGCGATCGTGGCGGCGGCCGCGCACAGCGAGTACGACACCGGTCTGAATTTGGCGAATGTGTGTGATCTGGAGCCGTACTGGGAGGCTTTGCGCAAGGTGTACGCGCCGTTCGAGTCGGGGCTGCCCGCGCCGACGGGGCGGGTGTATACCCACGAGATCCCGGGTGGTCAGTTGTCGAATCTGCGTCAGCAGGCGATCGCGTTGGGGTTGGGTGACCGGTTCGAGGAGGTCGAGGCGAAGTACGCGGCGGCGGACCGGCTGCTGGGTCGGTTGGTGAAGGTGACCCCGTCGTCGAAGGTGGTCGGTGACCTCGCGCTCGCGTTGGTCGGTACCGGTGTCGATATCGACAGTTTCGCCGCGGACCCGGGCCGCTACGACATCCCGGATTCGGTGATCGGTTTCCTGCGTGGCGAGCTCGGTACTCCGGCCGGTGGCTGGCCCGAGCCGTTGCGTAGTCGGGCGTTGGCCGGGCGTGGTGCGGCCAAACCGCAGACCCCGTTGACTCCCGCCGAGGAAGCCGGGCTCGCCGGTTCCTCCGAGCAGCGCCGCGCCACGCTGAACCGGTTGCTGTTCCCCGGTCCCACCGCCGAGTTCCTCGCGCACCGCGAAACCTACGGCGACACCATGGGCCTGTCGGCCAACCAGTTCTTCTACGGACTGCGCCGCGGTGAGGAACACCACGTGCAACTGGAGAAGGGCGTCACCCTGCTCATCGGACTCGAGGCCATCTCCGAACCCGACGAACGCGGTATGCGCACCGTCATGTGCATCCTCAACGGTCAACTACGCCCGGTCGCCGTGCGGGACCGCTCCATCGCCAGCGATACCCCCGCCACGGAAAAGGCCGACAAGAACAACCCCGCCCACATCGCCGCCCCCTTCGCCGGTGTCGTGACACTGACCGTGTCCGAAGGCGACTCGATCACCGCCGGCGACACCATCGCCACCATCGAAGCCATGAAAATGGAAGCCGCGATCACCGCACCCCGCACCGGCACCATCAGCCGGATCGCGATCAGCACAATACAACAAGTCGAAGGCGGCGACCTCCTCGCCGAACTCACGGTCCACCAAACCACCACCGAATGACCCGAATCGTCGCGGGTACCGCGGGCGGGCGGCGGCTACGCGTCCCGCCCGCGGGCACCCGGCCCACCTCCGATCGGGTGCGCGAGGCGCTGTTCAGCGCCCTCGACGCCCGCATTGATTTCGACGGTGTCCGCGTCCTCGACCTCTATGCCGGATCCGGCGCACTGGGCCTGGAGGCCCTCTCCCGCGGCGCCACCCACGCCCTGCTCATCGAATCCGACCGCAAGGCCGCGGCCATCGTGCGCGGCAATATCGCCGACCTCGGACTGCCCGGTGCCGAAGTCCGCATCGCATCCGTTGCCACTGTCCTGGCGGGCGGCGGTGCGGGCAAATACGACGTCGTCTTCTCCGACCCGCCCTACGACGTCGACACCACAACGGTGATCGCCGACCTGCGCGCCCTCGCCGAACACGACTGGCTGGCACCTGAGGCCCTCGTCGTCGTGGAGCGTTCCATCCGCTCCCCCGAGATCGCCTGGCCCACAGGCTATGTCCCAGCGAAGGCACGCAAGTACGGCGAAACTCGGATCGAACTAGCCGAATTCACTCGCCTATAGCGAATGTGCCGGCCGATCAGTCGGTCTCGGCCACTCGGTCAGGGAAATTCTTCGAGACGCAGCCACCAGCGCAATTCTGGTGCGTTGTTACCCAAGCACGAAGACCCGCGGATCTCCGAGGCGATGGACGCCATTGAGATCGCCGCTGACCGCCCGTATGTCGCACCGGCACAGCCGAAGCGGTCCGAGTGAAGCCATGAGGAAGAACTCTCCGAGGAGGAGCCGATCGACGAGAACGAGCGGCGCGACCGGTCCGACTTCCAGTGCGGACCGTCTGAACCCGCGATCGAGCACCCCTGCTAGCGTTCGGTCATGGCAGGAGCGTTGTGCCCGGGCTCGTTCGACCCGGTGACCAATGGACATATCGACGTCTTCGGGCGGGCGGCGGCCCAGTTCGACGAGGTCGTGGTGACCGTCATGATCAATCCCAAGAAGCAGGGCATGTTCAGCGTGGACGAGCGCATGGAGATGCTGCGCGAGGCGACCGCGCACCTGCCCAATGTCCGGGTGGCGGCCTGGCAGGGTCTGCTGGTCGATTTCGCGAAGCAGGAGGGGATCGGCGCGATCGTCAAGGGGCTGCGCGATGCCGGCGATTTCGGTTACGAACTGCAGATGGCCCAGATGAACAACAAGCTCAGCGGCGTCGACACCTTCTTCATCGCCACCAACCCGGCCTTGAGCTACCTGTCCAGTTCATTGGTCAAGGAGGTCGCGTCCTATGGCGGCGATGTCACCGACATGCTGCCGCCCGCGGTCCACAAGCGACTCCTCGATCGACTGGCCGAGCGCAAAGACTGAGGCGAGTCGCATGAATTCGTCTCGGTAAGAGGGGCGGTACCCGAGGCGAATTCGTCGGGTTGATTGCTTGACGAAGGATTTCGTGAGTACATGGGTAACTCCATGTACTCACATCGAATTAGCGGGCGATGGTTGTCGTTGTCAAGAGTTGGCAGCGTTGGATGTCGTTGGTTCAGAGAGCCCCTGACGTTGCGGAGACAGTATCGAAGGCGACGGCGTAGACGACGGAATCGGGCGTGCGCTCAACGCGCTGAGACTGCCTGGCGTGAAGCCTCGTCGTAGCCCGCCGTGCCGGCGAGTTCGATCCACCGATCGACCGAGCGGCCAAGGTTTTCAACGCGGCGCGGCCCATCCCAAATCAGGCCGGCGATGCACAGTTTGGCCATCGCCTCGGCCGACTGCTGGAGGTCCTCGAAGATGTCGAGGACCGAGTCGATGATGACCGGCTCCATGATATTGAGCTCGAGTTCACCGGCCGCGACCGCGCAGATGACCGTATGGGCGGCACCACGGATCCGGTAGCTGAGCTGCATCGCGTACTCGGGAACGACCGGGTTGACTTTCGCGGGCATGATCGATGACCCGGCCTGGAGCTTGGGCAGGGTGACCTCTGCGAAGCCGCCGTTCGGGCCGGAGGACCGCAAACGCAGGTCCGCGGCAATCTTCGCGATGGTGATGGCGGGCCGCGTCGCGGCATCGGCGATGGCGGCGTAATGGTCGAGGTGGGACATGGCGTCGAAGAAGTCGTCCGCGCTGGTCACCTCGTGGTCGACCAACTGCTTCAGCTCCGCGACAGCGGCCGGGATGAAGCCGATGGGCGCACCGATGGAAGTGCCGAGCACCGTCGCGCCCAACGGGATGGCACTCAGTTCTTTAACTGCTTCGTTGAGTTGGGCAGCGCCACGGCGCACAGCGTGAGCCTGTCCGCGCAGCGTCTCGCCAGCCGTCAGGCTGACCGCGTCCTGAAGGCAGGTGCGGCCGAGGTAGTGGGTGTCCGCGAACTCGATCGCTTTCTTGTCCAGCGCCTGCGCGAGTTCCTCGAGCGCGGCGAGGGGCTCGCCGGCGACCTCGAGCAGGGTCAATGCCATCGCCGTGGGGAAGGTGTCGTTGGTCGACTGGGAGATGTTGACGTGGTCGTTCGGGTGGACCGGGACGCCGGCGAGTTGTGCAGCGCGCGAAGCGATGACCTCGTTGAAGTTCATGTTAGTGGTGGTTCCGCCGCCTCCTAGCACGAGGCCGGTAGGAAACTGATCCGCATGCGAACCGGCGATCAGTTCGTCGCAAGCAGCGATGATCGCCTGGGCTCGAGTCTCGTCCAGGACCCCCAGCGTCTGGTTCGCCGCTGCTGCCGCACGCTTCACCTTCGCGTAGCTGCGGACAAAGCTCGGGATATTGCTGATGCGGCGCCCGCGCGGCCGGAAGTTCTGCAACGACAACTGGGTCTGAGCGCCGTAGAGCACGGTCGGAATCTGATCGACGGCGGAGTCTTGCGACATCGTGAAGGGGTCCCTTCGGCATTGGAGTCGGTGCCCCCAAGGCTAGGCACCACCCGAGACCAACCCGTCATACCGTTGCTCTCAGTGCAACACTGGTGTACTGCTTTATGTCCAAGAGTTGGACTATGAACGAAGTAATGTTGTTGTGAAGACAAATATTGACGAGGATCCGAAAAGACGCATGGCAACCTCGACGACGGAGAAGGTCGCACAGTTGCTGCTCGCGTTCGAAGTCGACAGTTCGGGCGGAAGCGTCGATCGCTCGGTCAGCGAGCTCGCGCGAATTGTCGGACGCGAGCGAAGCCAGGTCTCGCGTATGCTCCAGTCGCTCAGCCGTGCCCAGGTCGTCGAACAGGATCCTGAAACGCGCCGGTACCGGCTGAGCTGGCGAATACGGGTAATGGCAGGCGCGGCCGGCGACCAACTGCTTGTTCGCGCTGCAAGGCCGATGTTGCAAGTCCTCGTGGCGCGCACCGATGAGGTGGCTCTGCTGTCGGTCCAAGATGCCAATCGATCGCTGACCGTCCTACGCGAGGAGTCCCAGAACTCCCTGCGAGGCGGGGGCTGGGTGGGCCGGCGATCCCCCATGCACTACAGCGCTTCAGGACGAGCGCTGATGTTCGACTACGACGGCGAGCTGATCGAAGCCCTGACGGCAGACGATATGCGTGCCGGCGGGCGAATCGGACCCAACTCCCCCCGACGCCTCGACGATCTCCTGAAACGGCTGCACGCTGAACGCCGCCAAGGATTCGCGGTCGCCTCCGAGGAGATCGAGGTCGGGCTGACCTCGATCGGCGCACCCGTGCGCAACTCGCAAGGCCACATCGTCGCCGTGGTCAACGTGTCCGGGCCGACTCCCCGGGTACTGCCACACGTCTCCAACATCGCCCGCCTCTTGCTCGCGGCGAGTACCTCCATCACCCGATCGCTCGACAAACGGCATGTGAGCTAGCCGTGATAGTTGAGCAGGCGGTTGCCGTCGTCACAATGGGCGAGACCATCGCATGTGTCCCTGGCCGACTGGGGGCGTGACGCCGTCCAAGGAGGCGGACTTCATGGCTCGCGTCCTCCGCGACGCCAATGTCTCCGGAGACGGGCTTCCACACTCGCGGCTCGTGCGTATCGCATCCGTCGGCTCGCAATTTCGACGTGTGACCGACCGTGCGCCCGAAGCGACTGTACCGCCACCGCCAAGTTGTTGTTGATGCAACAACCTCGATGATCGGTGGGCGATTCGCGACCCACTGTCGACCTCGCGGCACTTCGTAACGGATCGATTTCTGAAGGTTTCACAGCGTTAACAGCGGCGAAACCGTCGTGTCTCGCCCTTTGTAGCTACCGGAAACGTCCCTGAATCCGTGTTGCTTTCACTGCAACAGCGATATTTCATCCGGTCCGAGCCGTCGTAGGTTGACGCTATCGAGAGTGGCGTACACCACGTGCTGTTAGTAAGGATTCAGATGACTGGCGACCCCTTCACCACCAGGCAAGCCGCAGCCTCGGCCGCGCAGCCGATGATCGAACTCCGCAACGTTCGCAAACTGTTCGGTGACAACGTGGTCCTGCGCGAGGTCAACCTGGCTGTGAACCGCGGAGACGTGGTTGCGGTCATCGGACCCTCTGGCGGCGGAAAAAGCACCCTGCTGCGCTGCATCAACCTGATGGAGCACCCGACCTCCGGTCACGTCTTCATCGAAGGTACCGATATCACCGCGAAGGGCACCGACCTCAACGCTGTGCGACGCAAGGTCGGCATGGTCTTCCAGCAGTACAATCTCTTCCCACACCTGAGCGTCATCGACAATTTGACGCTCGCCTCTCGCAAGTTGCTGAAGAAGCCGCGTTCGGAGGCAGAAGACCACGCCAAAGCTCTGCTGGCTCGCGTCGGGCTGACCGGCAAGGAACGCAGCATGCCGCACGAGCTCTCCGGTGGTCAGCAGCAGCGCGTTGCGATTGCCCGCTCCTTGATGATGGAGCCCCACGTCATGCTTTTCGACGAGGTGACCTCAGCCCTCGATCCCGAGTTGGTCGGCGAGGTCCTCGACGTCATGCGAGAGCTTGCGGCTACCGGAATGACCATGCTCGCCGTCACCCACGAGATGGGTTTCGCCCGTGAAGTCGGCAATCGTGTGGTCTTCATCGACGGCGGCGAAATCGTCGAAGACGGCGACCCCGAAGTCGTCCTGCGCGACCCGTCCAGCGAACGCGCTCGCCGCTTCCTCCGCAAAGTCCTGGCCTGACCGAGTCGGCGCCACCTCCACAACCCAATGATTAGGAACGAACCGTGAAATTCACCCGCGCACTCATTCCAGCTGCCGCCTTGGCACTGTTTATGACGATCACCGCCTGCAGTAGCGCCGATCCTGCGGCAGACACGTCGAACAAGCCGGTCGATGTCGGCGTTGCCGTTCCGAGCGCCTGGACGACCCAGGGCCAGATTCGTGTCGGCATCGCCTGTGATTACCCGCCGTTCGGCTACACCGACCTCAACGGCGGTCACGCAGGCTACGACGCCGAGGTTGCGCACACCCTCGCTGCCTATGCCTTCGGCAGCGACTCCAAGGTCAGCTTCACCTGCGTCACGCCCCAGAACCGAATCCCGTACTTGTCCACCAACAAGATCGACCTCATCATCTCGACACTGGGCTACACCCAGGAACGGGCCAAGACGATCGACTACTCGACCGCCTACTTCACCAGTGGCGCCAAGCTCCTGGTTGCCAGCGGCTCGAACCTCGACGGATGGCAGAGCCTGCACGGCAAGCCGATCATCACGAAGACCGGCACCACATCGAGTACCTTCCTCACCAACTGCTACGCCGACTCGCAGCAGCTCCGCCTCGACTCCACCAGCGACGCCGTCTCGGCACTGAAGGCGGGCCGCGGAGTGGCGTTCGCCGAAGACAGCACGCTGCTGCTCGGACTTGCCCTCAACGACAAGAGCCTCAAGGTCGTCGGCCAGGACGAGGCACAGACCCCCTGGGGTCTCGGCATCCGGCAGGGCGACACCGAAACGAAGAAGTGGGTCGACGCCGCGCTCGCCGACATGCAGATGAAGGACACCTTCTGGGCCATCTTCAACAAGGCCGTCCAGAACAAGGAAGCGGCCGCCACCTTCGCCGGGAACATGCCGCGCCCTGGCGTGAGCATCTCTTATTCCGACGAGAACACGCTCGCGGACTGCTCGAAATGACCATGCCACTCGCCATCGGTGACTTCGCTGCGATCAAGTACGCGCACGCACTCGGGTCAGGCCTGATGATGACGCTTGCGATCAGCGCAATCGGCATCGCCGGTTCGCTGGTCGTGGGCCTGGCGGGCGCAACTGCGGATCAACTCCGCGTGCCTGTCGTCCGCCAGGTAGTTCGCATCTACGTCGAGATCATCCGCAACACTCCCTTGCTGGTGCAGGTCTTCTTCCTGTTCTTTGTGGGGCCGGCGCTGGGACTCACCCTCAGCGCCTTCGCGGTCGGGTGTATCTCGCTGGTCCTGTGGGGCGGTGCCTACAACACCGAGAACTTCAGGGCCGGGCTGACCGCCGTTAGCGCGCGATACCTGGAGGGTGCGCGAGCCCTGGGGTTCTCCAAGAGCAAGGCGTTCGTCAACGTCACCATTCCGATCGGCGTGCGCCTCGCCCTGCCGGGTGTGACCAACACGTTGATCTCGGTGCTCAAGAACTCGGCACTCATGATGGGCATAGGACTTGCCGAGCTCACGTTCACGGTTCAGCGCCTGTCCGCCGAGACCTTCAGGACGGTGGAGCTGTTCGTTGTCATGGCGATCATCTATCTCGCGCTGGTGCTGTTGCTGAGCTCCTTGATGCACCTGATCAGCCGCCGATACGCATTGGGAGCAGGTGTGTGATGGACCACCTCAACTGGGTTGGACCGACCCTCAATCTCGTCGAAAAAGGCGCTGTTCAGACGCTCTGGGTTGCGCTGGTGTCCGTTTTGACCTCAATTGGCCTCGGCCTTGTGCTGGGTGTGCTGCTATGCCTGCCGGCCGGCCCAGCGTCCGCGGTGGTACGGGCGGTTCTGACTGTCTACCTCCACCTCTTCCGCGGACTGCCGCTGCTGGCGACACTGTTCATCGTCTTTTTCGTAGGGCCATCCACCGGCGTGCAATTCGCGTCAACGGGCGCGGCGATAGTGGGACTGACCCTCTGGGGCAGCGCCAATGTCATGGAGGTTGTGCGGGGCGCGATCCGCTCGATCCCGAAGGCTCAGTTCGAAGCTTCGAAGGCCCTGGGCTTCGGATGGGTTCCAACGATGCGGATGGTGATCCTGCCGCAGGCCCGCACGCGGATGATTCCGCCCATCGTGAACCTGACGGTGGACCTCATCCAGGCAACGACCCTAGCTTCCCTGATCGGCGTGGTCGACGTCCTCCAGCGCTCCCGACAGGCCGTCGAGTTCTACCAACTCTCGGTCGGCGATGGACATGCCACCCCGATCTTCGCCGGAGTTCTGCTGTTCTTCTTCATCATCTGCTATCCGCTGACTCGGCTCGCCGGCCGACTGGAGCGCAGTGGCGCCAACCCGCAACCTCGCACCGCTCGGCGTCCACAACGTGCCGTCGAAGTTGCGGGAGCCTGATCTGCCCCTGAGTTGTCTCAGGTCATTTCCGGTCTCCGGCGCTGAAGAGCGACTCCGGGGCGAGGTGAGCGAGGAGCGTTTCGCCTACGGTCGTGAGCTGGTCGCGTGCCTCGCCTGTGAGGGGGCCGAGGACGCGGTCGCGCACGCAGCGTGCGTAGCCGGGTGCCGCTTGCTCCGCTCGCCTCAGCCCTGCCTCAGTCAGTACGGCCAGCCAGCCGCGCCGGTCGTCGGCCGGGACTTCGCGCCGTACCAATCCGGCCGCCTCCAGCCGGTGGGCAGGCGGCGCGGTGTTCAGAAGACCAAGCCGCGCAGGGCGAGGAAGCGCATACCGCCGACCGCGGCAGTGACGGCGAGTATGGCCGTGGCCTGCAGAGTGCCGCCCATATCGGGCGTCCACAACTCGAGCGCGGCCAGGGCGGCGGTGGTGATGCCGAGTCCGACCAGCGCGAGTCCGCCGCCCTCCCACTGTGCGGTTAACCAGCCGACCCGGTCCGCCGCGTGGAAGGTGAGCTGCCGGTGCATTTCATTGGCGATCACGGTGCTCACGATCGAGCCCGCGATATTGGCGACCAGGGGGCCGATGCCGTGCATCGCGTAGAACAGCAGTACATAGGCGACATTGCTGGAACCGCCGACCAGGGCGAATCGGATCAGCTGAGCCAGCGCCCGATCACCACGCAAGTACTGGATGAGCTGCGCGAACCGGACCGCCGTGGCGATACGCAGGACCGGGTACGGACCCGCCCACGGCGTGTACAGGCTGCTCGTCGGCAGTGCCGCCGTCCGCGGTAGTTCCAGCACGGTCATTGTCTTTTCCGATCCCAAACGAACCGGTCCGTTCGGATAACCGCGATGGTCATCGCATCCTTCCCCTCAGGTGAAGGAATCCGCCCGGCCCGGCCTCCTCTATCCCACAGTCCCGATCGGGGCCTGCGATCCACTCGAGAAGATCTTGTGCGACCTTCTCGACAAATGTAACACCAAGTGGAGATGTATCCTCCACTTGTTTTTGTGGCGTAGGAGACACCTGCACGACACACCGGTAGGGGACTCGGCATGAGCCGTGACGGGGGGCACACTGGGCCACGGTGGAAAGTTTTGCCGTAGGTCTGCAGGAGAGTGGGGTAGGAGCATGTATCGCGTATTCGAAGCTCTCGACGAGCTGGTCGCCATCGTCGAAGAAGCGCGCGGCATCCCGCCGACCCGTAGCTGCATCGTGCCGCGCGGCGATGTGCTCGAGCTGCTCGACGACGTGCGCGACGCGCTACCCGGCGAGCTCGACGATGCCCAGGATGTGCTCGACCATCGCGACAAGATCGTCTCCGACGCCCGCGCCGCCGCCGAGAAGACCGTGACCACCGCCGACGAGCAGGCCGACCAGACCACTGGATCGGCCCGTGCGGAGGCCGACCGGATCCTCTCCGAGGCCAAGGCGCACGCCGACCGCATGGTCGCCGAGGCCAGTGCGCATGCCGACCATCTGGTGAATACCGCGCAGGGCGAGGCCGACCGCATCGTCGCCGACGGCAATGCCGAATTCGAGGCCGTCACCGGTCGGGCTCGGATCGAATCCGAGCGGACGATCGAGGCGGGCAAGGCCTCCTATGAGCGCGCGGTCGCCGAGGGGGTCGCCGAGCGCGACCGCTTGGTCGGACAGACCGAGGTGGTGCGTGCCGCGCGTGCCGAATCGGCCCGGTTGATCGACGCCGCGAACGAAGAGGCCGATCGGATGCGCGACGAATGCGACCACTACGTCGACAGCAGGCTCGCCGACTTCGAGGAGAATCTCAACTCCACCCTGCGGATCGTGCGCGGCGGGCGGCACCAACTGCGCTCCGGTGGTGGTGCCCCCGATTACGCGGCCGACTATCGCCGCTGACGGTTTGGGTGCTCGTCGTGCCCTCGCGTATTGTTGGGTGGTTGCCCATTTCCCCTCGAATGTGAAGTGAGTTCGTGATGTCCGCCGGTTCGGGTCCCGATTCGCGCCCAGGTTCGGCCTCGCGCCGTGCGCCGGATTCTGGTTTCGTGCTGGATGTCATCAGCCTGGGCCGTCGCCCCGGCACGATGAAGGAGCTGCACCGCGTAGTCACCACCGACGAGCGGATCGGGCTGGACCTGATCGCCATTCCGGCTGGCGCCGAGGTGGATTTCGATCTGCGCTTGCAGGCGGTGTCCGAGGGCGTGTTGGTGACCGGAACAGTGGCCGCGCCGACGGCCGGGGAGTGCGCGCGCTGCCTCGAACCGTTCACCGGCACGGTCGAAATCCAGCTCACCGAGCTGTTCGCCTACCCGGACAGTGCGACCGAGCAGACCACCGAGGACGACGAGATCTACCGCATCGTCGACGACAAGATCGACTTGGAGTCGGTGATCACGGACGCGATCGGACTCGAACTTCCGCTGCAGCCGCTGTGCACTCCGGACTGCGCGGGCCTGTGCCCGGAATGCGGTGTCCGGATGGCGATTGCGGGTTCCGGCCATGGGCATGAGATACTTGACCCTCGCTGGGCCGGATTGGCGAAGTTCGCCGTCGAGTCGCCCGGCAACGGCAGCCCCGATTCGGGTGCAACCAACACAGACCATTAAGACCGAGACAGTGCTGCCGTACCGGCAGGCAATAGGACAAGAGGAGAAGTAGTCGTGGCCGTTCCCAAGCGCCGGATGTCCCGTTCCAACACCAGGTCGCGGCGCAGCCAGTGGAAGGCCACCGCGCCGACCCTGATCACCTGCCCGAACCGCGCCTGCGGCGAGAAGACGCTGCCGCATATCGCGTGCCCCTCCTGCGGCACCTACAAGGGCCGCCAGGTCACCGCTGCTGTCTGATCGTTCGACCTGTCGTATCGAAGTGACCGCCAGCAAGGACGAATCCGGCCCGTCCGGTGAACATGCGAGCCTGCTCGCGGCGCTCGGCGTCGACGTGCGGGCCGATCTGCTGCGGCTGGCGCTGACGCACCGGTCGTACGCGTATGAGAACGGCGGGCTGCCGACCAACGAGCGTCTGGAATTTCTCGGCGACTCGGTCCTCGGTCTGAGCATCACCGAGCGGCTCTACCATGAGCACCCGGACAGATCCGAGGGCGAACTGGCCAAGCTGCGGGCGAGCGTGGTGAATATGCACGCGCTCGCCGAGGTGGCGCGCGGGCTCGGCGAGGGCGGTCTCGGTGTGCACCTGCTGCTCGGTAAGGGCGAAGAGCTCACCGGCGGCCGGGACAAGCCGAGCATTCTCGCCGATGGTATGGAGTCGCTGCTCGGCGCGGTCCATCTCGAGCACGGTATCGATGTCGCGCGCGAGGTGGTGCTGCGGCTGTTCGCCGACCTGCTCGAGCGCGGCCCGCGGATGGGCGCCGGACTGGACTGGAAGACCAGCCTGCAGGAGCTCACCGCCGAGCGTGGCCTCGGCGTGCCCAGCTACGAGATCACCTCGACAGGTCCAGACCACGACAAGGAATTCACCGCGACTACCGTGATCGGCGGTCGTCCGTACGGTCAGGGCATCGGCCGCTCCAAGAAGGAAGCCGAGCAGAAGGCCGCGGGCGCCGCCTATCAGGCCCTGACAGACGAAGCCTGACGTGCCAGAACTTCCCGAGGTCGAGGTCGTCCGCCGCGGGCTCGCCGAACATGTTGTCGGTCGGGTGGTCGAATCCGTCACGGTGACGCACCCCCGGTCGGTGCGTCGCCATCTCGAAGGTGCGGACGATCTGACGGCCCGGATGAAGGGTCTGCGGGTCGCCGCCGCTCACCGGCGGGGCAAATATCTGTGGCTCACCTTCGACGATCCGGACACCTCGCTCGTCGTCCATCTCGGTATGAGTGGGCAGATGCTGGTGCAGCCCGCCGATGCTCCGATGGAGAAGCACGCGCACATCCTCGCGACCCTCGATGATGGTGCGCAGTTACGTTTCGTCGACCAGCGCACCTTCGGTGGCTGGGCGCTCGCACCGCTGGTCGAGGTCGACGGGGCGCTGGTGCCCGAACCCGTCGCGCATATCGCCCGAGATCCGCTGGACCCGCGCTACGACCCCGAGGTCGTGGTGGCCGCGCTGCGCGCCAAGCAGACCGAGATCAAGCGGGTGCTGCTGGATCAGACCGTGATCTCCGGCGTCGGCAATATCTACGCCGACGAATCCCTGTGGCGGGCGAAGATCCACGGCAACCGGCTGGCGTCCGGTCTGACCAGACCTGCCGTGCATAGCCTGCTCACCGAGGTCGGCGCGGTGATGGGGGAGGCGCTCATGGCCGGTGGCACCTCGTTCGATGCGCTGTATGTCAACGTCAACGGCCAATCCGGCTATTTCGAACGCTCGCTCGCAGTGTACGGTCGCGAGGACGAACCGTGCCGTCGGTGCGGTGCGCCCATCCTGCGGGAAAAGTTCATGAATCGTTCTTCCTACTCCTGCCCGCGCTGCCAACCGAAGATACGTCGCCGTTCGCGTTAGCGAGCTACCGTTCTTTAAGTGGTTCGGGAAAGCACACTGGCCGTGTAGGAAGGACATATGCGCAAGCTCACCTACTACGTCGCTTCGACTATCGATGGGTTCATCGCCACCGAGGAGGGGTCGGTCGACTTCTTCCCGGTCGGTGGCGATCACGGCCCGGCGATCACCGCGCAGTACCCCGAGACCTTGCCGACGAAGGTGCGGGAGGCCCTCGGCATCGATAAGCGCAACCGTTACTTCGACACCGTACTGATGGGTCGCAAAACCCACGATTTCGGCGTGCGGACCGGAACCTCCAGTCCGTATTCGCATCTGCGGCAATTCGTCGTGTCGACGACGCTGCCGGAGAGTCCGGATCCCTCGGTGGAGCTGATCTCGGCCGATCCGCTCGCCAGGGTGCGAGAGTTGAAGCGGGATAACGGACTCGGGATATGGCTGTGCGGCGGCGGGGAATTGGCGCAAGTGTTGTTGCCGGAAATCGATCAGATCTTCCTGAAGCTGTATCCGGTCGTCCTGGGCCGGGGCCGTTCCCTGTTCGGTTCCGGTCCTCGCCTGCCCGAGGCGGCCCGCTTTCGGGTGATCACCAGCCGGGTGTTCGAGGACGGCGTCGCTTTCGTGAAGTACAGCAGGATTCGATAGCCACTGTGGCGGAAGACGATTCGGTCGTCGCTCTGGATCCGGGGAAGGTTCCGGGTCCGGTGGAGGCGCTGCGCGAGATCGGCTTCTGGCTCGAGCGCGCACGGGCGCAAACACATCGGGTGAAGGCGTACCGGCGGGCCGCCGATATCGTGGCGGAGCTCACCGAGGACGAGCTGGCGACCCATCGCGCGGCGCGCAGTTGGCGCGACCTCGTGGGGATCGGGCCGAAGACCGCCGCCGTCATAGAACAGGCGTATTCCGATACGGTACCGGAGTATCTGAGTGAACTGCGCAAGGCCGCACAGCCCATCGGGGTGCCTGGCAAACCCATGCGGGCCCAGTTGCGCGGCGATCTGCACACCCACTCCGACTGGTCCGACGGCGGCAGTCCGATCGCGGAGATGATGGGCGTAGCGGCCGCACTCGGTCACGAATACTGTGCGCTGACCGATCATTCGCCACGGTTGACGGTAGCCAACGGGCTCTCGGCCGATCGATTGCGGCGTCAGTTGGATGTGGTCACGGAGCTGAACGAACGAGTCGCGCCGTTGCGAATTCTCACCGGGATCGAGGTGGACATCCTCGATGACGGGACCCTGGATCAGCAGAGCGATCTGCTCGCCGAACTCGATATCGTTGTCGCCAGCGTCCATTCACATCTGCGTGCCGACAGCGAGACCATGACCAAGCGCATGGTGTACGCGGTGGCGAATCCGAATGTGGATGTGCTCGGCCACTGCACCGGTCGACTGATCACGGGCGAGCGAGGACTGCGGCCGGAGTCGAATTTCGATGCCGAAGTCGTCTTCGAAGCGTGCCGAAGTTACGGCACCGCGGTTGAGATCAACAGTCGTCCCGAACGGCTCGATCCGCCGTCGCGACTGTTGCGGTTGGCGGTCGAGATGGGTTGCTATTTCTCGATCGATACCGACGCGCACGCACCCGGTCAGTTGGACTGGCTGGGCTACGGATGCGAGCGCGCGGTCGCGAATGGTGTTGCGCCGGAACGGGTTATCAATACGTGGCCAGCCGAGCAGTTGCTCGCCTGGACCACATCAGGGGCGGCGGACGTGGTCTGATCACGGCCGCGGCGGTCGCGGCAGGTTGTCCACCGGGTTAACTGTTGTCGAACACTCGTGCGGGGGCTGGGAGGATGCCGCACAACGTTCGAAAATGGTTGACACACAGATCTCTTGGGGGTGGCGGCGCCGGTGGGTGGATTTCCGATCGAAATCGTGCTTGGACTCATCGGTGTCGCGGTGCCGATCATCGCGTTCCTGTGGGAGTTCGTCTTCGTCGGCCGCAAGGAACTCGGCTATCGGGTACAGATGGATACACCGGTCACCGGTGAGATCGAATCGGTCTTTCCCGGTGTGTTGCCGCAGTTGCGTCCCGCGCACGATGGTGCGAGTCCGCCGCTGAAGGATCTGTCGGTGGTGCTGGTCCGTATCGAAAACAGCGGTGCGACACCGATCGATACGCACGACTACCAAGCGCCGGAGGCGGGCCGGGTCGGCTTGCATCTGAACTTTCCACAGCGCCGGGTCATCGGCATGGCGGTGACCGAGCTGAGCGATCCGGTGCTGGCCGATTCGCTGGACCGGGATTCCGGTATCGCGGTTCGCGAGGATACGGCGGGACATATCGGTGTCATCGATCTGCCGAGGGTGCCGCTCAATCGCGCCGATCACTACAAGATCCTGGCTATCCTGCAACGCTCGGAGGGCGTGGGGGAATATACGGCACCGACGCTGCGCGGCGGTCTCAAGGGCGGGCGGATCATCGAAACCCAGAGCCGCACCGGCATGTCGCGAATGATGGTGGCGCTCACGGCCTTTCTGGTCGTGGTGATCGTCGTCCAGCTCGTGGTATCCGTGCTTGCGCCCGATCCGACGCCATTGGATTGTGCCGCGGGCGAACTCACGGTGGTCGGCTCGACGGCCTTCGAACAGGTCATCCGCGATGCCGCCACGCAGTACGGGAAGCGGTGCACCGGAGCGAAATTCACCTTCGGCTTCGAGGGCACCGAACGCGGCCTCGACAGACTCGCTGAGGAGGGCAAGGGCAATCCGGATCTGCTGGCGATCAGCGACGGCCCGAAAGGCGATGGCTACCAACCGCTGCTGGACCGTCCGCTCGCGTTATCGCTGTTCACGATGATCGTGCACAAGGATGTCGGCCTCACCAACCTGACGGTCGCGCAGATCCAGGATCTGTATCAGGGCCGGATCACCAACTGGCACGATATCGGCGGTCCCGATCTGCCGGTTGTGCTGGTCAATCGGATACCCGGGTCGGGCACCCGAAATACGTTGGAGCGCAGAGTGCTCGACGGTCCGCAGCCTGATCGGCCGCATGTCAGCTGTGTCGCGATCAAGGATGGCGCGCCCGCGGCGGCACGATATTGTGATGTGCAGGTCACCAAGGATATGCAGAAGGCGGTGAGCGATATTCCGGGCGCCATCGGCTACACCGAGTTCTCCGAAGCGGTGAAGGCGGGAGCCACGACTCTCACCATCAATGGCGTGACGCCGGGTCGTGACGCCGCCGTCGACCGCAGCTATCCGTTTTGGGGCGTCGAATACGCTTACAGCTATGGTGAACTCCCCGGCGATTCGCTCGGCGCCAGCTTCCTGCATTTCCTGACCGATTCGACCGGTAAGGATGTGCTGCGCGAGCACGGCAACGAACCGTGTAGCGAGCTGCCCGATCGGGCTCGCTGCCTGCCGTCTTCGTGACGGTGGCTGTCTCGTCTTAGTCGGGTGAGCGATTTCTGGCGAGGACGATTCATGTCACGCACGCAACTCGCCGGGTAGCACCCGAAATCTATCCGGCCTGGTTCGCCGCGAGGTGCGCATTATATGTATGCATATACCGAGATGATAGGCGTCTACGCTGGTTAGCGATGGGCTCGGCACGACGGATCCTGACAAGATCTGTGTAGGCCAGCCGCCGATTTTTACGAAATCAATACGGTTGCCGGCACGGTCGTACCTGTCCGGTGGCCTTAAGCTGGCCCATCGTGGCTTCACCGATCGACCTCGTCAAACGTCTCGTTCTGGGACGACCTTTCCGAAGTGACAGGCTCGGTGAAACGCTGTTGCCGAAGCGGCTCGCGCTGCCGATCTTCGCCAGTGACCCACTGTCCTCCGTCGCGTACGCGACACAGGAAATCCTGCTCATTCTCACCCTCGGCGGGCTCGCGTATCTGCATTTGGCGCCGTGGGTCGCTGGTGCGGTGATCGTGCTGCTTGCCGTCGTGGTGCTGTCCTACCGGCAGGTGGTGCAGGCCTACCCGTCCGGGGGTGGGTCTTATGAGGTGGTCGCCAAGAATCTGGGATCGGTTCCGGGGCTGGTGGTCGCCGCGGCACTGCTCGTCGATTATGTGATGACGGTGGCGGTCTCGGTTGCCGCGGGCGTGGACAACATCATTTCCGCGGTACCCGATCTGAATGCGCATCGGGTCGCGATCAATATCGGGTTCATCGCTTTTCTCACCGCGATGAATCTGCGCGGGGTGCGGGAGTCGGGGCGGGCGTTCGCGATTCCGACCTATGCGTTCGTGGTCGGAGTTCTCATCATGGTCATCGTCGGTCTCGGTGAGGCGGTGGTCGGGCATACGCCGGTCGCCGAAAGTGCGCATTACGAAATCCATTCCGAGCAAGTCGGCCTCGGCGCGGCCGGGTTGGCCTTCCTTGTTCTGCGCGCCTTTTCGTCGGGATGTACCGCGCTGACCGGAGCCGAGGCGATCTCCAATGGTGTGCCTGCCTTCCGTAAGCCCAAGGCGCGCAATGCCGCTCGCACGATGACCGCGATGGGTCTCATCTCGATCGCCATGTTCGCCGGTGTCACCGCACTCGCGATGATCACCCACACCAGGGTGACCGAGAATACCTGCGATCTGATCGGATTCCGTGGCGACTGTAATACCGATCCGCAGCGCACGGTGATCGCGCAGATCGCAGCGGCAGTCTTCGGCGGTAACAGTATTTTGTTCTATTTCATCATGGTGACGACCGCGCTGATTCTGATCCTCGCGGCGAATACCGCCTACAATGGATTTCCGCTGCTGAATTCGATTCTGGCGCAACATCGGTATATGCCACGACAGCTGCACACCCGCGGCGATCGGCTGGCCTTCTCCAACGGCATCATCCTGCTCGCTGCCATCGCGGGTGTACTCATCTACGCCTTCGACGGCTCGGCGACCCGCTTGATCCAGCTCTACATCGTCGGCGTCTTCACCTCGTTCACACTGTGTCAAGCCGGTATGGTCCGGCACTGGAATCGCGAACTGGCCACCGCGACAACGTCATCGGAGCGGCTGCGTATCCATCGCGGCCGCCTGATCAATGCGTTCGGCGCCTGTTTCACCGGCGTCGTCCTGGTCGTCGTGATGATCACGAAGTTTTCCCACGGTGCGTACCTGGTCGTCTTCGCGATGCCGATCCTGGTGGTGCTGATGTATCTGATACTTCGCCACTACAGCGCCGTGCGCGCCGAACTCGATGTCGATGACGAGGCGGAAACCCTGCCCGCCCGGGTGCATGCCCTCGTACTGGTTTCGGGCTGGCACAAGGCAACTCGACGCGCCGTCCAATTCGCCCGTGCCACCAGACCGGACACCATCACGGCGATCACCGTCAATGTCGATGACTCCGATACCCGTCAGCTGCACCAGGATTGGGATCGACACGATGTCGCCATACCGCTCAAGGTGATCGAATCTCCGTACCGCGAAATCACCCGTCCGGTCATCGATTACATCAAGCGGATGCGCAGATCCCAGCCTCGTGATGTGATCAGCATCTTCATTCCCGAATATGTGGTGGGCCACTGGTGGGAGAACCTGTTGCACAACCAGAGCTCACTGCGGCTGAAGGCCCGCCTGCTCTTCGAACCGGGGGTGATGGTTACCAGTGTGCCCTGGCAGCTTCGTTCGTCGGCGGCTCGAGCGGTGCGACGCGCCGAACACAGCCCCGGCGAGATCCGGCGCGGTATTACTGATACGGTATCGGGCTGACGAGTTCTGATCCCAATTCAGGGGAATTTCGGAATTTCGATATATGTCAAAATCTCCGTAAGTCCCCTTGATGTCAAGGCCGGATAATGGGTCATTTTATCCCAAATACTGAGATTTCAGACCAACTGCCTGGTTTGAGCAGCCGGAAATAAGGTACGTCTGTGTACGGCCCCCCTGTTCACGCCAATCGGAGTGACCAGGCCAACCAAGCCCCAATGGACGGCGGTGCAGGCTCGAGTCTTCACCTCCGCCGCGGCGGCCACCACGTTCGGCGCCCAGCGCACCGAGTGCTGGGTGGATGTGCACAAGGTTGTCCCTGGAAGGATGGTCATGAGCGCAGGTCTATTCGCGCCGAATTCGGCGCCATTCGCCGCTTCGGATTTGCTGTCCGCCGACCATGTCGGTGAACGATTCCGCATTGCGATGGTTGTTCCGCCGTACTTCGACGTGCCGCCGAAGGCCTACGGCGGCGTCGAGGCCGTCGTCGCCGATTTGGTCGACGCACTGGTCGCGCGCGGACACGATGTGACATTGTTCGGCGCCGGTGAACCCGGCACCACGGCGAAATTCGTTCCGGTGTGGGATCGCGCATTGCCCGAACGGCTCGGCGAGCCGTTTCCCGAGGTCGTGCACGCTCTGAAGGTGCGAAGGGCGATCGAACAGGTTGCCGCCACCTCCGGCTTGGATCTGGTGCACGACCACACCTTTGCCGGACCACTGAATGCCCCGGCGTATATGGGCCTGGGTTTGCCAACAGTGGTAACCGTGCACGGGCCGGTGGACGAAGGCGACTGCTACCACTACTACCGCGAATTGGGCCAAGAAGTGTCGTTGGTCGCCATCAGCGATCGACAGCGCGAATTGGCGCCCGATCTGAATTGGATCGGTCGCGTACACAATGCACTGCATGTCGATCAGTGGCCGTACCAAACCGAAAAAGGCGACTACGCACTGTTTCTCGGCCGCTTCACCCCAACCAAGGGCACGCATCTGGCATTGCAAGCCGCACATGAGGCCGAAATTCCCCTGGTGCTCGCAGGCAAGTGCAGCGAGGCCCTGGAGCAGGCGTATTTCGAGAAGCAAGTGCGCCCACTGATCACCGAGCGCGATCACCTTTTCGGACTCGCCGATGCGTCGGCGAAGCGCAAACTGCTCGCGGGTGCGCGCTGCCTGCTGTTCCCGATCGACTGGGAAGAACCGTTCGGCATGGTGATGATCGAGGCGATGGTCTGCGGCACACCGGTGGTCGCGCTGCGCGGCGGTGCGGTTGCCGAGGTTGTCGTCGACGGAGTGACCGGCC
This sequence comes from Nocardia citri, assembly GCF_054065835.1. NCBI lineage: Bacteria > Bacillati > Actinomycetota > Actinomycetes > Mycobacteriales > Nocardiaceae > Nocardia > Nocardia citri. Next base: position 115,402 of record NZ_JBSUQM010000007.1, read on the forward strand.
GGATCTGTGACGATCCCGCCGAGTTGCCCGCCGCGATCGCCGAGGTGAGCGCGTACGACCCGGCCGCGTGCCGTGCGCATGTCGAGGCGAACTTCGGCTCCGGCACGCTCGGACGCGGCTATGAGCAGGTGTATCACCAGCTCCTGCGTTCGCGCCGCCTTGCGCGCGCGGCACTGCTGCTCGACGAGACGGTGCCGGTCCGGATTCCCGCGAGCGAACGCGTATGACCGCAGACGCCGGCGCCGCGGATCTCGCACCGCTGAATTCCGGTGAGCCGACCGGTCTCGGCGGGTGCGGTAGTTCGGTGACCCTGGTCGAGGGCGGCACCTTCTGCCTGTCCAATCGGCTCGGTGATGTCGAACCGGGACACCCGCATGGGTTGTTCTTCCGCGACGCCCGCGTCATCTCCCGCTGGGAACTGCTGGTGGACGGCCAACCCGCCGAATCACTGTCGGTGCTCAGCCCGGAGGCGTTCGCGGCCAGATTCGTGCTGCGCCGGCCACCGCAGGCCGGACAAGCCGACAGCACCTTGCTGGTGGTGCGCGAACGCCTCGTCGCCGATGGCATGCACGAGATACTGACCCTGGAGAACATGGGCCGGGAGGCCACCGCGGTCAGTCTGGAATTGCGTGTAGACGCGGATTTCGTCGATCTGTTCGCGGTCAAAGAGGGCCGTGCCGCGCACGGCCGCGCCGAGGTCACCGTGGCCGAAGGCGAGTTGCTGCTGCACGACCGCACCGATCGGATGCGCGGGCTCACGGTTTCGGCGACCGTCGAGCCCGCGGTCCTGCCCGGCACGCTGCTCTGGCGGGTGGTCGTCCTGCCCGGGGAACGCTGGCAGACCGAGATCGTGGCGCAGCCGACGGTAGGCAATCAGCGGGTTCAGGCGCCGCTGGCGCCGGGAGAGCACCATGGGCTCAGCGCACCCAGTCGCAAGATGGCGGCGTGGCGACACACCGCCACGAAGATCTCCGCCGCGGATCCGGTGCTCACCCAGGTGCTGCGGCGTTCGGAAAGTGACTTGGGCGCATTGCAGATTCACGACGAATCCGGCGAGGGGCGTCCGTTCGTGGCCGCGGGCGCGCCCTGGTTCATGACCCTGTTCGGCCGCGATAGTTTGCTCACCGCGTGGATGGCGCTGCCGTTGGAAGTGGATCTCGCGCTGGGCACACTCCAGCAGTTGGCCGAATCGCAAGGGCAGTGTATCGATCCGCGTCTGGCCGCACGATACCGCGATCGCCGTCGCGGGCCTGCTGCGCTATCGGCACGTACCGGGCGCGGTCGAGCTCGCCACCCGGCTGGCGGGCGGATTACTCGATGCGGCGGCATCTTTCGGCGGTCGGCTGCCCGAGCTGTTCTGCGGATTTCCGCGCGATCAGTTCGCGGTTCCGGTCCCGTATCCACTCCCTGTTCACCGCAGGCGTGGGCCAGTGCGGCACCGCTTTTGCTGGTGCGCTTGTTCCTCGGACTGGATCCGGCCGCGCCGTCGCGCACGCTCACGGTCAGACCGCAACTGCCGCCGCACTGGGGCACGGTCACGTTGAGCGATCTGCGATTGGGCTCGGCGATTGTGGATCTCGAAGCCGACGGCGATCAGATCACCACGGTGCGGCTGCCCGATGATTGGCAGATCACGCGATGAGGTGGGTAGTGCGATGAACGGCACCGGATCGGGCAATCCACCGATGTAAAAGAACATTGGTTTGCGTCCCCACTCGATACCAGCAGGCTGGAGGTGCACAATGCAGACATCACTGGATCACCGGGATCTGTGGAGCACTCAGCATCGTGATTGCAGTGCGGAGCCCATGGATCTCGATCTGGACCTGGCGCGGTTCATCTGCAGTACGCATGCCGGCCACGGTCCGGACTGTCACCAGTATCTCGCCGCGTCGGCGTACTGCTTCGCCCGCGACGAGGACAACTGAACGGGAACGGCCGAGCGCCCATTCCCGTGGCATTGCAGCGGATTCGGTAGCCGCCATTCGGGAATGAGCGCTCGGGTCGTTAGCTGCGGAACGGGTACTTCTTGTCGAGATCGAGGTTCAGCTCGACCACATCGACGTGCGGTTCACCGAGGAAACCGAGGGTCCGGCCGCCGGTGCGCGCATCGACAAGAGTGCGTACCTGGTCTGCGGAGATATTGCGGGCCTTGGCGATTCGCGCCACTTGAATGGCCGCGTACTCCGGCGAGATGTGCGGGTCGAGACCACTGCCGCTCGCGGTGACCGCATCGGTCGGCACCGGGGTGTCTTTCGAGGCATTGCCGATGATCGGCACGATCCGGCCGACCGAATAGTCCTCACCCGGCTTGGCGCAATCGACCTCGACACCCTTGTAGGTGTCGAGGAACGGCGCCTTCGGGCACGCCTCGTTGACGCTGACGACCTGCACCGGCTTCGATACCTCGCCGCTGGCATCTCGTGGTCCGATCACCGAAAGCACCGCGCCGACACCGTCTTTGGTGCAGAACGGGCGGCTGCCGTCGACCCCCTCACGGTCGCCGACCGCTTTGCTGCGCGCGCATACGGTGGACAGCAGGCTGGACTTCACCTTGGTCGGATCCGCGTCGAGGGTGTCGACGATGCTTTCCGGGCCGAGGTTGGAAGCAGCTGTGGACAGCGGGTCGTAGCCATAGCCCGCCGCGGACGGGCGGCTCTGGAAGTACTGCACCAGCGCATTGCCGTCCTTATCGGTGAACGACTGCCCGATCAGGCTGGAGCCGACGACCTTGCCGTCCATGGTGATCAGCGATCCGTCCGACTTATCGTGCAGGCCCGGAATCTGGGCGACCACGAAAACCGCCAGCGGGTAGACGATTCCGGTGATCGCGGTGAGGACCAGCAGCGCACGCAACGCGGCCAGATGCTGCCGGATCCAAGTTGACATACGCATATCAGGACATCCCGGGGAGGAGTTGGACAACGAGGTCGATCAGTTTGATACCGATGAACGGCGCGACGATGCCGCCGAGACCGTAGATCGTCAGGTTGCGGCTCAACAGCTTCGAGGCATTGCTCGGCCGGTAGCGCACCCCGCGCAGCGCCAGCGGGATCAGCGCGATGATGACCAGCGCGTTGAAGATGACCGCTGAAAGGATCGCCGACTGCGGGCTGGATAACCGCATGATATTCAGCAGGTCGAGACCGGGGAACAGCGCGACGAAAAGCGCGGGAATGATCGCGAAGTACTTGGCGATGTCATTGGCGATCGAGAAGGTGGTCAGCGCACCGCGGGTGATGAGCAGTTGCTTGCCGATCTCCACGATCTCGATGAGTTTGGTCGGATCCGAATCCAGATCGACCATGTTTCCGGCTTCTTTGGCTGCGGAGGTGCCGGTGTTCATCGCGACGCCGACGTCGGCTTGGGCGAGTGCGGGCGCGTCGTTGGTGCCGTCGCCAGTCATCGCGACCAGTCGTCCGCCGTCCTGTTCCTTCTTGATCAGCGCCAGCTTGTCCTCCGGAGTGGCCTCCGCCAGGAAATCGTCCACACCGGCCTCATCGGCGATCGCCTTGGCGGTCAACGGGTTATCGCCGGTGATCATCACCGTGCGGATGCCCATTCGGCGCATCTCGTCGAAGCGGTCACGCATGCCCTGCTTGACAACGTCTTTGAGGTGAATGACGCCGAGCAGCCGGGCCTTGCCGTCGTTGACCTCGCCGACGACCAGTGGCGTGCCACCGGATGCGGAGATGCCGTCGACGATCACGCCGACCTCGGTGGGTACGTGCCCGCCTTGTGCGCGAACCCAATCGGTGACCGCACTGGCGGCGCCCTTACGCAGCTGGTGCCCGTCCTGGAGGTTCACACCCGACATGCGGGTCTGAGCGGTGAATTCCACCCAGGTCGCGCCGGTCAGCTCACCCGGTGTGCGTTCGCGTTTGTTGAAGGCCTGCTTGGCGTAGACCACGATGGAGCGACCCTCGGGGGTTTCATCGGCGAGGCTGGAAAGCTGTGCGGCATCGGCCAATTCATCATCGGGGACGGCGGGCATCGGCACGAATTCCGAGGCCTGGCGGTTGCCGAGGGTGATGGTTCCGGTTTTGTCCAGCAGCAGGGTGTTCACGTCGCCGGCGGCTTCGACTGCGCGGCCGGACATGGCGAGCACATTGCGCTGTACCAGGCGGTCCATACCGGCGATGCCGATGGCTGAGAGCAGTGCGCCGATGGTGGTCGGGATCAGACACACCAGCAACGAGACCATGACGATGCCGGTGACGCCGTGCACGTCCAGCGCCGAAGTATCCGCCACACCGGGACTGTTGGACTTCGAGAAGATCGCCAACGGCTGCAGTGTGGCAACGGCGAAGACGAAGATGATGGTCAGCGCGGCGAGCAGGATGTTCAGTGCGATCTCATTCGGCGTCTTCTGCCGACTCGCGCCCTCGACGAGCGCGATCATTTTGTCGATGAAGCTCGCGCCCGGCTCCTGGGTGATCTTGACGATGATCCGGTCCGACAGCACGGTGGTGCCGCCGGTGACGGCCGATCGGTCGCCGCCGGATTCCCGGATGACCGGCGCGGATTCGCCGGTGATGGCCGACTCGTCCACCGACGCGATGCCGTCCACGACATCGCCATCGCCCGGAATGACCTGGCCCGCTTCGACAACGACGTAATCGTCGCGTTGCAGCGCCGGTGCACCGACGCTCTCCTCGATGATGCGCGCACCCGGCGACCAGTCGACCAGTCGTCGAGCCATGGTGTCGGTCTTGGCCTTGCGCAGCGTATCGGCCTGCGCTTTGCCGCGGCCCTCGGCGACCGCCTCGGCCAGATTGGCGAAAATGACGGTGAGCCAGAGCCATACGACGATCGCCCAGGCGAAAAACGTCGGCTTGGCCAGCGCGAGCACGGTCGACCACACGGCGCCGATCTCGACGATGAACATCACCGGGTTGCGCCACATCGTGCGCGGATCGAGTTTCTTGGCCGCGTCCGGAATCGCGGTCAGCAGTAATTTCGGATCGAGTACGCCGCGCTGGACACCGCGGCGCTTGTGGGCCGTATCCACGGTCGTTTCGGTTGTCGTAGTGGACATTTCAGTGGATTCCTTCGGCGAGCGGCCCGAGTGCGAGTGCGGGTAGGAAGGTCAGCGCGACCAGGATCACCGTGACACCGACGACCATGCCGACGAATTGCGGCCGGTGCGTCGGCAACGTGCCGATCGACTCGGGAGTCTGCCCCTGCTGGGCGAGCGAACCGGCGAGCGCCAGTACGAAAATGATCGGCAGGAAGCGGCCGAACACCATGGCCAGGCCGAGGGCGGTGTTGTACCACTCGGTATTGCCGGTCAGACCGGCGAAGGCCGAGCCGTTGTTGTTGGCCGCGGAGGTGAAGGCGTACAACACTTCCGAGAGCCCATGCGGCCCGGAATTGAGCATTCCCGCGCGCTGACCGGGCATTGCCATGGCGGCCGCCGTACCAACCAATACGATCAGCGGACTGATCAGGAAATATGAAGCGGCGAGCTTGATTTCGCGTGGTGTTATCTTCTTGCCGAGATATTCCGGTGTGCGGCCGACCATCAGACCCGCGACGAAGACGGTGATCACCGCGAGGATGAGCATGCCGTACAGGCCCGAACCGGTACCGCCGGGCGCGACCTCACCCAACTGCATATTGAACATCGTCATCAGGCCGCCGAGGCTGGTGTAGGAGTCGTGGAACGAGTCCACCGCACCGGTCGAGGTCAAGGTGGTCGCGGTCGCGAACGTGGCGGAATCGGCCACGCCGAAACGGGTTTCGACACCCTCGAGGGATGCGCCGATCGCGGTCGGGACGGTGCCGTGGTGCTGGAGTTGGAAGAAGTTCTGCAAGGTGACGCTGATCAGCGCGATCGTGCCCATGACCGCCACGATGGCGTAGCCCTGCTTTTTGTTGCCGACCATGCGGCCGAAGGTGCGTGGCAGTGAGAAGCTGATCACCAGTAGCAGGAAGATTTCGACCCAGTTGGTCCAGGTGGTCGGGTTTTCGAAGGGGTGGGCGGAGTTGGCGTTGTAGAAGCCGCCGCCGTTGGTGCCGAGCTCCTTGATCGCCTCTTGGCTGGCCACCGGACCGCCGGTGATGGTCTGCTCGGTGCCGTTGAGGGTTTGGGCGATCTGGTCGTGCAGGTGGAAGTTCTGGATCGCGCCACCGGAGATGAGCACGATGGCGAAGACGAACGAGATCGGCAGCAGGATGCGAATGGTGCCGCGCACCAGGTCCACCCAGAAGTTGCCGAGATCGCCGGTATGCCTGCGGGCGAAACCACGCACCAGCGCGACCGCCACCGCGATGCCGACGGCCGCGGAGACGAAGTTCTGCACCGCGAGTCCGGCCATCTGCACCAGGTGGCCCTGGGTCGATTCGCCGGAGTAGTTTTGCCAGTTGGTATTGGTGACGAAGCTGACGGCGGTGTTCCACGCCAGCGCGGGCGTCATCTCGGTGCCCGGATCGTGCAGGTGTAGGGGCAGTTTGCCCTGGATCAGTTGGAAGAAGAACAGGAACAGCACACTGACCGCGGAGAACGCCAGCACGCTGCGGGCATACACGGCCCAGGTCTGCTCGACCTCGGGGTGCACGCCGATGGCCTTGTAGATGACCCGCTCCGCGCGCGAGTGCTTGGTGGCGTTATAGACCCGGAACATGTAGTCGCCGAGCGGCACATGCACCAGGGCCAACGCGATGATCAGGGCCGCCAAGAAGGCGATCCCCGCGGTGGTCGTGTTCACCTAGAACCTCTCGGGAAAAAGAAGAGCCGCGACCATGTAGATCGCGACAAGGACGGCCAGAGCTAGACCGATCAGGTTCGCGATCACAGCTTTTCCACCCCACGCTGGACCAGACCCAGCAGCGCGAAGATCGCCACGGTGAGCACCGTGAACACCACGACAGACATTTTTTACACAACCTCCATGGGCGCTTCCGGCATGGAGCGCGACAGGGTGAGTAAAGCGGTCATTCGAGCTCGTGCGGAGCTTGTTTACGGGTTCTTGGCGGACCATTGATGAGCATTGACACTTCGTTTACGGGTATGGCGCGGGCACTGGGTGAAAGGATGCCGTCAAGGTAGCCGGGCAACCCGTCAACACACCGTAAAGATCCAGATAGACGGCCGATACGGGAGTAGAAATTCATCGACCGGCGATGCGGGGGATGTCAGCGCAACCCGGGTTCCTATTGGTTGGTGAAAGGATCGTCATGTCGGCTGTCACGGTCGCGGTGCTCATCGGATTCGTCTGTTGCGCGCTGGTCATTCGCGCGCTGGCGCTGCTGGCGCAGGGGCAGGATTCGGGAGTCGTGACAGAACGGGTCCGGATGTTCGGCGACACGCCGTACCGCGCGATGATGGACGAGTGAAACGCGGGTGAGTTCCGCACCGGAATACCCTCAGATTCGAAGCGCTGATCAGTGGCAGACATGTCATGAAGGTGTCGTGAGCTGACCAGCTCATGACTACCGTAGACCGTATGAGCGGGGATATTTCAAGCTGGGCCGAGCAGTTGGCGCGGACATACCTTGTGGCGCTGCCGCGACGATGGAAGCACGTGCAGGGCGTGGTTCGGCAGGCTAAATGGGCGGTTGACGTGGTCGACGACTCCGCCATGCTGATCGCGTCGGCTTGGGTACACGACCTTGGCTACGCACCAGAGATTGCGCGGACTGGCTGCCACGCTGTCGACGGCGCGGCGTTTCTCAGCGCGCAACGCGCGCCTGCCCGTTTGTGCGCGCTTGTCGCGCACCACTCGTGCGCTCGGATCGAGGCACGTCAGCGGGGCATCGATATCGAATGGCCGGACGAGCAGACGCCGCTGCGTGACGCCCTGTGGTGGGCTGATATGACAACGACTCCAACCGGTGAATCGACCGATGTGCGTAGTCGATTGTCCGAGGTCTGCGAGAGATACGGTCCGGATCATGTTGTCGCTCAATCGGTTACCGAGGCTAGTCCGGAACTGTTGGGCGCGGTCGAGCGTACCGAGGGACTGCTGAGCAGGTTACCGTCGCGCCGTATTGGTCACGTGTAGTACGGGGCAGGATCTTGGTTGAGGCCCTGTTTGATCCGGAGAGTGATTGAAGGGTGGATGTCGAGTGCTGAAAGATCATCGGGTGCAACCCATTTGACCTCTTTCGATTCATTGCTTGTTTGGAGATATCCACCGATAGGGTCCGCATAAAAGCAAATCGAGAATTCCTGGCGAACCTCCCCGTCATCGTATGCGATGACGTGTTCGGGGTTTGAGAACACGCCGATCAAACCGGTTACTTGGACATCAATTCCGGTCTCCTCTTTTACCTCTCGGATGACTGCTTCCGCGATAGTTTCGCCCGCTTCGAGTCCACCGCCGGGTATCGAGTACTTGTCATTATCGGTTCGATGAATCATCAATATTCGACCGAGGTCATCACGAACAAGCGCGCTCACAGCTACTTTGATGCTGTTTGGGGTAGGGGCATTTGGATCGTGAAAATAGTCGATTCTCGCCATTAGCGACTCTCCGTGAAGTCAGCAGGTTGTGCACCTGCCCATACGTGCTCGAAGCTGGTCGTATAGGTCTCGAACAGGTCACCGGCAGGTAGTCGATGAAGATGCAGCGCGGGCGCGTGCGCGCCCGGAAACCCGTAGACATGTGCATTTACGATCATTTCATCATCGAACCGGAAGATGGAGTTGTAGAGAGTCGTGTCGTGGTAGCGGACTTCTACGCCATCGAGTTCGGCGAGTGGTTCTATCAGTGCCAACGCGTTCTTGATTCGCGCTCCCACAGTGCCGCTCGCGAGTCGTTCTTCGGCGCTCCGCTTGTCCGCTTCTGGTGCCGTGGGTCGGCCGAATAACATACGAACTTTCATGCCTTCGCGTGTCTTCCGTCGGATGATCCGCGTGAATGCTGGCTCTTCTGCCAAGAAAAGTCCCGCGAGGACCAACACATCGATTTGATCGGTCGAGTTCTCCAAAAGGCGGATCCATAAATCCGTCGGAATTGAATTCCGATGCGGATAGATCTTGACGACTTCTGATTCTGCCGCTTCGACCCGCCGCTCGAGGGGAACTGCGTCGGGCCACAGGTAGTTCTCCGACTCGCGAACAAGGGCGGCGATCGTGTGACGGTGCCGTGGGTACGGCGTCCTTCCCTTCGTGATCCATCGTTCGACGGTCTTTGCGTCGACACCGGTTTTGTCTGCGACGTCGGCGATGTCGAGCCCGTTGCGAAGCAGCGCATCACGTAAACGATCGTTCGGCATTAGACCCTCCTGGGACGTCTTGGGACGAGTCTACTCGTACAAAGACGTCCATACAAGTCCTGCTATGTAGTGATGTCGTCCCCTATATCTCAGCGAATCTCGGTGTGTGTCAACAAGTTTGGAAATGCAACGAGGAGGACGCTGGTGATTGATTCCGTGGAAATCGGCAACCTGCCGGACGACTTGATCAGCCTGCGGGACGCAGCACGGGTCGCTGACGACGTTCATCCGACAACCATTCGGCGATGGATCAGCCGCGGAATGCTGACGGCGTATCGGCGCGGGCCGCGCAAGCTGTATGTGAGCCGTGGTGAAGTCGCTGCCCTGGTGCGCCCGATTGAGGTCGGCGGTGCGGCATGAGCGCCCCGAAATTTGACGAAACGCGCTCGTTCAGAACGAAGTCCGGTCGACGCATGGATCTGCGGTCCATCGATGAGTACATCGAGGAAATCGTCGCTCAGGCGCCGCCGCTGTCCGCGACAGCTCGCGCCAAGCTGTCGGCCCTGCTCGGTGCGCGAACGGGAAGGGCAGCGTAATGCGTGTCCGCACATTTGGATTCGCCGTCGCTGCTGTGGCGGTCGGCTATGTAGTGCTGACGAATCCTGCGGTTGTCGGGGTCACGGTGGTTCTTCTAGTCCTGGTGGCTGTGTGGCGATTTCGTCCGCGGATGGGGGTGCGGCGATGAACGAGCCGTTCCATGATCCGGTCGATTTGCTGGATGAGTTGGATTCGATCATCCAGGCACAGGAGCGATTGCGGCAGCGCACGATCGCCTTGCAGGCGCGCTATGCGGCGCTGGAGCCGCACGCGGAGCGGTACAACAATCCGCCGCCAAGCGCCGATCGGAGGCCGGTCGAGGAGTACGGCCGCATCAATGTCGAATACACCGCGATCCGGCTTGGCGATGCGGTCAAGGATATGGCCGGCACGGCGAAGTTCCACTTGCATCCGGCTCGTGAGCTGGCGGAGAAGGTTCGCGAGTACCCGCAGCCGGAGCGAGATCAGTCCGCTGGGACGACCGCGCCTATCTCCGGCTCCGCCACGGTCACAGGGCGCACGCTCGCGGACCTGGTCAATGGTCGTGAGCGGGATGAGCGGGACGGGGCTGAGCGGTGATCGGGCCGGTGGTGAAGACCGATGCTCAGGTCGCTCGGGCGGGTGGGCAGTTGTTTGGGCTGTTGCCGCCGCTGTTGCGGCTCGGGCTGCTGCTGTTCGGTTTGTTGATCGCGTTGGCGGCTTGTGGGAAGGCGTGGATCGATTACCAGGATTACGTGCCGTCGCCGAATGTGTGCCGTCATGACCAGGTAGCGCATGCCCAGGAGTTGGGTTGTGTTCCGCCGCAGGATATTCCGACGCCTGCGGGGTGGCGGTGATGACCGAGCAGCCGACCGAGGGCGGTATCCCGGTTTATCGGTGGCGTTGCGCACCTTCGCATTTGCGGACTCGTCGCCAGTTGGCTGCAGATGGTTTGCGCCCGAATGGGCAGGACGTCGCAGGCAAGGTGCAGCGTCCGCGAAGGGCTGGGGAGCCGTTGACAGCGTACCTGTACGACATCAACCTCGCCGCCGCAAAACGGGAGGCATCACCGGCACAACTTGCCGCACTGGCGAAGGCCACCCGCGAGCACCAGTTGCGTGCCGCGGAGCGACGCGGCATCGACCGTGCCGAGTTCGAGCAGGCCGGGGATCCGGGTCCGGGCTGGAACACATCCACCAGCGCTCTCGCGGGTTACGAGGCCACAGGCAGCGCCTTGGCTGACTCGCTCGCGCGTGGCGCCGAACGAGAGGGGATGGATCGATGAGCATTCGTTTTTCGCCGCGCGACATGGTGGTGCTGACAATTCTGGCCGAGATGTACGGCGCGCCACTGGAATTAGTGGCGCAGATGCTCGGTGTGAGCCGTTCGTGGGCGTATCGGATTGTGGCGCGGTGGGAAGCGGCTCGCATGATCAGCGACAACCGTGTGCGCCCGGTTCCTGGGTCGGTGTGGGTTTACCCGACGAAGTCGGCGTGCGAGGCCTTATTGGGTCGATCGGTGCGCCACTGGGTGCCCACACCCATGATGGCCGCCCACACCCTCGCGGTACTGGAGCTGCGGTTGGCGCTGACCGGCCTGGATCTGGACCGCTGGATTTCCGAACGGCAGCTGCGTTCCGAGGTTGGTCTGCTCAAGGCTGGCCAGCCGCGTCCGCATATCCATGATGGCCGTTACGTCACCGCTGCTGGTGATTTGTGGGCGGTCGAGGTCGAGCTGACCGCGAAAAGCATTGGCGCGGCACGCACTTCCGTGACACAAGCGCTGCATGTGGCTGGACGCGCCAACTGCGCGGGCCTGAAGTTCTACTGCCGCGGTGAGGCGACCAAGAACGTGATCCGAACTGCTGCGGCCGGTCTGGATCTGTCGGGCGGGCCGAAGTTGACCCTCACCGATCTGGACGTACTGCTGGCCGAGAAGCGGGCCGAGTCCTCGCCTGTTCCGCGACCCGGGCTCCGGGTGATCGCGGGCGGTGCCGCTGATCACGAAGACACCCAGGTCACAGACCACAACGATGGAAAGGCGGTCTGATCATGACCTGCACTCCGATGATTACCCCGGCCGACTGCGCGCCGTACGCTCCGACGCCGGCCGCTTCCCCGACCGCGACGCCGACACCGGAGCCGGGGATTCATGTCGAGCCGAAGATGCCGCCGATCGGGTTGCATCATGACCCGCTGGGTTGGTTGCCGGACTTTTCGTCGTGGACGTGGGACAGCGTGGGCGATGGTGCCCTGTTGGGTGCGGCGGTCCTGGTGACCGTTCTGATCGGCGCGGTGGCGATCCTGGTTCCCGCGACGATGCTGGGCTGGAAGCCGCAGCGGCTGCGGAACTGGCTGCTGGCCAGTGTGCTGGCCATGCCCGGTGCTGCGGCGTTGTGGGCGTGGGATGTGTTCGCCCCGGTCCGTGACTTCGCCCAGGCCGCAACCGATTTCATGGCCGGTCAGTGTGTCGGTGGTCTGCTGGGTATGGCGCCGCTGTTGATTCCCGTGGCGTGGTTGACCGCGACCATCGCCCACACCAACCGGCGCGTGCAGCTGGCCACGGTCGGGTTGAAGTCCCCGGCTCGCACCGAGCGGGCGTTGTGGGCCCAAGCCCAGCGCGAGCAGCGTGCCGCGGCACGGTTGTCGCGTCGGCGCCTGCCATTCACGACCGGTGGGCTCAATCCGGAGTTGGTGATCGGGCGCTTGGCGGTCGAGACCGATCAGGCGCCGCCGTCCTCGGTGCTACGTCAACTGGTGGGCCGCAGCGAGACCCGGTTGATTCTGCCGTGGATCAACGTGGCCGAGCACATGACCTCGGTGGCCTCGAGCGGGTCGGGCAAGACGACGTTGATGGTGCGGGTGTTGGTGTCGTGGTTCGTTACCACGTGGATGCGGCATCGGCAGTGGTGGCGGCTGGATCGTCCGGGTCGGCCGTTGGTGATCGTGGTGGACTGCAACGGCGGTCCGGAGTCGCGCAAGGTCGCGGCCCGGATGCGGAAGTGGTTCCGCGGTCTGGGTGTTCGGGCTGAGCGCATCGGTGTCTTTCCCGATGAGGTGTCGCTGGGCATGTGGAACGCGACCGTCGATGACCTGCGCTCGATCCTGTCGGCGATGATCTCGGGCGGTTCGACACCGACCACGGACACCGAGCGGTATTTCCACGAGATCCGCGAGACCCTGATCCACCTCATCGTGGACGCCCCTGCGCGGGTCGAGGTGATCGACGGCGTGGCGACCCCGATCGGGCACAACCCGCCACGGTCGTGGCTGGAGTTCCTGTCACGGTTCGACGTGGAGAAGCTGTCGAAGCTGTGGGGCGGCCAAGCCGGAGTCACGCCGTGGTCGGGGGTGATGGGCGTGGACATGGAGATCGCCTCCACCATCGACGGCAAACAGCCGGTCATGAACTCCGCTCGCGCCGAGTTCGCCAACCTGTACCGGTCGCTGGGGTCGGCGTTCGACGGCGACAAGGAACTGACCGACTTCGACGTCATCTACATCGTCCTGGAGGGCGTGAAGACCCCGGACCGTGCCCGCGCTCAGTTCGGTGCGCTGGGAACGATGTTCGAGCAGCTGGCCGACAAGCAGCACGGCCGCACGTCGCTGATGGTCGTGGACGAATTCAGTGCGGTGTCCGATGGCAAGACCCGCGCAGTGAAGTGGGTCGAGCGGCTCAGGAAGGCCGGCATCGGGTCGTGGTGGATCGCCCAGTCCTGGCAGGGCTTGGGTCACGACGACGACAACCGCACAGCTTTGGTCTCGGCCGCCTCGGGTGGCTCGCTGTTGGGCCGTTCCACCGACCCGGAGACCCTGGCCAAGATCTATGGCACCCGCCCGAAGTTCGAGCTGTCCCACAAGCTCGTCGGCGGTAACCGCGATGGCGACGAGGGCAACATCCAGTCCTCCGATCAGTTCCTGATTCCGCCGAACCGGCTGCGCGCCATGGCCAAAGGCGACGTGGTGCAGGTCGCTGGCGGCCGCGCCCGCTGGGGCCGGGTGAGCCCGCTCGATGACGACGAGCTCGAGCGGCTGCGCCCGCTGCCCGGCATCGCCGCGATGTCCGACCCCGAATCCGACACCGACGACACCCGTTTGGCGCCGGTGATCGACCTGCCCAAGCGCCGACCGGCCTGAAACCACTGACACGACAAGGAGTTACAAACAAATGGCTTCCCCGATCGAACCCGAAGACCACGGCGAAGAGCTGGGCGGGCGTAGCGCCGCCGAGCAAGCCCACGAACAGCAGATACTCGACGCGCTCAGCGTGGACATGGAGGGCAGCGCCGCGCAGAAACTCGCGGCCCAGCTGGTGCCGGTCGTTCCGGACGGCGGCACCGTGGGCCGCGCTGTCGCCCCGCACGTCTCCCGGATCACCAAAACCCGTGACGGACTGCGGATCTGGGGACCGGCCGTCGCGGCCACAGCGGTGGGGACAACCGCGGTCGCCGTGCTGCCTTTGCCTGGCCCGCTGGCCTTGTATGTGCTCGCTTTGGCGGCGTTCGCGTGGTGGCACTGCGCCGGACGACCGGGCGCGGTCGAGACCGTTCGGATGCTCGCCTACGCCATCGCTGATGCCGGCGCCTGGATCAAACGTCACGTCGAGCAGCTGGCGCATCGCCGCGCCCGCTACGAGAAGAACCGCACCCGCCCGAACACCGAACCCGCCGCAGAGTAACGGGAGTTGTGCGGCATGAGGTTCTATCTCGGCACCCATCAACCAGGTTGGTTACGTCAGACGGCGGTACCGCTGTTCATCTCCGATGTACGGCTGTGCGGGTACCGGACGTTGCCGCGGGCAATCGGGCGGTTCGCGCTGGACTCGGGTGGGTTCTCGATGCTCAGCGTGCACGGCACCTGGGCTGCTGGGCCGTCACCGCGTGAGTACGCCGCCCGGGTACGCCGCTACGCCCAGGAGATCGGCGGCCTCGATTGGGCGGCCATCCAGGACTGGATGTGCGAACCGTTCATTACCGCCAAGACCGGCCTCACCATTGCCGAGCACCAGGCGCGCACGGTCGGGAGCTACCTCGAACTGCGGGCACTGGACGAAGCACTGCCGTTCGCGCCTGTGCTCCAAGGGTTCGACCTCGCTGACTATGTGCGGAACGCCCAGCAATACGCGGACGCAGGCGTGGACCTGGCTGCGGAACCGATCGTCGGAGTCGGGTCGGTGTGCCGACGCCAAGGCACCAGCGAAGCCGCCGCGATCATGGCCGCACTGAGCCGGGAAGTGCCCTCCATGGCACTGCACGGTTTTGGGGTCAAGACTTCCGGACTCACCCAATACGGGGACTTGCTCGAATCCGCGGATTCGATGGCGTGGTCGTTCAACGCCCGCCGCGAACAGAAACCGCTGCCCGGCTGCACAGGGCACAAGAACTGCGCGAACTGCCTCACCTACGCGTGTCAGTGGCGGCTGAAAGTCCTGACCAGCCTCGCGCACACCTCCGCAACCCCGAGCATCGCTCGCCGCCGCCGTGACGCCCTCGATCAGCCCGCGCTGTTCGAAATCCCGAAGAAGTCGGCATAACCCGCCGAGCCCCAGTAACACCCGATTGGAAGGAAATCCCATGCATCACACCGAAATTCCCTTCGCGACCACCGCCCAGGCGGCTGTGGCGCATGACTACCTGCAGGCCTTCGTCCTCATCACTCACCCGTTCCGTTCCACCACGAAGAAGGAGAACTGACATGTCCGATCGCAGTGTCGAAGACGAACTCGTCGCCGAGGCACGCAAATTCAGTGCCTCGATGCGGGCGGCGATGCGTCACTACGCGCAGGCGTCGAATTGGCTGGAACGCCGCCGCGCGCGGCGTGAGATCAGTCTGATCACCCGCCAGGAGGCCCGCGAGCAGTCCGCCGCCCGGCAACGGCATCTGGTGTATTCCGAGCAGGCCGTCGACAAGTACCGGGTGCATGCGCTGGCGGTGTCGCAGCGCGCGAACGACCCGACCGTCGACCACTCCCGCCGTTTTCGTGATCAGCAGGTGCTGGCGCGGCATCGGGCCGATATGCGGGATCTGTTGCTGAGCAACCCGCACCTGAGCGAGGTTGAGAAAGGCATCGGTCTCGACGGCCTGGACGCGGCCACAGCGTTCCCGGAGTTCGAGACAGGCAAGTTGTTCAACCGCGCCCACAAGGTGAAAGGCATTGAGGCACTGCGGTATCGGGCGCACGTGGCCCGCGAGACCGCCGCGGTGCGTCACCGGGACACGGTGGCTGCGCTGCAGTGGCACGAGGCCGACGCCCGCCAGGCCGACGAGATCAGGAACCAGCAGGAACGCGTGGTGGAGGACCCGGCTCGGTTCCGGGCAGTGGTCGGGTGGACCGACCGCAACGGGGTCACCGCGAGCAGGTCGAAGTCGTTCGGTAGCGAGCAGGCCGCGACGGCGTGGATGCGCAGCAACCCGGACTTGATGCTCACCTTCGGCGTGGCCGCGCATGCGCAGACCTGGGACACCCGCGACGATCGGGCGCCGATCTACTCCCACAGCGGAGAACACCGCGCGGTGTGGGCGTCGCTGGCCGCGCGGGAGAAAGCCCTGGCCGGTCAACACGAGCGGCCCGCTGGACAAGCCCGCACGGACAGCGATCAGGAGCCGCCACGCGCGGAGCGGGATTCGTTGAAGGCCCGGCTGCATTTGTCGATCGAGCACAACAGCGAACTGGCCGATAACAACGCCCGGCTGACGCGGCAGCTGACCGAGGTGAGTGCCGAGCGGGACCAGTTGCGTTTCGAGCGGGATGAGGCGGTGCGCAAGCTCGCCGACCGCACCCCGGCCGAGCAGCGTTTCGGCAGCCCGGAGCGCCAAGCCGAGCAGGCACGCACCCACACCCGCGAGGCGACCGAATCGGGCAGCGAGTCGGCGCCGCGTTCCCCGCTGGCGGATTACCAGCCCGGCCACGCGTTGGCCGATGCCGTGGCCCGCAACGGACGCGACCGGGAAGGGATGCAGCGATGAGCCACGCCGACGATCTCGATGACCCGTTCATCAACCAGTACGCCACCAAGATCACCGACCCGCACGAGGTCTTGATGCGCGCGGATTTCGCTCGCGTCGAAGCGCTGCAGCGAACCGCGTGGGCTGAACCCGAAGAACAAAGGTATCTGCTGTTGAGCCAGGCCCGCGGGATCGACGCGCGGTGGTCGGGCCGCGAAGACGAACTGGGCCAAGCCTGGTGGGGCTTGAATGACGCGGTTCACGACTGGTTGAACGAACCGGACTATATGCGCCGCTACGCCGACCGCGTCCGCGACGACCAGGCCCACGGTGTCGCCGCGATCAGCGACATGGAATGGCGCAACCAGCAGCAGGCGCGGGAGATGACCGGCAACGGTTCCTGGGAGCAGGCCGCCGAGTCCGCGCCGCGTTCGGTGCTGGCGGACTACCAGCCCGGACACGCGTTGGCCGATGCCGTGGCCCGCAACGGTGCCCAGCGCGACGGAGCCGAGCGCTGAGCACCGAGACAGCCATGCCGGGCGTCGGAACCGCCCGGCATGGATCGGCCCGCGACCACCTCACCCATCAGAGACCAAGAAGGAAGCAGAACCAATGATCGAGAATACCCGCCCCGAACTGCACGAACCCGAATCCGAGACCGAGCAGCGGATGCGTGCGGACTTCATGCACGCCGAGTCGTTCGTCGCCCGCTCGGCGGAGGACTACGACCCAGCCGATGCGCTGGACTACCGCGAATACGCCTCACCGTGGCTCAACGGTGAGGCGCGGTGGATGCACGAATGGGTGTACCTGACCGACGCCACGCAACGGTGGCGCGATAACCCGGCCGCCGCGGACACGAACATGATTCGACGCGGTGGCGCGATGTCGGCGATCGAGGCGCGCAGCGAGGATCAGGCCCGCTACATCGCCGAACGCGGTATCGAGCGCGACGAATACGGTCTGCTGACTTCCCACTACGTGACTCGTGTGGAAGAGCAGGCGTGGGACATCGCCGAGCACGTCGATCCGCACATGCCGTGGACGAATGCCGCCGACATGAGCGCCAGCGCACCGGTTCCGGTGTCATCGGCGTTCGCCGCGGCGCGTACCCGCGAGCTGGCCAGCAGCGCGTCACCGTTGGCGACCTACCAGCCCGGCAACGCGCTGGCCGCGAGCCTGGCGAACGCTGAGCGTGACGGAGTCGAGCGGTGAGCGCCCCGACCGTCGAGGCGACGATGCCCGCCCAGGCCGGAGGAGACGACCTCGCTCAGGTGACCGCGCGGCCGGTGCCTGCACGGACGCCGATACGGCCGATCTGCACGACACCACCAGCGGTGTCGGCGGCGGTGACGGCGCGGCCGTCGCCGGACGGTTATTCCCGGGACGAGTTGGCGCAGCGGTTGATCGCAGCGCATGAGCGGGCCGCGGAGTTGGAGGAGCGCTTGGCTGCTGTCGAGCGGGCCCGTGATGCCGCCGAGCATCAGGCCGCGCAGTTGGAAGACCGTAACCGGGAATTAGCGAGCGATCTGGATGACGCCCTGGATCAGCTGGCCGGGCACGCGCTGCACGCCGAGCAGGAACGGCTGGTTCGTCCGGCGGCGTGGAGCCCGTGGGCGGCGTCCACCGACCGAGAGGGATATGACCGATGAACTCGACAGCCACTGTCCACCAGCCGTCCACCGGCCGGTTCGATCTGGCCGAGCTGACCGCGTTGGCGATGACGATCGTTATCGGTGTGGGGGCGTTCGCGTGGTCGTTTGCCGCGTTGACCGAACTCAGCGTGATGGCCGGGATTACACACCGTCTAGCGTGGGCCGGTCCGATTTTCGTGGACGGCGCGATTGTCCAGTCCGCCGTCGCCCTGGTCTCGTTGCAGCGGCGCGCCCGCCAGCTCGTGCTGATTCCGGCCGCGACTCGCGTGTTCTTCTGGGGCGAGTTGTTCGCCGCCGAACTGATTTCGGTGGTCGGAAATGGTCTGCACGCTGCCGAATCCGGGCAACGCATCCTGCCCGCGACCATCGCGGCGTGCGTGGCTGGCGCGGCGCCGCTGTTCGGCCTGGCGGCCACGCACGGTCTAACCGCGCTGATCGAAGTCCCGCGCACCCCGCAACCGACCCCCGAGCCGGGGTTGACACCGATTCACGCGGACTCGACACGGCTGGACACCGACCGGACAGGACTGGACGGCGACCGTCCACCACTGGACAACGCGCAGCCGGAGTTGGACAGCGGGCAGGCGGTCACCGTCGAGGCGGTGGACGGTGACGCACTCGCCGACCGCGACGCCGAGATCCTTCGCCGGGTGGCGGCGGGGGAGTCGACGCGCCGGATCGGCGCCGCGGTCGGGTTGTCGAAGTCGAGGGTCGCGCAGATCATCGCCGCCGCCGACACCGACGACCCCGGTGGGGAGGTGCTGAGCTTGATTCGCTGACCGATAACCCCCCGGTGGTGCGGGAGGGTGTGCGGCGGTCCCTCCCTCGTCAAGGGCGCACAGCGTCGCCTGCCCGGGCGATGGCCTTGGTGGCCACCCTGGACCCGCGAGCCCTCTACCGCCACACCGGGCAGAGCCCTTGAGGGCAGGCAGTGAGCCTGCCCCCTTCAACCCCCTTTCACCACCTCAACCATGGAGAATCTCATGACCAACGCAATGACCGACCTGGACCAGATCAACGCCGAGCTGATGAGCCAAGGCGCCCGTAACCCGTTCGGCCGTGATGTCGAACCGAACACGACGATCTCCGGTGAGATCGTGGCCGTGGTGCGGCGCCACCGCCACAACAGCCAGGGGCAGCCGCTGTATTGGGTCAACCGCAAGCCGATGGTCGCCCAGGGCGGGGACCCGGTCATCGACTCCGCGTTGATCCTGGAGACCGGCGAGCGTGCTGACTCTGATGACGAGGGTCTGCGTTCGATCACCTTGGATCGCGATATGCAGCGTGCGATCGCCGCGGGTGTGCGGCGTGCTCGCGCCGGCGGTTTCGCGATCGGCGGTCGCCTCGATCAGCTGGTCTACGTCGGCCCGGTCGACGGAGGCGGCTACGGCCGCGTCTACGAGCTGGTGGCCTACATCCCGCCCGCCGCCTAAACCGCACCACCCTACCCGGAGCCCCGGCCGAGATTTCGGCCGGGGCTCCGTCGTGTCTTCAGCCGGTCGGGCCATTCGAGTACCCGTGGTTGCGCTTTGCACCGACTGTTCCCCGGCCCCTTCCTCCGCAGGCAAAACGAGTCCGGAGCGGCGGTTGCTCAAGGGTGGCCGCAGGCCATCGGCGCAGCCGACGCGACGATAGGAGCGCCCTTGAACAACCGACGAGCCGGACTCACACTGTCCGGCCGAGGAAGGGTCCTTGTCGTGTCTCGTTGGCAGTATTTCAGGAGTCGATCTTGGTGCCGGTCGGCGCGGTCAGCGGCGCGAAAACCCCGACAAAACGTAGCGAATAGGTAGCACACGCGTGTGCTACCTATTCGTGTTCTCAACCACCACCCCAACCCTCCCGTGAGCTGGGCAAAGGGCGGGATTTCTGCTCACTCCCCCACCCCCTCCCAGTCCGACATCTCATCACCCACTTCGTGGTCAACGAGATGTCGGACTGGGAGGGGGTGGGGGAGCAATCAGAAATCAAAAGATCAAAAGAGGGGAGGGTTGGGTGGTGGTTGAGAGAAAAAGAAGTGGTTGCGTGGGTACGTATCGGTGCTTTAGCTGGTTGGTTCCGTTGGCATACGTATCAACACCTGGCGGTGTCGCTTCCAGCTGGTCGACTCGTCTGCATCGGTAGCGGTCTACAGATCCGCGACTACTGCCCGATGCAAGTCATCGGACGGCGGCTCACGATGCGGTGGTTGGCGCGCGGGCGTCGGGGCGCCCGCGTGCACGAGCGATGCTCGTGGAAGAACTTCCGCGACCTCCGGTCGCGTGGCCCTGGTGGTGGGTCGGCCTGCATTGTGTTTCCGCGCCCCTCCAGCGTCAAGGGCGCCTGGCGGCGTCGGCTGCGCCGATGACCTAGCGGCCACCCTTGACCCCGGAGCCTCTACGCGAAAAAGGCAGGCCTTATCGGGCAGGCGGTGCCTGCCCGCCTCTCTGTGCAACCCGACCCACACCAGGGCCAAAAAGCAGGTACGGGGTGCGAAGGCTCGGGCGGCCAGTTGGCCTACCGCAGCAGGGCAAGGCGTTTCGGCCGCCGAGCCGGGCAGCGAATCCGCCAGCAATGCAACAGCATTGAGATAGCGATCACTCGGCAATCGATCGCAGCCGGAGGCGAATCATTGTAGATATGGCCGCCAATTCGCGGCGAAAAAGCCGCGACTCGGACTACTCAAACACGCTGGTTGGGGCAGCGATCGGAACGTGTCATTTGTGGCTGCGGGGGATCGGGGAATTCAGCCTCGATCACGCCCAGCTCTACACAGAACGCTGATGCGATTACCGTCGCAGCCGGAAATGAAGGTTATCCAGCTTGCCGTCGCGCTTCTCGACACGGACGCGCTCGTATCCGGCTTTCCTGATCGATTTCAGGCTTGTTGTATTGTCAGCGGCGATGACGCAACCGAAGGAACGGACTCCGTTCGTGGCATCGTGTTCGCTCATGGCACGTTTGGACGCTGATGCGTATCCGCGGCCGCGGTGCTCTCGGTCGATATAGGTCACCGTCCCGAGCGACGGGTAGTCGGCAGGATCGTCGGGTTCCGTGTCGAGCTGGTTGAGCGGCCGGTCCTGGACCATCGCCGATACCAATCCCACAGGTTGCTCGTCGGCGAAGATGACCCAGTTGTGGATTCGGCCGATGCCGGTTTCGGCGCTGGGTGCGTACCCAAGATTGCTGTCGGACATCCCGATCCGTTCGACGAATTCTTTGGTATGTGTCCAGCCGCGGACTTTCGCCTGGACTGTTTCGTCGCAGTCGGTGAAGTAGCGCAGTCGCACCATAGCGGCACCGTACCGAACGGGGCTGTGACATCACCAGTGCCCGACACGACGCCGCTTACGTCAGACCCGAATGTGTGAGGTGGACCGGCTCATGATGGGGGCTGAGCTGATGCACGGTGGGCGCGCATTCGGCAGCTGGTGGAGCAGAAGCGGCCCGGGCGGCCAGTGCTGCGGCGGGTGAGGACTTCTCGCATCCTGGTGCCTGGCATCGGGTTTCGTAACCTGCATCCTCAGCTGGGACGTCGCTGTTACGAAACTCCGGGAGCGGCAGGGTGTCGGCGTCGGGGGTGCGCAGGGGGTGGTTGGACCACAGCACTTCGGTGCGGGCTCGGTGTGCGCCGCCCTGGGTGGTAAACGATGCCAGCTCGTAGCGGTGCCAGTGAGGATACAGCTCGCGGTCGTAGAGTTCGCTGGCGTACCCGGATAGCATCACGGTGGCCTGGCAGGCGTGCAGGGCGGCCGCCAGCTCCCGATGGGAGGCCTCGCTGGTCATCTCGTGGCGGTAGTTGCGGTCCCGGGTCGTGCCCAGGTACGGCGGATCTACATACAGCAGCACGGTGCGGTGGCGGCCGTACGCGCCGATCAGATCGAGTGCCGGCCGGGATTCCAGCGAGACCGCGGCCAATCGCTCCGCAGCGGGCAGCATCCGCTCCAGGTATGCGGCCAGGTAGCCGGGCATCGAGACTCCGGATCCGTTCGGGTCGACATGGTGGCGCCACCCGGTGCGGCGCAGGGTTCCGGTGCGAGACTGGGTGATTCGCACCCAAACCCGGCGGGCCCGCTCCAGCTCGTCCAGGCCGGACAGATCGTCGTGCGAGGCATCGTGCTCGGCCCGCGAATGCGGTGTCAGCGCGCACACCCGCGCCAGATCCGCCGGGCGGTCGCGCAGGACTCGCCAGAAGATCATCAGGTCGCCGTCGATGTCGTTGACGGTCTCCATCCGCACCGCGGGTTTGGCCAGCAGCACCGCCAGCGATCCCGCGAATGGTTCCACGTAATGGCCGTGGGCGGGCAACATGCTGGCGATCCGGGTCGCGATCGTGGTCTTGCCTCCGTAGTACGCCAATGGCGGTTTCATTTGCAGTTCTCCCTGCTTATTTGCCCAGGTCAAAGGTGGACGTCCACCTTCAATTTTACCGTTGCGCGCTGGTGGACGTCCACCGTGAGATAATCGAAAAATGCCTAGTCAGCACCGATTTCCGGTTATGACAGTCCGAGTCGACCCCGAACTTCACGAACGCGCGAAAACCGCCGTCGCCCAGTCTGATTCGAACTTGAACGCGCACGTGGTCGCGTTCCTGCGCTGGCTGGTGCACGACACCGAGGAGCTGCCGACACGGCCGGAAGTACAAACCTCATGACATGGCACAACTAGCCGCGAGAGATTTGTTGCCGCGCTGTAGATTTCGTATTGCTGGTGTTGGTGACTGATGGATGATGAGTCGGTGGAAGTTACGTCATTGGTTCAGGGGCAGGATGACCGCGTGGTCCTGGACGGCGAGGCGGTCGCTGGATGACCGCAGTTCAAGAACGGCGGTTCGCTGCGGAGTTTGCGTATATCGACGAGACGGGCGACACGGGGTCTGTGGACGGGGGTGGATCGCAAACCTACACCCTCGGATGCGTTCTCATTCCGATGCACACTTGGACCGATGCGCTTGACTATCTCGTCAATCTTCGCCGAAACCTTCGGGACACCTACGGCTTGCCAATTAAGCAGGAGGTCAAGGCAAATCACCTTGTCGGGATCAAGAAGACCTATAGTGACCTCGGACTTGGCGACGGCCAGGTCCGCGACATCTACCAGCGCCATATCGATGCTGCGGTAGGGATATCGAGTGGAGCTTGCGCGATCACGATCCACAAGTCCGAGATCGCTAAACCGGACATCGATGTTTTTGAGACATCCTGGGAGTATCTGTTTACGCGACTCCGCAAGCGTACTGGCGACGGCCACCCGATCGTGATTGTCCACGATAAGGGCGAAGAAGATCGAGTCAGGAAGCACCTCCGCCGCTTCCGTCGCTACAACTGGCAAGGTGGCGGATACGGCGATGCCCGCTTGCTCGTGGAAGACCCTGTTGGACGGGACTCGCAACACAGCTACTTCATCCAGCTTGCCGATCTCGTCGCTTACGCGGCGTCGCGGAAGGCGGTCCCGGCAAAGGGTAAGACGACCAAGATCTGCGACGACACTATGTGGGGAAGGCTCGCAGCCGTTCAGATCCAGGAAGTAAGTGTCCGTCGAGACGGAATCTACAAGTGGCCACGCTAGACAGAAGAGAAGGCGCCACGCGGGCGCCTTCCTTGACGTCTGACCTACCCCGACCATGTGGCCGGATCAGCCAGCTACACCAGTATCGCACATATAGCGACGAGGCTGGCGGAAGCCAGCTCTGCCGTCTCGTGTGATTGGTGCCGCTCATCGGGACCTTGAACACTAATAGATTGTGGTGAAATGCTCTTTGACATGCAGGTTCTTCGCTTGTGTGCACAGCGCCGACAGTATTGATCTCACAAGGCTGCCATGTACGCACCAAAGTCAATCTGTCGGGACTGCTAGCCCCGCCGGCCATCGCGTGTGCTCATCACGCGTAAGAGTGACGGTCAGATCCGTCTTGCTCAGTTTGGCGTCGGTGAGATCCGTACCGATCAGTTTCGTGTCGGTTAGGTTGGCGCCGGTCAGATCCGCTCTGGTCAGGTTGGCGCCGGTCAGATCCGCTCTGGTCAAGTTGGCGTCAGTCAGGTACGCCCCTGTCAGGTCCGCGGTGTATCTCGGACCGGCGATTGCGTATGGGCTGGTCGGTTCAGTGGTGGTCAGGCACGCGTCGGTCAAGTTCGCCCCACGCAGGGCCGCACCTTTCAGATGCACGTAGGTCAGTTTCGCCCCTGTCAGATCCGCGCCGTCCAGGTACGCCTCTGTCAGGTCCGCGGCGTATAGGTTCGCCCCGGTCAGGTCTACGCCGTCCAGGTCCGCGGCCACCAGTTTCGTGTAGGTGAGCTTGGCGCCTGTCAGTTTGGCGTCGGTCAGATCCACGACACGCAGGTCCGCGCGGTCCAGATCAAGCCCGGTGAGATTGGACTCGGCGAGGTCGCATCCAGGCAGTGATGCCCGATGCAGGCTGATGGTGGTGGAAGCCCAGGATTTCGGGTCCTCGGCGGGAAGCTGTCGGCGTTGGGTCAGGATGCCGACGATGGTTTGCCGTATTTCGAGTTCGGCCAAATCTGGCCAAAGCGACTCTTCGTCAGGAAGGGCGCCCGGGACACGGAGGTACCACTGCAGCAGGTTGATGCAGACCTGCCGTTCATCGTCTTCGCCGAAGGCATGCCAGTCGTCGGCGAGCGCGGTCAACGCGTAGACCCCTGCTTGCCGGATCGCGGCGGATCCGTCGCCGATTTGGGTGGCGATTACGGTGTAGCGGTCGCGTAGTGCGGATTCCTTGGCGCGGCGGGAGTCGGCTTGGTGGTGGTTCTCGGCGAGTTCGCGGCTGCGCTGTCCACTGATGTAGGCCAGGACGCCTGCGGTGAGCGCGCCGGCACCCGCTAGGGCCGTCGCGAGGGGCTGGCCAAAGCTGGCGTGAACCCCGGACAGCAGGGCGACACCGAATCCGGTGGAGCCACCACCGATTACGAGCATCAGCCCACGCCAGATCCCACTCCGGGACACCTCCCCATCGGCTGACCCGGCCACCATCTTCTCCGTACGGCCGGAATGGCACTGTGACCAGGCCCTGAGAACAACACTAAACTTTCGAAATTGCGCTCGCGGACATAGTGTATCTTTCGCAGTAAGCACAGCGTACAAGCGGATTGACCTTGTAAGTTACCGGTCGAAGCGGCTCAAGTTCGACTTTCCGATCGCGACGCCGAGTGCGACGCCAGCGCTGATCGTGAGGGCGACGAAACCAGACGTCAGCCACTTCGTTTGTTCGCGGGAGTTGGACAGCTCCCGGGGACCGGCTGTCTGCTGTGACGCGCGGATCGCATCCCACGTGATCGGTGCCGGTCCGGCCGCTACGGCTTTTCGGTATTCCTCGTCTGCGATGCGTTTGAATGCCCGGGTCCGGTGGTTGTAGCTCGCCATCATCTCCCCCCACAATGCCCCGGTCTGACTCCAGTAGTCTCGGCCGATCTCGCTACGGAATACAACGCCAAACAGATCCTCGCGTAGCGACCGTTCGCTGACTACGCCAGACTCATAGGCCATCAGTCCATACCGCATCCACGAAGCGGTGTAATAGAATTGGCGGGCCTCGATGCCGGGTGGTTCGACTAGCCGCCCGATGCACGGCCCGTAAATCGTCGGGTCCTCCAGCGCAATACGGTTCAAGTCCAGGTGGTAGCGACGAACTGTCTCGTATCGAGATGCCTTGAACTGTCGGGTCTGTATGAAGAGGGAAGTCGCAACCCCGCAGAGAGCGAGTGCCGACACGATTGTCGATGTCGCCCCGTAGGCTTGGCTGACTTCGCGCAGTCGGCCCCAGTCGACGCTGTTCGCCGTAGGCAGCAGCAGAAGCAAAAAGGGCGACAAGAGCACCGCGACCACTCCGGTGACGACTGCCACGCCGAAGGCGATATGTCGAGTGATCCTGTGACCGAGCCAACCGGCACGCCAGTGAAGCGATACTGATCGACGGGAACTGATGCTCATCTGTAGGCCCCCAACTACCGATCCGCGGTTGCATGCGGATTCCGAATCTAGAGGCTATCGCAGGAGTTTCGTGGGTGCTGGCGAAAGATCGGGCGACATCGACAGGACGAGAGCCGGCCGACCGGGTCGGACGTTGATCGATTCGTACGGGCTGCGGAAGGAAAGCCGGGTCTGGCTCTCGTCGCGTACCCCGTGCCCGTGCCCAACGTCGGCGACCGAGCCCTGCTTGCAGCCGGTGGCGTATCGAAATTCGAGGTCCTCGAGCTGGACGGCGACCGTGCTGTCGTGGAATCCGTCGATAGAACCGCGCCCGGCCACTACTCGTTCAGCATCGAGGCCGCCCTACTCGTTCCCGTCGACCCGGACTGATCCTGGCGGTAGTAACGGGGTGATTGCTGTCGGGGCGCTCCCAAGGAAGGTGGAAGTGTCGAATCGCGCGTTTTTCGCGGGGTTTTCGTGGCGAATTCGTCGGGGAGGTTCACACTTTCGCCGAGCCCGAAATCGGGCCGTTTATGCACTTCAGACAAGCTATCCCTCGTCTGGTTCAGGCTCTACTTGGCTTGGTTCTGCACGACGCGCTACTTCGGAATGATCTGAACGGTGTTGGGGTCGAATTGCTGGCGGCCTACAGGTGCGGGCCAGAGATGGACTTCGCACAGGAGGTCGATCACCGCACGTTTAGCCGCCAGGTCGGCAGCATCGAAGGCATCGACTGGCGACTCGGCCCGGAGGATGTCCGCCGCCGCCGTACCAGCGGTGAGACTGAGGCGTTCGGCTTCCAGGCGAGTAGCTTCCGCGCTGGCCTCTTCGCGGATCTCCTTGAACAGATCACCGTCGATGAGTTCGGCCTTATAGTCCGATCTCGCACGTTCGATGCGGGCGCGCTGGATCTTCTCCTGAGCGACTAAGGCTTCCACGCGATCATCGTCAGGTTGGACGAGGAGGTCGGCCAGATCGGTGCGGGCGAGACGTCGACGCACGAACTTCAGCACGAATTCGTCTACTTGCTCGCGTGATCGCGCAAGATGGCCAGGGCATCGGTAGCGACTCCCATGCGCCTTCACACGGCCACGGCTGTCGCCATGTGGCCCGCAGAAGTACAGTCCGGATCCAAGATGGCGACGGTCAGTGCCGACTCGGCTCGTCTTTCTTGCAGGATCGTCCAGCAGACGTTGGACTGCCAACCACAAACTATCGGAGACGATCGGTTCCCACCGTCCTCGAACCGGCGCACCAGTTGCATCTCGAACGATTTCGCCACCGAGCGCACTCCAGCCCGCGTACCGCGGATTCCGGAGAATGTGTCGGACAGTCGCAGGATTCCACGGACGGCCCGTGCGGGAAGGTAAGGCGGGCACCGACTTCGGGAGGTCCTGCACCATGGTGTCGTCTCCGATTCGTTGCACGACAGGCTCGGCGCCGGACAGTGCTGCCGATATCGCGCGCAGTGATGCTCCGTTTGCGAAGGCCTCATAGACCGCATTGATCGCGGGAGCCTCGATTGGATCGAGATCTCCGTCCGCAGTCCAGCCGGTTCCGCGGGGCCCTTTCGGTGGGCGCCCCTTCTCGGCCCTCTGTCGCTGCGCTCTGCTCTGGCGGGCACCCTTTCGTTCCATCTCCGCGCGTGCCACCGCCGCTTTGATCCTGGCGTACATGCGCCCGCCGTCTGTCTGAAGATCGGCCTCACCATTCGCGGTAACCAGCCGGAGTCCGTTGGTCTCCGCCGCGTCGATCCAGTCTTCCAATTGCCGTGGTTGCCGAGTCAGGCGGTCGAGGTCCCATGTGATCAGCGCGTTGAAGCGTCCGGCCCGGTAGTCGTGCACCATTCGGTCGTATTCTGGACGGGACTTCACCTTGTTAAAGGCCGATACAGGTTTCTCCGTATAGATATCGCAAACGGACCACCCTTTTACCTCGGCGATGCGCTTACAGTCTTCAAGCTGCCGTTCGACCGCAAGCCCGTCACCGGTGGTGTCCAGGCTGACTCGGAGATAGATAACTGCACGTACCGATACTAAGGACACGAGAAGGTATTCTACGTTGAAACGCGGGCAACTGCGCATCTACCTCGGTGCGGCACCGGGAGTCGGCAAGACCTACGCCATGTTGGGCGAGGCCCATCGCCGACTCGAACGCGGCCGCGACGTGGTAGCTGCGGTAGTGGAGACACACGGCCGAGCCAAAACCGCGGAACTGCTGGCGGGCATCGAGCAGATTCCGCCGCGCATGGTCGCCTACCGCGGCACCACGCTGCCCGAGCTCGATGTGGCGGCGGTGCTGCGGCGCGCCCCGGCGGTGGTGCTGGTCGACGAACTCGCGCACACCAACGCTCCGGGTAGCGAACATGCCAAGCGTTGGCAGGATGTCGAGGAGCTGCTGGCCGCGGGCATCGATGTCATTTCGACGGTCAATGTGCAGCATCTGGAGAGCCTCAACGACGTCGTCGAGCAGATCACCGGCATCCAGCAGAAGGAGACCGTGCCCGACGCCATAGTGCGCGGTGCGGATCAGGTCGAACTCGTCGATATCACGCCGGAGGCGTTGCGGCGCAGGCTTTCCCACGGCAACGTGTACGCTGCCGACAAGGTCGACGCGGCGCTGCGCAACTACTTCCGCCCCGGGAACCTCACCGCGCTGCGCGAATTGGCGCTGCTGTGGCTGGCCGACCAGGTCGACGCCGCATTGGCGAAGTATCGGGCCGACCACAAGATCACGGAGCTGTGGGAAGCACGCGAACGTGTTGTCGTCGCGGTGACCGGTGGTCCGGAGTCGGAGACCGTGGTGCGCAGGGCCAGTCGCATCGCGACCAAGTCCAGTGCCGAACTCGTCCTGCTGCACGTGGTGCGCGGCGATGGTCTGGCCGGGGTGTCGACCGAACGGCTGAACCGCTTGCGGGAACTGGCAGCCAGTCTGGATGCCTCGCTGCACACGGTCACCGGGGACGATGTGCCGACCACGCTGCTGGAATTCGCCCGCGAGGTGAACGCGACCCAGTTGGTGATCGGCACCTCCCGGCGTTCGCGTTGGGCGCGCATGCTCGACGAGGGCATCGGTTCGGCCGTGGTGCAGGCCTCCGGCAAGATCGATGTGCATATGGTCACGCATGAGGAGGCCAACCGTGGGCTGCGGCGCTATTCACTGATGCCGCGCCAGCCGATCCGGGCCTGGCTCGCAGCGGTGCTGGTGCCGGTCTTGGTCTCGGTGATCTGTTCGTTCCTGGACGGCTACCTCGAGCTCGGCGGGCTCAGCGCGGTGTTCTTCATCGGCGTCGTCGCGGTGGCATTGCTGGGTGGCGTCGTGCCCGCGGCGCTTTCCGCGCTGCTGTCGGGCGTGCTGTTGAACTGGTTCTTCGTCGATCCGCGCTACAGCCTGACCATTGCCGAACCGGACAGCTTCGTCACCGTGGTGGTATTGCTGATCGTCGCGGTGGCGGTCGCGGCGCTGGTGGATGTGGCCGCCAAGCAGACCCGCCAGGCGCGCCGTGCCTCCCAACAGGCCGAATTGCTGACCCTGTTCGCCGGTGCCGTGCTACACGGTGCGGATCTGCCCAATCTGCTGGAACAGGTCCGCGAGACCTATGGGCTGCGCGCGGTCAGTATGCAGTGCGGCGACGAGGTGATCGCGGCGGCAGGCACGAGTCCGCCGCAGCGGGCGTCCGAGGCCGAGACCGCGATTCAGGCGGGCGATGCGACGAGCTGGCTGCTGTTGGCCGGACGGCCCCTGGCCGCGACCGACCGACCGGTGCTCAACGCGGTCGCCAATCAGGCGGCCGGGCTGGTTCGCCAGTCCCGGCTGGCCGAAGAGGCCAGTGCCGCTGCGGCCCTGCTCGAGGCCGACCGGTTGCGTCGGGCGCTGTTGTCCGCGGTGAGTCACGACCTGCGCACGCCGCTGGCCGGTGCCAAGGCCGCGGTTTCCAGTCTGCGCAGCGACGACATCGAATTCTCGCCCGAGGACACCGTCGAATTGCTGGAAACCATCGAGGAATCGGTGGATCAACTGACCGCGCTGGTCGGCAATCTGCTCGACTCCTCGCGCTTGGCGGTCGGCGTGGTGCAGCCACAGTTGCGTCGGGTGTACATGGACGAGGTTGTGCACCAGGCGCTGGTGAGCGTCGGGATGGGCGCGCGCGGGCTGCGGCGCGCCGCGATGGATCGGGTGAAGGTGGAGGTCGGCGAGGTTTCGGTGCGGGCCGACAGCGGCCTGCTCGAGCGGGTGCTGGCCAATCTGGTCGATAACGCGCTGCGGCATTCGACGCGCGATACGCCCGTGCGAGTCACTGCGGACCGCGACGGCGACCAGGTATCTATCGCCGTGGTGGATGTCGGTCCCGGTGTCCCGCCGGGCACCGAAGAGCAATTATTCGAGCCGTTCCAGCGGCTCGGCGATCGCGACAACACCACCGGGGTCGGGCTCGGGCTGTCGGTGGTGCGCGGCTTCGTCGAGGCGATGGGCGGCACCGTGCACGCCGAACCGACACCGGGCGGAGGATTGACGATGATCGTGGACCTGCCTGCCGACGAAACCGAGGTGAGCAGCTGATGATTAGCACAACGACACCGCGGACCGCACAGGAAGTCGTGATGACCGACAAGAAGCAGGAAGCACCGTCGACCAAGGTGCTGGTGATCGATGACGAACCGCAGATCGTGCGCGCGCTGCGCATCAATTTGTCGGTGCGCGGCTATGAGGTGATCACCGCGGGCACCGGTGCGGCGGCATTGCGCGCGGCGGCCGATAAACATCCCGATGTCATCATCCTCGATCTCGGTCTGCCCGATATGGACGGTATCGAGGTACTGGCCGGGCTGCGTGGATGGTCCGCCGCACCGGTGATCGTGCTTTCGGCGCGTACCGATTCGACCGACAAGGTGGAGGCACTGGACGCGGGCGCGGACGACTATGTCACCAAACCGTTCGGTATGGATGAGCTGCTGGCCCGGTTACGGGCCGCGGTCCGGCGTGGCGCGACCGATACCGATGCCTCCGGTCCGGTGGTGGTGACCTCCTCGTTCATCGTCGACCTCAGCGCGAAGAAGGTCACCAAGAACGGTGCGCCGGTACATCTCACCCCGACCGAATGGGGCATGCTCGAGATGCTGGTGCGCAATCGCGGCAAACTCGTCGGGCGGCGTGAGCTGCTCCGTGAGGTGTGGGGGCCGTCGTATGCCACCGAAACGCATTATCTGCGGGTGTATCTCGCGCAGTTGCGGCGCAAGCTGGAAATCGACCCGTCGCATCCGAAGCATCTGCTGACCGAGGCCGGAATGGGCTACCGCTTCCAGGAATAGCAACGGCGGCGATAGCTGTTGCGAGCAGCGTGACAACTGATTTCGGGCGAGCATGGGTAACTCATCGGGTGCGCCCGAGACCCGGCCAGGCACCCGACGCGGGACCTGAGCGGGACTCGAGAGGCTCCCAACTGGTATGGCCTGAATATTCGGGGAGGCGGAACTGGCAGGATCGAGACCATGGCTGACCAGACCACCGCATCCGCGACTGCGAGCACCGCTGCGACCGAGCCGACCACCCTGTGGGTCGAGCGCACCGGGACCAGGGCGTACACCGGCCGCAGCTCGCGCGGTGCCGAGGTATCGATCGCATCGCAGGGCGTACCCGGGGCCTTCACGCCGGGTGAGCTGCTGAAGATCGCCCTGGCGGGTTGCTCCGGACTGAGTGCGGACTTCCCGCTCTCGCGCAAGCTCGGCGACACCTTCGACGCGACCATTCGGGTCTCCGGTGACGCCGACCGCGAGGACGAGGTGTACCCGCAGCTCGACGAGGTATTCGAGCTGGACCTGAGCGAACTGGACGAGCAGGCCCGCGAGCGACTGCTGGTCACGGTGCAGCGCGCCATCGACAAGGTCTGCACGGTTGGCCGGACGCTGAAAGCGGGCGCGAAGGTCACACTGACATTCGATATCGACGTCATCGACGCGTGATGGCGCAATCGGTTCGGCTCAGTGCGTGGGTGCACGGCTACGTCCAGGGCGTCGGCTTCCGCTGGTGGACGCGCTCGCGGGCACTGGCGCTCGGACTGGTCGGGCACGCCGCAAACGTCCGCGACGGTCGGGTGCATGTGGTGGCCGAAGGTCCACGATCCGCATGCGAAATGTTGCTGGATCTGCTCCGTTCCGGAGATACTCCTGGTCGGGTCGACCTCGTTGTGGAAAGCTGGGAGCCCGCGCGGGGTGATTTGTCCGGATTCGAGGAGCGGTAGTGGTTTCGACGACCGAGCGATGTGACCGTTGAGTACGGCAGGTCCGGGGGCGGGAGACGACGCGGGGCGGTCCGAGCCTGATCCGGATTCGGGGGCGTCGATGCCTCATGTTCCTCTGTTCGGGCAGGAGGGCTCTGAAGCCATACCGCCGCAACCTCATTCGGCGGGTAGTGATACCAGTTCGGTGAGCGGCGGATCGGGTTCGGTGAGCGGCGGATCGGGTTCGGCGGGTGGCGGGTCGGGTTCGGCGGGCGGTGGATCCGGTTCCGCGGATGCCGGGTCAGGGACGCCTGACGCCGGGCCGGTACCGCCGGGTGCCGAGCCGCGGCGGTTCGGTTCCCCGCCGCATCGGGGCAGTATCCAGCGCCAGGAGCCCGGTATCACCCAGCCGCGCCCGCCGACGGTGGCCGAGGCACGGGCGCGTGATAAAGCACGTAAGCGGGCGGAGGAGGCGCAGCGGGCCGCCACGGCCGCTGCGGAGCAGAAGAAGCGCACCCGCAAGCGTGTCCTCATCGGCGGTATCGCGATTGTCGGTGTCGCTGGTCTGGTCGGTGGCGGCTACCTCGCCTATCGGGCACTCACCAAACCCGATCAGGTGACCGCTTATTGCACTGTGATAGATCAAAACGGTCAGCAGGTCGTCGCCCCTGACGACCAGTGCGAGATCGCGTCGACCGCAGTCGAATCCGGCGTGACCGGTGCGTACACCGGTAGCAACGGGATCTTCATTTACAACGGACACCAGTACCGCTACTACTACGGCGGCAACAACACCGTCGGCAAGCCGCCGACCGGCGGAACCACGGTGCAGCCCAAGGGTGCTCAGATCTCGACCAAGAGCGGCAGCACCATTACCCGCGGCGGCTTGGGCACCAGCAGCAAGACCGGCGGGGGTTCGTAATGCGACGCGTGCGCGCTACGCCGCGGCCCGGTTGGCAGCAGATCATCGAGGGCCAGGGGCTGGTCTACGGCTCGCCCGGACGGGATGCGAGCGGTCTGCCCCGGCCGTATTGGGATGAATCGGTGCACTACGAGTTCGAGATGTCGGAGATCCTTGCGCTGGAGGCCGACGTCGAACTGCTGCATTCGATGTGTCTGAATGCCGTCGAACATATCGTGCTCACCGAGCGGTACAAGGATTTCGGTCTGCCCGAATGGAGTTGGGGGCCGATCGCGGAATCCTGGAAGCGCAATGACCCGCATGTCTACGGCCGCTTCGATCTGCGCTACGACGCGCGACGACCGGCGAAACTACTGGAGTACAACGCCGATACGCCGACCTCACTGCTGGAGGCGGCAATTGTGCAGTGGTACTGGCTCACCGCGCTCTATCCGGACGGCGATCAGTGGAATTCCCTGCATGAGAAGCTGGTCGAGCGCTGGACCGAGTTGCGCGACATCCTGCCCTCGGCGCAATTACATTTCACCTGGTCCGGTGCGGATGCCACCGGTGAGGACAATGTCACCACCGCGTATATGCAGGAAACCGCGGCCGAGGCGGGCTTCGACACCATCGCGCTGCCGATCGAGGAGGTCGGATTCGACAGTGAGCTGGAGCGTTTCGTCGATCTGGCCGATGGCTCGATCGATGCGATCTTCAAGCTGTACCCGTGGGAGTGGGTGCTCGACGACGATTTCGGTAAGCGCGTGGTCGCGAGCCTGCCACAGACCATGTGGGTCGAGCCGCTATGGAAGACCCTGCTGAGCAATAAGGCGATCCTCGCGATCCTGTGGGAGATGTATCCCGGGCACCCGAACCTATTGCCCGCCTATCTCGATCAGCCCAATGAGCTCACCGAATACATTCGCAAGCCGAAGCTCGGGCGCGAGGGCGCGAATATGACCATTGTCGGTGCGGGCCTGGAGACCGCTACCGGTGGGGTCTACGGCGAAGAGGGTTTCGTCTACCAATTGCTGGACCCGTTACCGGAATTCGACGATATGCGGCCGGTCCTCGGCGCTTGGATTGTCGGCGACAACGCGGCGGGACTCGGGATACGCGAAACCGCCGGATTGATCACCGACGACGGCTCGGCCTTTGTCCCGCACCGCATTACGCAGTAACTCGCTACGCGACCTCTCCTCGGAAGGAGCACGATGACCGCAGTTGCCCTCGAATCGGGCTACTGGAACTCGCTTGGCACCGGCGTCGGCGCCATCGTCTGCTACGCCATCGTCGGCTTGGCCCTGATGCTCGTCGGCTTCTACGCCATCGATCTGACCACGCCTGGCAAGCTGCGCGCCCTGGTCGCCGCAGGTAAACCCAATGCCATCATCGTCACCGCCGCGGGCATGGTCAGCATGGCGCTGATTGTCGTGTTGGCGATCTACGCCTCGGCGGGCAAACTCTCCGAGGGTCTTATCGCGGCCAGCGTCTACGGGTTGGTCGGCATAATCGCGCAGGTGATCTCGGTGCGAGTAATCGAGCTCGCACTCGGCATCGACATCGGCGCGGCGCTGGCATCCGATGTCTACATCACCGAGGTTCTCGTGGTGGCCGCCGCGCATTTCGCACTCGGTCTGGTTGTCGCCTTCGCCATCCTGTAGTTCTCCGGGCGGAATCCCGGTGCGGCGGACCACACCGGCAGATCAGTTGTCGTAGGAGGCGACTCCCACGGGCCCGACCCCGAGGCAGAGGTCGAGTCCTGGTGTGCTCCGATTGATTCGGAGCGTGGATCCGCTGCCGGTCACGCGAACGTAGACGGTATTCAATCCTTTGTGAACCGGCGCACCCACAGGCTCGCCGTGTTCGAACGAGACGGTGATACGTCCGGCTTGGTCGGCCAGATAGTTCAGCTGCACAGTCCATTCGTGTTCGAGCATCGGCCCGTCGAGCGGAACATCGGTCGGCTGTGGCCCCCGGATCCGATAGCCGCAGCCGGGCTCTGGCCCCGGCAGAATACTGCGGTTCCACCAAACCGCCGCGTCGACGATCTCACCGCTATCAGTAATCATCCGCAGATGCGGCGTCGAGTCGGCAAAGGTGGTCGGCTTCGCCAACGGCGCGAGCACGCGACTGGTCAAATTCTGCGGATACGCCGTCGGATTCAACACATCCCACGGCACCTCCTGCTCCAGCAGCGGCTCGCCATCCGCCCCCGCCAACGCCGCCTTCACATTCGTCACATACGCCCTCGTCGGATTAATCCGCCAAAGCTCCACAAAACTCGCAGTAGACCAAAGACAACTCGCCAGAAACGCGACCCCTAGCAACCCCACAATCCACGGACCGCGCAACATCCCCGCCCTGCGCCCACCCGACCCGAAACCCCACCCCATCGCCGGACTGCCCAACAACCCGGAACCGCGCCTCGGCACCACCCACGCCCCGCCTTCTGAATCGTGAGCCGGTGCATCCCGACTGCGC
Source organism: Nocardia citri (assembly GCF_054065835.1). NCBI lineage: Bacteria > Bacillati > Actinomycetota > Actinomycetes > Mycobacteriales > Nocardiaceae > Nocardia > Nocardia citri. The sequence goes on from NZ_JBSUQM010000007.1 coordinate 151,243, forward strand.
GGGACTGTCGCGTCATCGCCCGGGCCGGGCCGCGACACCGGAGTGCGTTCAAACGGGTTGGTCGCCTCGTATGGCGAGTCGGGACGCACCGCAGCGGCGCGGCCGCGCGAATCCGGAGTGTGGTCGCGGGGTCGAGCACGCAATATCAGCGCGCCAACGGCGGTCAAGATCACTGCGATGTCGGCGAAATAGCGGAGGGATTGCATCAGTTCGGCGGCGGTGTTCGGCCCGCTGCGGGCCAACGCGACCGGCAGTGGGGCGAGGAGTACGTAGGCCGCCGCCGTCACCCACACCGGCCAAACACGAAGCCGGGCACGTAGCGACAGTAGCACCAGCGCGCACAACGCGATCCAGGACGACACCACCGCCCACATCGGCGGATCCGCCCACGGCGTCGACGGCAGCCAGCGCTCCCAACTCCACGGTCCGCCGAACAGGGTCGGCACAATCCCCAATGACGTCGCACCGGGCAATAAGTCACGCAATTCCGCCGGACTGGTGTGTACCGCCGAAATATCCACCACCGTCAGATATCCGGCCAGCCAACAGGCGATCACCACCCCGGATCCGCCCCACAGCGCCGCCCCACGCCGCGCCACAACTCGCAGCGCGGATCCGAGACCGTCGACGTGCCTCGCGAGCACCGCGACAGCGAATGCCGCGAACGGCACGATCACCGACTTCTCGAAGAACAGCAGCGCCACCCCCAGCACCACGACCCCCGATACCGCAAACCGCTGCCGCCCCGTCTCGACCAGCCGCACCGCATCACCGATCGCCCATGCGAGTGCGAACTGCAGCGGCAGCGCATTGAGCGCGGCGGCCCACCATGCGTAGGCCGGCAGTGTCAGCGGGCAGAACAGATAGAACCCGAGCGGCACCAGAATCGCCCACCGCATCCCCACCAGCACCACCAGCATCCGCACCACCGCCACCGAGGCCGCGAACTGCAACATCACCAGCGACACCACCGGCCCAGCCCACGTCAACGGCGCAACCGCGGTCACCACCCACGCCGTGGCGAAAGCCAACGGCATGAAATGCCCATCGTGGTTGTACAACAGCAAATCCGCCGACCACAGCGAATAGCTCCCGGCCCGCCCCACCAAAATCAGGTCGTCCCAGTAGAAAAACCCATTCCCCGCCACGCACCACCGAATAACCAACTGCACCAGCACAAGCCCTGACGCCACGCCGAGCACACCCCGCCCCGTCACGAACCCGCGCCAACTGCGCGCGGGCACAGGCGCGATATCGGCGCACTCCAATACGGCGACGCTGTCCATGCCACCCCACCGTAGTGTCAGACCTTGGCCCGTCGTCAGCAGTGCTGGCTACTCGTCAGTAGTGCTGGCTACCTTTGCGGTCCATTCCGCACTGGTTCGAGCGGGCAGGATTGCTGACCGTGATCAGTTGGTGTGGCGACCGAAGCGTCCCGACTCGAAACCGGCCAGCATGCGGAAGGCGAGTACGGCACCCCACGGACCGATGACCCAGATCGGCCATGGGTAGGTGAACTCACCGACGCTGATCGAGATCGCCGCCCAGATGGTGAGCACCAGCACGCTCACGCCCAGCCATGAGGTGCCTTCGATCTGCTGCCAGATCGGAAATCTTCTCATCGAATTCTTCTGTGCGGCAGACTCTTTCGGTAACCTCGGCAGATCCGACAGCACGAGCTCCAGGTCGTCGCGAACGCCGGTCTCGTAAACGCGTGCGACGCGCTGATCGTATTCGGCGAGATCGATCCGGCCGTCCGCCATATGCCGTCCGAGCAGTCGCACAACTTTCTCGCGCTCCGCATCGGAGGCCCGAGTGCCAGGCGAGATTTCCATGTCCGGTTCCTATCGACAAGGTCCATATACCACATTGGAAGGTGTAACCAGAATGCTCCCTCCAATGTGGAATGTCAACCTGTGTGCTGCGGCGCATTGCGGAAGGTAGCTCAGCACCGGTGAGTACCGGCGGATACCCGCGCCGCCGGGGGCGCGATAGGCCGTGATCCGGCCGGTAGGTCTGGCTGACAGCCCAGATGAACTCGGCCATGCGGTCAGCCGAGGACCTGCGGCGACATCCCGCCGAAGTCGACCTCCGATATCGGCGTGCCGTCTCGTTCGCGCGCTGAGCACTTTTCCGAGCGCCGCGAGACACAGCGCTTGTGTCTGCTCGCTCGAATGCCGCCACCGCGCTAGGTTCCGCCCTCACCTCAATGAGCTACGCGGTACCCGCTGGGCGAGCTATGACCTGCGGTGACGCCGACCGGATCGCTCATTTCGCCACTGCGCCTGCTGTTCTCGCCGGTTCGGCTGAGGCGAAAAGTCAGGGTGCGCGCCGGACAGCACGTGGCGGTGTGCGCCGGAGTTTTCGTCCCTCGACCAGCGGGTGCGGTAGTCCGATTGTTCGACTGGAATATCACCCGACCGCGGCGACCGCCGTGGATCTGCGGGGGCTGCGCGCCGGGCGCGAGTCGGTGTGCATGGTTCGTCGGGTGGCTGTTCGCGGTGCTGGGCCGGTGGTGGTTCCCAACGGTCGTTTGGAGGGTCGACTCGCCGACTGCTCATGCTGCCCGCACGAGTCTGCGACTGTGCCTCCCAATGCTCACTCGCTCTCCGACGGCTGTTCGACGACCGGTCGCGGCGTCGGGTCGGTGGTTCGTCGTCGCGGACGGCCGGGTTCCGACGATCTTGGCGGCCTCGACGGGAAGTGGGACGATCTTGGTCAGGTGGTTCGCGGTGGCTTGATCGGCTGGGGCGGGGCGGATTGCGTCGGGGCGCTTCGGGTTCGACCACCGGCAGCTCACGGGTGATGCGATGGGACGCGTCGCCGCGTTCGCGGAAGGCAGCGGGGATGCCTTGGTTGTGCAGCCAGGCGCCGAGGTCTTGGCGGTCCGGGTCGGGGACGGTGTCTTCGAGGAGGGCGAGCAGGTCGCCGCGGCCGCCGCCGAGGGCGGTGCGGATGGCGGGGAAGGTGGTGGCGCGGAAGGCCCAGTCCCACTCGTAGGCCGGATGGACACCGCTGGTGTCGTGGCCGTGGAAGACGAGATCGCCGGAGCGGGTGATGCGGGCTCGCACCGTTATGCCGTCGGATTCGATGAGGAAACCGCGGATATCGGTGCGGGCGCGGGTGGCGGCATGGTCGGCGGCCTTCACCTCGAACCAGGCGGTTGTCAGTCCGGTGAGCGCGAATCCGGCGGCGACGGCGACCAGCGCCCAGACATCGGACAGATCGCTTTTCCGACTGACCTCGCACGCATACAGAAACACCAGGCTGCCCACGACCAGCGTCGCGATGCGTGTGAGCCGCAGCGTCGTCGCATGCCGGACTGGACCGAGCACGACGCTGGTCTTGGCCGATGACATGCTGTGCACTCCCGAACTTACGGTCAGCTGGCGAATCAGACTGGATCGTATGCGCCCCGGCAGCCGGGCGATACCGCAAGCACAAACCGGTCAGTACGGCGGAGTTGGAGCGCCCGCCGACTCCAGGAAGACGCCATCCGTCGTGGTGACAGTGCGTGGGTCGCGCCGCTCCCTTTACTCGCCGAGGATCCGACTCGGCCGCGCTACTGCTGGATCCGCGGGGGGTTGCGAAACCAACGTCCGGACGGCAAATGTCGAGCACACCGAAATGCCGGACATCGCGCGCAGAGTCGATAACCTACGGAGGTGGCCGAGCGGTGTCCGCCCGCTTACGGGGTAACCCGTGCTCGGCGGATACCATGACTGGTCGACCAATGGGGACGGCGAATTGTCCGACCACCGCGCAGGGAAGGGTCGTCGAATTTGCACCTGAAGAGTCTGACGTTGAAGGGTTTCAAATCCTTCGCGTCCGCGACGACCTTGCGTTTCGAGCCGGGCATCACCTGTGTGGTCGGCCCGAACGGCTCGGGCAAGTCCAATGTCGTCGACGCGCTCACCTGGGTGATGGGCGAACAGGGTGCCAAGGCGTTGCGCGGCGGAAAGATGCAGGACGTTATCTTCGCAGGTACCTCCGGCCGTGCGCCGCTGGGACGCGCCGAGGTCACGCTGACCATCGACAACTCCGACGGAGCGCTGCCGATCGACTACGCCGAGGTCTCCATTACCCGGCGCATGTTCCGCGACGGCGCGGGTGAATACGAGATCAACGGCAGCTCGTGCCGCCTGATGGATGTGCAGGAACTGCTCAGCGACTCCGGCATCGGCCGGGAAATGCACGTCATCGTCGGACAGGGCCAACTCTCGGCCATTCTGGAATCGCGCCCCGAGGATCGCCGTGCCTTCGTCGAAGAGGCGGCCGGTGTGCTCAAACACCGCAAGCGCAAGGAAAAGGCGGTCCGCAAACTGGAGGCGATGCAGGCCAACCTCGCCCGCCTGACCGACCTCACCACTGAACTGCGCCGCCAACTCAAACCGCTCGGCAGACAGGCGGAGGTGGCCCGCCGCGCCCAGACCGTACAGGCCGACCTGCGCGACGCCCGCCTGCGCCTGGCCGCCGACGACCTGGTCACCCGCCGTAACGAGCTGGAAAGTCAGCAGAGCAAAGAGGCGTACGCGCGCGAACAGCAGCTCACGGTCCAGACCGAACTCGATGCCGCGCATGCCGCACTGGCACAGCAGGAGTTCCAGCTGTCCCGGCTGACCCCCAGCGCCGAGGCCGCCGCGCAGATCTGGTTCCAGTTGTCGGCGCTGGCCGAGCGGGTCAATGCCACGATTCGAATCGCGGGCGACCGAGCCCGCAACCTGCACACCGAACTGCCCGTCGGCAGCGGACGGGATCCGGAGCAGCTCGAGGCCGAGGCCGAACGAGTGGAGGCCGAGGAGGCCGAACTGCGTGAGTCGGTCGAAATCGCGGCCGAAACCTTGGAGGCCGCGCGTGAGGCACTCGCCGAACGTGAGCAGGCCGCGAAGGCGGCCGAGCAGGCGCATCTGGCCGCGGTGCGTGCCATCGCCGACCGTCGTGAGGGGTTGGCGCGGCTGTCCGGTCAGGTCGAAACCCTGCGCACCCGATCACAGTCGGTCGACGCCGAGATCACCCGGCTCACGGTCGCGATCGGCGAGGCCCGCCGGCGCGGCGCGGCGGCCCAGGCCGAATTCGATGCGGGCCAGGGCGAACTGGGTGAACTCGAGGCCGGTGAGGCCGGTCTGGACGCCCAGCACGAGCATGCGGTGCAGGCGCTCGAACTGGCCGATCAGCGCGTTACCGAACTGCGGGAACAGGATCGCGACGCTGGTAAGCGGGTCGCGTCGCTGAGCGCCCGCATCGAAGCATTGGGTATGGGTTTGGCGCGCAAGGACGGCGCGGCCTGGCTGGTCGAGAATCGCGCACAGGGTCTACTCGGGCCGCTCTCGGGACTGATCCGGGTGCAGGGTGGTTTCGAGGCCGCGGTCGCCGCGACGCTGGGCCCGCTCGCCGACGCGGTTGCGGCCGATACCGGAGATTCGGCGCACGCGGCTGTGCGCGCTTTGAAGCAGGCCGATGGCGGTCGCGCCGCACTCGTCTTCGACGCCGCTGCTGCGCCGATCGCGTCCAACGGTGGGCTGCCCGGCGGTGCACGCTGGCTGGCCGACGTGGTCGACGGACCGGACAGCATGCGCGGCGCCATTACCGCGCTGACCGCCGGTGTCGCCGTGGTCGACGATCTCGCCGCCGCCACCGAACTGGTCCGGGCCCGGCCGGAACTGCGCGTGGTCACCCGCGACGGCGATATCACCGGAACCGGTTGGGTACTCGGCGGATCCGATCGCGCACCGAGCCAGCTGGAAATCCAGGCCGATATCGACACCGCCGAGGCCGAACTGGTCGCCGCGAAACGCCGTGCCGAAGAACTGGAGGCGGCTCTTTCCGGTGCCTTGGCCGAACAAGCGGACCGCAAGGACGCCGTCGATCAGGCTCTGCTCGCACTGCACGAATCCGATCAGGCGCTGGTTGTGATCTACGACCGACTCGGCAGGCTCGGCGAGGTGGCGCGCACGGCCCAATCCGATATCGATCGGCTCACCGGCCAGCGCGCGGAAACCGAGTCCAGTCGCGAAGAGGCGCTGACAGCGCTGGCTGATCTCGAAGAACGGTTGCGCCGCACCGAACTCGAATCCGAGGTCGACGACGACGGCCTGGGCGCGGCGGGCACCGAATCCGCCGGCCGCGACCGCGAGGAAGCCGCCGCGGCATTGGCCGAGGCGCGGTCCATGGAGGTCGAGGCGCGCTTGGCCGTGCGCACCTCCGAGGAACGCGCGGAATCGGTGCGCGGCAAAGCGGATTCGCTGCGCCGGGCCGCACGCGCCGAACGTGAGACCAGAGCGCGCGCCGAACGTGCACAGGCCGCGCGCAGGCAGGCCGCCGAAGTCGCTGCCGCCGTCGCCGAATCCGGTGCCAAGGTCGCCGCCGAACTGGAATCGGTTGTGGCGCAAGCGGGTGCGCGCCGTGACGAACTGGTGCGCCGTCGCACCGAATGCGCCGGTCAGGTCGACCAGATCAAGGAGCGGGTCCGCGCGCTGAGCACCCAGCTGGCCCAACTCACCGATGCCGTGCACCGCGACGAGGTCGCCAAAGCACAAGCGGCACTGCGCATCGAGCAGATCGAGGCGACCATCGCCGAACAGTTCGGCATCGCACTGGCCGATCTGATCGCCGAATACGGTCCCGATGTGTCGCTGCCGCCATCGGATCTGGAGTGGCAGGAGTACGAGCAGGCCAAGGAGCGCGGTGAACAGGTGACCGCACCCGCGCCGATGCCGTTCGACCGCACGTCTCAGGAGCGCCGCGCCAAGCGCGCCGAGAAGGATCTCGCGACCCTCGGCAAGGTGAATCCGCTTGCGCTTGAAGAGTTCGCGGCGCTCGAGGAGCGCTACAACTTCCTCGCCACCCAGCTCGAGGACGTCAAGAGCGCGCGCAAGGATCTGCTGGACGTGGTGGCCGATGTGGACGCGCGCATCCTGCAGGTGTTCACCGAGGCCTACGAGGATGTCGAGCGCGAGTTCGTCGGCGTCTTCGCGAAGCTGTTCCCGGGCGGCGAGGGCAGGCTGGTGCTCACCGACCCGTCCGACATGCTGACCACCGGTATCGAAGTGGAGGCGCGCCCGCCGGGCAAGAAGGTCAAGCGACTGTCGCTGTTGTCCGGCGGCGAGAAATCGCTGACCGCGGTTGCCCTGCTGGTGGCCATCTTCCGCGCCCGCCCCTCGCCGTTCTATGTGATGGACGAGGTCGAGGCCGCACTGGACGACACCAATCTACGTCGCCTCATCGGCCTGTTCGAGCAACTGCGCGAGAAAAGTCAGCTGATCGTCATCACCCATCAGAAGCCGACCATGGAGATCGCCGACGCCCTCTACGGCGTCAGCATGCGCGGCGACGGCATCACCCAGGTGATCAGTCAACGACTGCGTGGCGAGACACTGACCCCGGTCAGTGCCGCCGCCAGCTGAACGTCAGGCCGTTTACGGCGACATCGCTGCGCACTCATCCCGCTACGGAAGTAGTTTTGGATCCGCCCGGCGACCGTCTGCCCGGGACGGAAAACTGGGCATCGACGGTCGGCAAGGCGCGGGGCTAGAGCAAATCGCTGACGTCGTCCGGCACGTCGACGGCATATTTGCGCAAGATGTCCATCGAGATCACTTCCAGGGCGTTTTCATGGGTGGCCGCCAGTACCACTGGCGCGGCGACACCGTCCTCATGGGCGTGCAACCAGCGCACGGCCACCACACACCACCGGTCGCCCGGCTGCAGACCCGGGAAGTTGTTCTCCGGGCGCGGCGTGCTCAGATCGTTGCCGATGGACGCCTGGTGTTCGAGAAATTCAGCCGTGACGACGGTGCACACGGTATGGCTACCCAGATCCTCCGGCCCGGTACTGCAGCAGCCGTCCCGGTAGAAGCCGGTGAGAGGATCGGTGCCGCACTCTTCCAGCGGCCCCCCAAGCACGTTTCGATCGGTCACGTCGCCGATACTATTGTCCCATCGCGAGAAGTTCCGCAGGACAAGAAATCTCGGGGGTTGTGTGTCGGGTTCAGGACGCTGTGGTAGGGGGAGGACCTGGTTCTGCAAGGATGGTCGGCGTGAGTTCCGAAGCCTGGATCCTGATTGCCGTTGTCGCCGCCCTGCTGGTGGTGGCGTTCGTCGCCGGGTTCGTCCTGTACAAGCGCCGTCGCGTCACGCTGACGCCACCCACCGCCGAGAAAGAACTGACCGACCGGTCGGGCGGTTACGCGGCCTCCGGTGGCTTCAATTTCAGTCAGGGCGGCACGGCCACTGCGACACGCCCGGAGCCCGCGCCGATCGAGCGAACCGATACCGAGGGGCAGCCTCATATCGGCGACGACGCGGCGATTCCGCGTGACGCGCCGAAGCGTGGCATTACCAATGTGCCGCTGCCCGAGGGTGATGTCGAAACCACGCAGGCCCCGTCGGCCGAAACCGATGGCGCGGTCACCTCGGCCGAATCCGCAACGGCCACCGCCGATTCGGCTACCACTGTCGAATCCGACGAGGCAACCGCCCCGCCCACGAGCGCCGATACCAGCGCACCGTCGGACACTGCTGCCCCCGCAACCGCGGCCCCGACCGACACCACCCCGCACGCAGCCGCCGCACCGGCGGCAACCCCGGACGACACCTCGGTGGAGGCCGCCCCCGAACCCACCGCCGCTGACGCGGCGACCACTCCCGCCCTCGATTACATCGAGCCCACCGCGGGCCGCCTGGTCCGTCTGCGCGGCCGCCTGTCCCGCTCCCAGAACGCCGTCGGCAAGAGCCTGCTCGGCCTGCTCGGCGGCGGCGACCTGGACGACGACTCCTGGGAAGAGGTCGAGGACACGCTGGTCCTGGCCGATCTCGGCACCGCGAGCACCGCCGCGGTGGTGGAGCGGCTGCGCGAGGAGATGGCCGTGCGCAGCGTCCGCAACACCGAACAGGCCCGCGCCGTGCTGCGCGAGGTGTTGGTCGAGGCGCTACGTCCCGAACTCGACCGCTCGGTGCGCGCGCTCCCGCACGACGATCATCCGTCGATTCTGCTGGTCGTCGGTGTCAATGGCACCGGAAAGACCACCACGACCGGCAAGCTCGCCCGGGTACTCGTCGCAGATGGACGCCGGGTCCTGCTCGGCGCTGCCGATACCTTCCGCGCCGCCGCCGCCGATCAGCTACAAACCTGGGGTGAGCGGGTCGGCGCGGATACGGTTCGCGGCCGGGAGGGCGCGGATCCGGCGGCCGTCGCCTTCGACGCGGTCAGCGCCGGTATCGAGGGCGGCGTCGATGTCGTAATGATCGATACCGCGGGCCGACTGCACACCAAAACCGGTCTGATGGACGAGCTCGGCAAGGTCAAGCGCGTCGTAGAGAAGAAGGCCGCGGTCGACGAGGTCCTGCTGGTCCTGGACGCCACCGTCGGACAGAACGGTCTCATCCAGGCGCGCGTGTTCGCGGAAGTGGTCGATATCACCGGCGTCGTACTCACCAAACTGGATGGAACGGCCAAGGGTGGCATCGTCTTCCAAGTGCAGCACGAACTCGGTGTTCCGGTGAAACTGGTCGGCCTCGGAGAAGGGGCCGACGACCTGGCTCCCTTCGAACCCGGCGCCTTCGTGGACGCGCTGCTCGGCTAGGCTCCGCGACCTCGAACCCCTCTCCTCGAAAAACAGCTGTCGGTTTGCTCCGACATCCATCGCACTCCTGCGATGAAACGTCTGTGTACGCCAGGAAACGTGGTAGCAACACAACTGCCCTACGCGTTCACTTAGGTGAAACACGGCATCATCACGGATGAAACACCGAATGAGGACCCTTCTGTGAAGGTCCAATTGCCGGAGTCGGCTGGGCCCGAGATGAGGAGGACATTAAGGTGGCTTTTCCCCTTACCGGTGCACCGGACACCGGTGACACCGCCTGGATGCTGGCCAGTTCAGCGCTCGTGTTGTTGATGACGCCCGGCCTGGCGTTTTTCTACGGCGGCATGGTCCGCTCCAAGAACGTGCTCAACATGATCATGATGAGCATCAGTGCCATGGGTCTGGTCGGCGTGCTGTGGTCGCTATACGGATACTCGACAGCGTTCGGCGACAACAAGTTCGGCGTGATCGGTGATCCGGCGCAGTTCTTCGGTCTCAAGGGTCTGATCGGCGGCAATTCGGTTGCCGAGGTCAAGGATGCCGCGGGCACCGTCACCACCCAGGCCGTCAACATTCCGCTCGCGGGCACCATTCCGGCGACGGTATTCGTCGCGTTCCAGTTGATGTTCGCGATCATCACGGTTGCCCTCATCTCGGGTGCGGTCGCCGACCGCCTGAAGTTCGGTCCCTGGCTGCTGTTCGCCGGTATCTGGGCGACAGTTGTCTACTTCCCGGTCGCGCACTGGGTCTTCGACTTCGACGTCAAGGATGCCGACGGCAATGTCGTGCACGAGGGCGGCTGGGTCGCGAACAAACTGCTCGCGGTCGACTTCGCGGGTGGTACCGCGGTCCATATCAATGCCGGTGCGGCGGGCCTGGCCCTGGTGCTCGTCCTCGGTAAGCGCAAGGGCTGGCCGAGCACCCCGTTCCGTCCGCACAACCTGCCGTTCGTCATGCTCGGCGCCGGTCTGCTGTGGTTCGGCTGGTTCGGTTTCAACGCCGGTTCCGCGGTGTCCTCCGGTGGTCTGGCCGGTTCGACCTTCATCACCACCACCCTCGCGACCTGTGCGGCGATGCTGGCCTGGCTGCTGGTGGAGAAATTCCGCGACGGTAAGCCCACCTCGCTGGGTGCCGCCTCGGGTGTGGTGGCCGGTCTGGTCGCGATCACGCCGTCCTGTTCCTCGGTGAACGTGGTCGGCGCGCTGGCGATCGGCTTCGTGGCCGGTGCGATCTGTGCGCTGGCGGTCGGCCTCAAGTTCAAGTTCGGCTTCGACGACTCGCTCGATGTGGTCGGAGTACACCTCGTCGGCGGCATCATCGGCACCCTGATGGTCGGCCTGGTCGCCGCGCCGGAGGCGGGCGCGGGCAAGACCGGCCTGTTCTACGGTGGCGGATTCGATCAGCTGTGGCGTCAGGCCGTCGGTGCCGGTGCGGTACTTGCGTTCTCGTTCATCGCGAGCTTGATCATTGCCTATATCGTGAAGTTCACCATTGGGCTGCGCGCCAGCGAGGAAGCCGAGTCGGTGGGCATGGATGAGTCCGAGCACGCTGAAACGGCATACGATTTCGCTGCTGTGGGTGGCACGGCACGTACCGCCGTCAAGGAGGCATGACGACATGAAACTGATCACCGCAATCGTCAAACCGTTCACTCTGGAGGACGTCAAGTCCGGGCTGGAGCAGGCGGGTGTGTTGGGCATGACCGTCAGCGAGGTACAGGGCTACGGCCGCCAGAAGGGACACACCGAGGTCTACCGCGGTGCCGAGTACTCGGTGGATTTCGTGCCGAAGGTTCGGGTCGAGGTGGTCGTGGACGATGCCTCGGTCGACAAGGTCGTCGAGGTGATCGTCGAGGCCTCCCGCACCGGCAAGATCGGTGACGGCAAGGTCTGGGTGACCCCGGTGGATGCGATCATCCGAGTGCGGACGGGCGAACGCGGTACCGACGCTCTGTAACCGCGACGCGAGCGACGGACCCGGAGGCGGTAGCGCAGCGTGGCCACGTAGGGGCCCGGGAGCGTCGCAATCCAACTCGAGGTAAATCGAAATCGAGCGACGGCCCCGCTCCCACCGGATCACCCGGTCGGGGTGGGGCCGTACGCATTTGGATGGACGGTGGTTTGGTGGGTAGTCACGAGCAAGACGGCAGACAGTTGACCGAGGATGTCGGTACGAACGTCTCCAACGGCGCGGCCGATCTGGTCCGGACACGCAATCAATTGCTCGAGGGCGGACTGCCCCGTAGTCCGCGGCTGGACGCGGAATCTCTACGTTCGGCGCTGGTCGATCTGTTCGACCTGTGGCTGACCACCAAGGGCACCGATTTGGGCATCGGTAGCGACAGCGGTCTGGCGATTGTCGCTGTCGGCGGACTCGGGCGCAAGGAAATGCTGCCGTTTTCCGATCTCGATCTGGTGTTGCTGCACGATGATGTCGATCCAGCGCGGGTGGCCGAGGTGGCCGATAAGCTCTGGTATCCGCTGTGGGACGCGCATATCAAGCTCGACCACAGCGTGCGCACCGTGCCGCAGGCATTGCGCGTGGCCTCCGATGATCTCATCGCGGCCCTCGGCATGCTCGAGGCCAGGCATATCGTCGGCGATATCGAGCTGAGCAATCTGCTGATCGGCGGCGTGCGCCGAGAGTGGCGGACCGGCATCCGTTCGCGCTTCGACGAATTGATCGAACAGGCCGAAACCCGATGGCAGCGCAGCGGTGCGATCGCCCATCGCGCCGAACCCGATCTGAAGAACGGGCGCGGCGGATTGCGCGATATCCAACTGCTCGACGCGCTGGCCATCGCCCAGCTGACCGATGCGATGCCGGGCCTCGGACCGGAGGTGCCGGGCGGCGGTCTGAAGCAGGCGCGGCGGCGTTTGCTGGACGTTCGCACAGAGCTGCATCGGGTGGCCGGCCGGGCGCGCGATCAGCTGCGCGCCCAGGATGCCGACGAGATCGGCGCGGCGCTGCGCATCGGTGACCGTTTCGATCTGGCTCGCACACTGAGTGATTCGGCGCGGACGGTGAGTTATTCCGTCGATGTCGGTCTGCGCACCGCCGCCAATGCGCTACCGCGTCGTGGGCTCGCGCGACTGCGACGCATGCCGGTACGTCGACCACTTGACGAGGGGGTGGTCGAACACGCGGGGGAAGTCGTGTTGGCGCGGGATGCGCGGCCGCAACGTGATCCCGGACTGATCCTGCGGGTGGCCGCGGCATCGGCGCGGACCGGGCTGCCGATGTCCGCGACCACGCTCAACCGACTTTCCGAGGATGCGCCGGAGCTGCGCGAACCCTGGCCCAAGGACGCGCTCAACGACCTGTTGATCCTGCTCGGAGCGGGGCGCGGCACCATCGATGCGGTTGAGGCACTGGACCGAACGGGCCTGTGGGGCAGGCTGCTTCCGGAGTGGGGTGCGGTGCGCGACCTACCGCCGCGCGATGCGCTGCACACCTGGACCGTGGACCGGCACCTGATGGAGACCGTCGCCTACGCGAGCGCGTCGAGCACCCGCGTCGCCCGTCCCGACCTGCTGATGCTCGGCGCGCTGCTGCACGATATCGGCAAGGGCCGGGTCGGTGACCACAGCATTGTCGGCGCGGAACTGGCCACCCACATCGGACGGCGGCTGGGCCTGTGGCCATCGGATGTGCGGACGCTCAGCGCCATGGTGCGCCACCATCTGTTATTGCCCGATACGGCGACTCGGCGTGATTTGGCCGATCCCGACACCGTGCAATTCGTCGTCGACACCCTCGGCGGTGACGTGCAACTGCTCGAACTGCTGCACACCTTGGCCGAGGCCGATTCGCTGGCCACCGGCCCCGGTGTCTGGGGCGATTGGAAGGCCTCGCTGATCGGGGAACTCGTGCGCCGCTGCCGCCTGGTCATGGCGGGGGATCAGCTGCCGGAGCCGGCGCCGATCGCACCGGAACTGCTGGCCAAGGCCGCGGCGGGCAGTGTGCACGTCGATCTGCGGCCCGGTGAGGGCAAGCACACCTACACGGTCACCGTGATCGCACCGGATACGCCGGGGCTGCTCTCGGATGCCGCCGGGGTGTTGGCGCTGCATTCGCTGCGAGTGCTCTCGGCGACCGTGGGCAGCGAAGGCGCCTCGGCCGTCAATACGTTCGTGGTCTCCCCGAAGTTCGGCGATCCGCCGGACGGTGGACTGCTGCGGCAGGAGCTGATCCGGGCGACCGCTGGCGATCTGGACCTGTCCGCGCAACTGGCGAAGCGGGAGCGCGAGGCCACCGGCGCGGGCCCGAGCCCATACGCGCAGGCGCAGCCCCGGGCGATCTGGTCGGCGACCTCGACCCCAGGACAGGTGGTCCTGGAATTGCGCGCCGAGGACCGGATCGGGCTGCTCAGCCGTTTAGCCGCGGCGTTTGCCGAATGCGGCGCGGATGTGCGCTGGGCGAAGGTGGTGACCATGGGTTCGGCAGTGGTCGACGCCTTCAGCCTCGACCTCGGCGTCGACAGTCCGGAGCGTCGGGAAACCATCGAAAAGGCCGTTATGGGGGTGGTTCCGCGGCCGGCCCCGAAGCCTCCGGAGGGAGTCGGGCCGCCGGGCACCAACTCGATCTCCTGATGATTTACATTTGCGCATGATTTGCTGAAAGAGTAGGCAGCGCGCCCGTCGGACCCTAATATCAGAGCGTCTGGCTATCGCGAGCATGAGGGGAGCAACTCGGTGGCAATTGAAGTCGTTTCGGCGTCGATGATGACAAGTGACGAGACCACGCATATGGCGCGTTGCGTCGGTGGTGATCGGTGGGTGGTTTCCTGGCTGCCCGGCCGGACACTGTCCGGTCAGCAGGCTGTGACCGCTATGACGATTGCCACCACCGTGGCCACCCACGATGTGCCCACAGGTGCGGAATGGGCCATGCTGGACGACCTGGCCCTCGAGCTCGGCCTCACCGGTCGGGAGGCGGTTTTCATGGTTGCTCAGGAAAACCACGACTACCGCAAAACCGCCAAACCGCGTCGCCGGACGTTGGAATAACGCCGGGAAGCGAGCACCGCTTGCGCGCACATGTGGGCAGTCGCATTACTCTGGGATACCAAGTGACGTCCCACGAGATCAGGAGCGCGATCGGTGTTCGAATCCCTGTCCGACCGGCTTACCGGTGCCCTCAAGGATCTTCGCGGTAAGGGGCGTCTGTCTCCGGCCGACATCGACGCCACCTGTCGCGAGATCCGCCTGGCCCTGCTCGAGGCCGACGTCGCGCTGCCCGTGGTGCGCGGTTTCATCGCGAAGATCAAGGAGCGGGCCAAGGGGGCGGAGGTCTCCGCCGCGCTCAATCCGGCCCAGCAGGTCGTCAAGATCGTCAATGAGGAACTCGTCGGCATCCTCGGCGGCGAAACCCGCAGGCTGATCCTCGCCAAGAACCCACCGACCGTCATCATGCTCGCCGGTCTGCAGGGTTCCGGTAAGACGACCCTGGCGGGCAAGCTCGCGAAATGGCTGAAGGGTCAGGGCCACCAGCCCCTCCTGGTGGCCTGTGACCTGCAGCGCCCCGGTGCGGTGACCCAGCTCCAGGTAGTCGGTGAACGAGCGGGCGCGCCCGTCTTCGCGCCGCATCCCGGCACCTCCATCGGCGGCGGCGAGAATCCGCTCGGCATCTCGGCGGCCGATCCGGTCACGGTGGCCGAGGCCGGTGTCGCGGAGGCGCGCAGCAAGCAATACGACGTGGTCATCGTCGATACCGCCGGTCGCCTCGGTATCGACGCCGAGCTGATGGCGCAGGCCGCCGGGATCCGCGACGCGGTCAAGCCCGACGAGACGCTGTTCGTGCTCGACGCGATGATCGGTCAGGACGCGGTCAATACCGCTGAGGCCTTCCGTGACGGCGTCGGCTTCACCGGTGTCGTGCTCACCAAGCTCGACGGTGACGCCCGCGGTGGTGCCGCGCTGTCGGTCCGCAATGTGACCGGCGCGCCGATCATGTTCGCCTCCACCGGTGAGAAGCTCGAGGACTTCGACGTCTTCCATCCGGACCGGATGGCCTCGCGCATCCTCGGCATGGGTGACGTGCTCAGCCTCATCGAGCAGGCCGAACAGGTCTACGACCAGCAGCAGGCCGAGGAAGCCGCCCGCAAGATCGGCAGCGGCGAGATGACGCTCGAGGACTTCCTCGATCAGATGCTCGCCATCCGCAAAATGGGCCCCATCGGCAACCTGCTCGGCATGCTCCCCGGCGCGGGGCAGATGAAAGATGTGCTCGCCCAGGTCGACGATAAACAGCTCGACCGGGTGCAGGCGATCATTCGCGGCATGACCCCGGCCGAACGCGCTAATCCGAAGATTATCAACGCCTCTCGCCGCCTGCGCATCGCCAACGGCTCCGGCGTGCAGGTCTCCGAGGTCAACCAGCTCGTCGACCGTTTCTTCGAGGCCAAGAAGATGATGGCCATGATGGGCCGCCAGATGGGCCTGCCCGGCTCGCGTCGCGGCAATACGAAGAAGGGCAAGAAGGGCAAGAAGGGTGGGCGCGGGCCCACGCCGCCGAAGATGCGCGGTGGGTTCCCGGGAATGCCGGGTATGCCCGCGGGGATGCCGGATCTGTCCGGGATGCCCGCCGGGTTGGACCAGCTGCCGCCTGGGCTCGAGGGGTTCGACCTGTCCAAGCTGAACTTTCCGAAGAAATAGGGCGCTTCGGTCGCGCTTCGGTGCAGAGCTCACGCTAGCGGTCGAGGTGACCGTCACGCGGCATCGGCACTAGGTTGGACAGCGCCGACGACGTCGAGGAGGTTACTGTGCATCTGCGGGGTGTGGTGCTGCCTGAGGGCGAGGTGCGTGACCTGTGGGTGCGGGATGGGCTGGTGTCGTTCGAGCCCGTCGCGGGGGCCGAAACTCTGTGTGGCACAGGGTGGATCGTGCCCGGGCTCGTCGATGCGCACTGCCACGTCGGGATCCGGTACGGCGGGGGACATGAGGATCGGGACGGGGCGATCGCGCAGGCCGAGACCGAGCGGGATGCGGGTGCGCTGCTGCTGCGCGATGCGGGTTCACCGATCGATACGCGCTTCATCGATGAGCACGAGGAACTGCCGCGGATCATCCGCGCCGGCCGCCATATCGCTCGACCACGGCGGTACATCCGCGAGCTCGGCATCGAACTCGACGATGAGCGCGATCTGCCGGAGATCGTCGCGGAACAGGCTCGGTTGGGCGATGGCTGGGTGAAGATCGTCGGGGACTGGATCGACCGGTCCGTCGGCGATCTGCGACCGCTGTGGAGCGATACGATCCTGAAAGAGGCGATCGATGCCGCGCACGCCAACGGCGCGCGGGTAACGGCGCACGTCTTCGGCGAGGATGCTCTGCCCGGCCTGATCAACGCGGGCATCGACTGTCTCGAGCACGGCACCGGCCTGACCGACGAGACCATCGAGCTGATGGTCGAACACGGCACCGTGCTGGTCCCGACACTGATCAACATCGATACCTTCCCCGGAATCGCGGACGGCGCAGGCAAGTTCCCCATCTACGCCGCACATATGCGCGATCTGCACGCGCGCGTGCGCCGCACCGTCGCCGATGCGCACGATGCGGGCGTCCCGATCTTCGCGGGCACCGACGCGGGCGGATCCATCCGCCACGGCCGCATTGCCGACGAAATCGCCGCCCTGTCTGGTGCGGGCCTGTCGAAACACGACGCACTCGGTGCCGCTTCCTGGAATGCTCGCACCTGGCTCGGCCGACCGGGCATCGAACCCGGTACGCCCGCGGATTTCGTTGTCTACCAGGAAGACCCGCGCACCAACCCCGCCGCTCTCACCGAGCCCCAGTACGTGATCCTGCGCGGCCGTCTGGTCAAAAGCCCGGTCACCGGCCACCGCTGACCGACCGCATGGCGCGGAGGTAGCGCGCACAGGTTGTAGCTTGTGCGAGATTGTCCGTCGGTATACGACACCCTCCGAGGTCACGGGGTTGATGTGAGCAAGATCGGCAAGGTGGGGGTGGCGCGCGTAGGGTCGGGCTATGACCATTCGCCTCGGTTATCAGATGCCCAACTTCAGTTATGGCCAGCCCGTCAGCGAACTCTTTCCGACCGTGGTCGCCCAGGCCAGGGAGGCCGAAGCCGCTGGCTTCGACACGGTCTTCGTCATGGATCACTTCTACCAGCTACCCGGACTCGGCCAGCCGAGTGAGCCGATGCTGGAGGCGTATAGCACATTGTCCGGAATCGCCGCATCTACCGAACGAATTCAGTTGTCGGCGTTGGTAACCGGCAACACCTATCGCAATCCGGCACTGCTCGCCAAGACCGTCACCACCATGGATCTGGTGAGCGGCGGACGGGCCGTCCTCGGCATCGGCGCCGGCTGGTTCGAGCTCGAACATCAGTCCTACGGCTTCGAATTCGGCACCTTCACCGAACGGTTCCAGCGGCTCGATGAGGCGCTGCGGATCATTACGCCGATGCTGCGCGGGGAACACTCGACCTTCGCCGGCAAGTGGTACCACACCGAGAACGCCATGAACGAGCCGCGGCTGCGCAATGACCTGCCGATCCTGCTCGGTGGCGGCGGCGAGAAGAAGACCTTCGCGTTGGCGGCCCGCTTCGCCGACCACCTCAATATCATCTGCAATGCCTCTGAACTGCCCCGTAAGATCGAGGCGCTGCACCAGCGCTGTGCCGAAATCGGTCGCGACCCGGACACTTTGGAGGTCAGCTTCCTCTGTTTCCTGATGATCGATGAGGACGGCGACCGCGCCCGTAAACAACAGCAGGACCTGCTGCGCGGTATCGGTGTCGACCTGTCCACACTCTCGGAGGACGAGCGCAAACAGACCATCGCCGACCGTCAATTCGTCGGCTCCCCAGCCGATGTCGCCGAACAGTTGCAGACCAGGGTCCTCGATCAAGGTGTGCAGGGCCTCATCGTCAATATGGTGACGAACGGCCATGAGCCGGGTGCCGTGGATCTCGCCGGGCGCACCCTGGCCCCGCTGGTCCGCTGAGCTGGTTGCCCTGAGCGCCCATTTCCTGGCCGAATCCGGGGGATCCCGCGAATCGTGCTCATGAATGGGCGCTCACGCTCAGCAATACTCAGGTTGGAGTTGCCCGAGGACAAGCCAGCACGGTTCTGGGGTTGCCGGCTCGGTGAGAGTGGATGCCGTCAGCAGGTATATGTTGCGGCGGGCGAGACGGTCGTGGCTCCCGGACCTGTTCCGGTCACCGTCACAACGGCGGATCTGCGCTAGGGAGTACTTGGTCGAGCACCGATAGTTCCGTTTCGGGGTCGTGCTGCTGCGCTATCGAACTGCGTGATAGTCAGCTGAGCAGGTTCGCGATCCCGCTGATCACGCCGCGAATACCGCCGGCAGTGGCGTGCGCGAGGTCGGGCGCCTGCAATTCCATCGCCGCGTCACCGCCGATTTCGGTGCCCCCTCGGCGACCTCGCCCCGCCTGCGTCGACGGCGCCTCCAGAAGATCCCCATGTCGTGATCAACCGAGCCGGGCCGTCGATCGTTTCCGGACGACGCGATTTCAGGGGCAGGGGGCCGGTCTGGCACAATGGACCATCGTCCTTCCTGGACAAGTGTCAGCCCGTCTCCGGTTCCGTACCGCGCGGCGGTCACACACGCCAAGCGCAAAACCGGGCTCGCAGACCGTGCGGGTCGCTGAATTGCGCCGTGACCAACCACTGAAAGGCAGATCAGCACATGGCTGTTCGCATCAAGCTCACCCGTCTCGGCAAGATCCGTAACCCGCAGTACCGCGTGGTCATCGCGGACGCCCGCACCCGTCGTGACGGCCGCGCCATCGAGAGCGTCGGCAAGTACCACCCGAAGGAAGAGCCGTCGCTGATCGAGATCGACTCCGAGCGCGTGCAGTACTGGCTGGGTGTCGGCGCGCAGCCGACCGAGGCCGTGCAGCGGCTGCTGGAGATCACCGGCGACTGGCAGAAGTTCAAGGGCCTGCCGGGCGCCGAGGGCACCCTGAAGGTGAAGCCCGCGAAGCCGTCCAAGCTGGACCTGTTCAACGCCGCGCTGGCCGCCGCCGATAACGAGCCGATCGCCGAGGCCGTCACCCCCAAGAAGAAGGCCGCCAAGAAGGACGAGGCCGCTGAGACCGAGGCTGCCGAGTAACCGTGAGCGAGCGTAGCGAGCGAACCACGGGCACAGCCGAGCCTGGCTCGGTCATGGTGGAGCCGAGCGTCAGCGAGGTGGAGGCATGAGCGAGCGTAGCGAGCGAACCACGGGCACAGCCGAGCCTGGCTCGGTCATGGTGGAGCCGAGCGTCAGCGAGGCGGGGTCGTGAGCGCCGTCGTCGCCGATGCCGTGGAGCACTTGGTTCGCGGCATTGTCGCCAATCCGGACGACGTCCGGGTCGAGTTGATCACCGGCCGCCGCGGACGCACCGTCGAGGTGCACGTCAACCCCGATGACCTGGGCAAGGTGATCGGTCGCGGCGGTCGTACCGCGACCGCGCTGCGCACCCTCGTCGCCGGCATCGGCGGCCGGGGCATCCGGGTCGACGTGGTCGATACCGACGCTTAAATGGAACTCGTCGTAGGCCGGGTCGCCAAATCGCACGGTGTGCGCGGCGAACTGGTCGTCGAGGTACGCACCGACGACCCCGACGCGCGTTTCGCACCCGGTGTGCGGCTGCGCGGGCGGGTGGTGCGATCCGAAGAAGTCCGTGAGTTCACCGTGGAGTCGGCTCGAGAGCATTCGGGCCGACTTCTCGTGCGACTCGCCGGGGTCTGCGACCGCACCGCCGCCGACGCGCTGCGCGGCACGCTCTTTGTCGTGGACAGTGCGGAGCTGCCGCCGTCGCAGGATCCGGACGAGTTCTACGACCACGAGTTGGAGGGGCTGACCGTCCAGCTCACCGATGGCATCGTGGTCGGCAAGGTCACCGAGGTACTGCATTCGGCTGCGGGAGAACTGCTTTCGGTGCGTGCCGCCGATGATGGCAGGGAGATCCTGATCCCGTTCGTCACCGCGATCGTGCCGACGGTCTCGCTGGCCGAGCGACTGGTCGTCATCGATCCCCCGGAGGGTCTGCTCGATCCGGAATGACGGATCGCGGATCCACCGGAAACAGAGGACAGCATGAAACTCGATGTCGTCACGATATTTCCGGAGTATCTGGAGCCGCTGCGAACGGCGTTGCTGGGCAAGGCCATCGACAAGGGCCTGATCGCCCTCGACGTGCACGATCTGCGTCGCTGGACGCGTGACGTGCACAAGTCGGTCGACGATTCGCCCTACGGCGGTGGGCCCGGCATGGTCATGAAGCCGACGGTCTGGGGCGATGCCCTCGATGAGGTATGTCCCGACGATGCCCTGCTCCTGGTGCCGACGCCCGCTGGAGTGCCCTTCACCCAGGCCACCGCGCAACGCTGGGCGACCGAGAAGCACCTCGTATTCGCCTGCGGCCGTTACGAAGGCATCGATCAACGCGTCTTCGACGACGCCGCCCGCCGGGTTCGCGTCGAAGAGGTCAGCATCGGTGACTATGTCCTCATCGGCGGTGAGGCGGCGGTTCTCGTCATGGTCGAGGCCGTGGTTCGCCTGCTTCCCGGCGTACTCGGCAATCAGCAATCCCACCAGGAGGATTCGTTCTCCGATGGACTGCTCGAGGGGCCGAGCTACACGCGCCCCGTCTCCTGGCGCGGCCTCGAAGTGCCGCCGATCCTGTTGTCCGGTGATCATGGCAAGGTCGCCGCGTGGCGGCGTGAACAGTCGCTCGCTCGGACCCGTGCGCGGCGGCCGGATCTACTCGCCGACGACGACGACTGAAATCGCGACCTTTCGCCTGCTACGCGCGGAACCTCGGGTCAATCGATGGGTGTGTGCGATCTGTGGCTTGACTCAGGGCAGCAGACCGAGGCGTCGAGCGGTGACGACGGCCTCGTGGCGGGAGTGCGCGTCGAGTTTGCTCATCGCATTGCGCAGATAGCTCTTGACGGTTTCCGGTCCGAGCGAAAGGTGTTGGGCGACTTCGTGATTGGTGCAGCCGAGCGCGATTTGAGCGAGCACGTCGAGTTCCCGTCCGGACAGGCGCGGGGCGTCCGCGGGTCGGTCGCCGACCAGGACGCGTGTGAGACGTTCGCACACCGAGTGCAGGCGTTCGCGTAGGCGTTCGTCCTCGGCCGAGCGGGCCGCGCCGCGGAGTTCGGCATTGATCTCACGCAGTTCCTCGGCGATGGCGGGTGCGGCATCGGGTGCGGGCGCGGTCATTTCCAGTAGGTGAAGACGTCGGTCCACCTCGTCGCGGATCGTGATCTCGGTGGCCAGGCGTCGGCTGGCCGCGACGATCAGATCGGTCGTGCGGTCGCCGAGCGGTGTGCCGCCACGGGTGGCGGCATAGAGCACCGCACGGGAGCGATCGTCGACGACCACGGGCACCGCGACTACCGAGCGGATGCGTTCGCCGGAGACCGGACCGTCGTAGTGATGGGTGATATCGGAGGCGCTGCGGTAGTCGGCGACCGAAGCGGGGCGACGCATATCCATGACCCGGCCGCCCAGTCCGGAGGCGCGCAGCACGGCCAGACCGTGCAGGGCATTGGTAACGGTGCCGACGAATTCGGTGAGCAGCAGCGCGTCGTTGTGCACCTCGCCGCCGAACACCACTGGCACACCGGCCTTGTTCGCCACCCAGCGGATCTCGGCGCGCAGCGCGTCGCGGTCGCGCGGTCGCAGCAGCGCGGTGGTGTGGGTCAAAAGACTCACCCCTTTTCGGGGGTAGCGCCGGACGCGATGTGAGCCACATCATATTGGAGATCGAGGTGGACTGTTGGAGATCGAGGTGGCCTGGATCATCGATGAGGAGAGGCGACATGATTGCGGATCTGCGCGCGCGCGTGCGCGAGTTACTGGAGACCTACGACGGACCCGACGTCAGCGTGGCGGATCTGCTATGCGACCGGCACCCCGCCGACCGGGTCGCGTTCACCATTGTCGACCCCGATCTGACCTCGACCGACCTCACCTACGGTGAGTTGCGCGAGCGCTCCGAGCGCTGCGCCGTCACCCTCGCCGAACTCGGCATCGAACCGGGGGATCGCGTCGCCACGCTCATGTCGAAGTCCGCCGATTTGGTGGTGGCGCTGCTCGGCATCTGGCGTCGCGGTGCGGTCCACGTCCCGCTGTTCACCGCTTTCGCGCCGCCCGCGATCGCCTTCCGACTGGCCGCGAGCGGCGCGACGATCGTGATCGCCGACATCGAACAGGCGGCGAAGCTGATACCGAGTGATGACATCCCGGCTGCTCCGCCGTGGCGCGTCATCATTGCCGGGGACGGCTCGGGCTCCGCTGGCGTGCGTGTCTGCGCCGATCTGACGGCGGCCGCGGGCGCGCACGGTGCACCGCGTACACCTGCCGATGGGCAGCGAACGGACGATTCGGCGATCGCCGCCGCGGACGGGCCCGGAGTACAGGACCCGCCGACAACCCCGCTGCGGTTCGCCGATCTGCTCGCCACGCATACCTCCGACGATCCGCGCGCGGTTGCCGCGCATGTCGGCGGGGATGGCCTGCTGGTGCAATTGTTCACCAGCGGCACAACGGGCACCCCGAAAGGCGTCCCGATCCCGGTGCGAGCGCTCGCGGCATTCCATGCGTACCAGGAGTTTTCGCTCGATGTGCGCCCGGACGACGTCTATTGGAATGCGGCGGATCCAGGTTGGGCCTACGGACTGTACTGGGCGATTCTGAGCCCACTGGCCTCCGGTATCCGAAGCCTGCTACTGCATGCCGCCTTCTCCGCGCCACTGACCTGGCATATGCTCGAACGTTTCGGCGTCACCAACTTCACCGCCGCGCCGACGGTCTACCGCGCGTTGCGCGCCGATAGTACGGTTGCCCCAACGGATCTCCGGTTGCGGCGGGCGTCCTCGGCGGGCGAACCGCTGACCCCGGATGTCGTGACATGGTCGGTCGAAGCGCTCGGCGTCGCCGTGCGCGACCACTACGGGCAGACCGAGCACGGCATGCTCATCTGCAATTCCTGGCACGACGCGCTGCGAGTCGACGCGCCCGCGGGCTCGATGGGCCGGACAATGCCGGGTTGGCGTTGCGCAGTGCTCGCGGACGACGCCGACGTCGAAGCGCCGGTCGGCGAACTGGGCCGGGTCGCCATCGATACCCAAAGCAGCCCGCTGCTGTGGTTCCTCGGCTACCTCGACGCCCCGGGACGTACCGCGCAGCGCTATACCGCCGACGGCCGCTGGTATCTGACCGGGGATGCCGGATTCCAGGATGCGGACGGTTTCTTCCACTTTTCCGCCCGCGACGACGATGTCATCATCATGGCCGGATACCGCATCGGCCCGTTCGAGGTGGAAAGCGTGCTGGTACTGGATGAGCGGGTGGCCGAGGCCGCGGTCGTCGGCATGCCCGACGAATTACGCGGTGAGGTGCTGGAGGCATTTGTGGTGCTACGCCATGGTTTCGAAGGGAATGCCGAACTCGAGGCCGAATTGCAGACCCTGGTGAAACGCAAATTCGCCGCGCACGCGTATCCACGCAAGGTGCATTTCGTGGACGCACTGCCCAAGACGCCCAGCGGCAAGGTGCAGCGGTTCATCCTGCGGCAGCAGGGGGTTCGGTGATGTCCGCACTTGCGAGTTACGCATCCGGCACGGCGGACTCCCCACTGCTCGGCGATACCATCGGCCATAATTTCGACCGCATCGCCGCCGCCCATGCGGACCGAGAAGCCCTGGTGGACTGTCCAACCGGTCGCCGCTGGACCTACCGCCAACTCGCGGCCGCGATCGATGCGCTGGCCACCGGATTGGCCGCACGCGGCATCACCAAGGGCGACCGGGTCGGCATCTGGGCCCCGAACTGCGCGGAATGGTTCCTCACCCAGTACGCGACCGCGAAACTCGGCGCGATCCTGGTCAATATCAACCCGGCTTACCGCACCACCGAACTGGAATATGTGCTGCGCCAAGCCGGTGTGCGCATGCTGATCGCCGCCGCGGAATTCAAGACCTCGAACTACGTCGCCATGATCGAGCAGGCCCGGCCGAATAGCCCCGGTCTGGAGCAGGTGCTGATCCTCGGCACTCCCGAATGGGATGCGGTGGCGCAGAACGATATCGATGCCGAGCGACTCGCGGCGATCGCTGCGACGCTGTCCATGGACGACCCGATCAATATTCAATACACCTCCGGCACAACGGGTTTTCCCAAGGGGGCGACGTTGAGCCACCACAACATCCTCAACAACGGCTACTTCGTCGGCGAACTCTGCGGCTATACCGAACAGGACCGGATCTGCGTGCCAGTGCCCTTCTATCATTGCTTCGGCATGGTCATGGGCAACCTGGCAAGCACCAGTCATGGTGCGGCCGTGGTGATTCCGGCACCGGCCTTCGATCCGGTCGTAACCCTGAATGCGGTTGCGGCACAGCGGTGCACGTCGCTTTACGGCGTACCAACGATGTTCATCGCCATACTCGCGGAATTGGATTCGGGTACGGACGTCGAGCTGTCCAGCCTGCGCACCGGCATCATGGCCGGATCACCCTGTCCGGTCGAGGTGATGAAGCGGGTAATCGATCGGATGGGGATGAGCGAGGTGTGCATCTGCTACGGCATGACCGAAACCTCTCCGGTATCGACCCAGACCCGCCGCGACGACGGCATCGACCGGCGCACCGCAACCGTCGGCCGGGTCGGCCCGCATCTCGAGGTAAAAATCGTCGACCCCGCAACGGGTTTGACGGTGCCGCGCGGCGAACCCGGCGAACTGTGCACCCGCGGCTACTCGGTCATGCTCGGATACTGGTCCGAACCCGAGAAGACCGCCGAGGCCATCGATGCCGCCCGCTGGATGCACACCGGCGATATCGGCGTAATGGACGACGACGGATACCTCGCGATCACCGGCCGGATCAAAGATATGGTGGTCCGCGGTGGCGAGAATATCTACCCGCGTGAGATCGAGGAGTTCCTCTACACCCACCCGGATATCCTCGACGCCCAGGTAGTCGGCGTCCCCGACCCGAAATACGGCGAGGAACTGATGGTCTGGCTCCGAATGAAAGACGGCACAACGCCATTGGACGTCGCCGCGATCCGCGCTTTCTGCACCGGCAAGCTCGCCCACTTCAAGATCCCGCGCTACGTGCACATCGTCGACGAGTTCCCGATGACTGTCACGGGAAAAATTCGTAAGGCTGAAATGCGTGAGCTGGCCGCGGAACTGCTCGCGTCTTCGCACCGTGAGGAGTGATTGGGTGAGCACATGGGTAATTCGTCGGGGACGTAGAAAACTCCGCCGCGAGCTCGACGGTCGGCCCGCAGTGAAAGTCTGCGGCCGCCTGACGGCCGGCAAAAGGTCCGGCAGGTGGGGGAGCGTGAGCTGTCCAAGGCCTTGGTCGACCGTCCGGACCAGTGCTGACACCGTGCGATTCGGGCATCGGCAGCCCGGTTTACCTGGGCGCGGACCGTTTGTCAGGTGACAACGGTAGTGTCTCGGGCGTGACGACAGCGCCCGAGATCGCCAGTTCAGCGACGAACACCGACACGACCGCCGCGGTACCGGCCGCGACCACAGCTCTAGCCAGCGTGGGGCGGCGCATCGCCGATGAGCTCGGCGTGCGCGAGACCCAGGTCCGGGCCGCCGTGGAGCTGTTGGATGCGGGTTCGACGGTGCCCTTCATCGCGCGGTACCGAAAAGAGGTCACCGGTGGCCTCGATGACGCCCAGCTCCGCCAGCTCGACGAGCGCCTGACCTACCTGCGCGAACTAGACGAGCGCCGCGGTTCGATCATCGAATCCATCAAGGGCCAGGGCAAACTCGATGACGCGCTGCTCGGGCAGCTGATGACGGCCGAGACCAAGGCCCGCCTCGAGGACATCTACCTGCCGTACAAGCCGAAGCGGCGCACCAAGGCGCAGATCGCCCGCGAGGCCGGTCACGAACCCGTCGCCGATGCGCTGATCGGCGATCCGACCACCGATCCCGCGCAGTACACCGCCGAACAGCTCGACGGCGCCCGCGCCATTCTGGTCGAGCGTTTCGCCGAGGATGCCGACCTGGTCGGCGAGCTGCGCGAGCTGATGTGGAACCGCGGTCAGGTCAGCTCGAGCGTGCGTCCGGGCAAGGAGGAGGCGGGCGCGAAGTTCGCCGACTACTTCGAATTCAGTGAGCCGTTCGGCAAGCTGCCCTCACACCGAATCCTGGCGCTGCTGCGCGGTGAGAAGGAAGAGATCCTGCAGCTGCAGCTCGAACCCGATACCGAAGAACTCGAGCCGGGCGAGCGGACCGTTTACGAGGGCCGCATCGCGGTGAAGTTCGATATCGCCGATCGCGGCCGGGCCGCCGACACCTGGCTGCTGGATACGGTGCGCTGGGCGTGGCGCACGAAACTGCAAGTGAGCCTTGGCATCGACACCCGCATGCGGCTGCGTCAGGCCGCCGAGAAGGACGCCGTCGACATCTTTGCCGCGAATCTGCGTGACCTGCTGCTGGCCGCGCCCGCGGGCACCCGTACCACCATGGGCCTGGATCCGGGCTACCGCACCGGTGTGAAGGTCGCCGTCGTCGATGCCACCGGCAAGGTCGTCGCGACCGAGGTCATCTACCCGCACAAGCCGCAAGGCCAGACCGAGAAATCCCTGGCCGTGCTGGGCGCGCTGGTCGCCCGCTTCGGCGTCGAGCTCATCGCCATCGGCAACGGTACCGCTTCGCGCGAGACCGATGCCCTTGCCGCCGAACTGATTTCGCGGATTCCGGAGCGCAAGCCGACCAAGATCGTGGTCTCCGAAGCGGGCGCGTCGGTGTACTCCGCATCGGCGTATGCCTCGCAGGAACTGCCGGATATGGATGTCTCGCTGCGCGGCGCGGTATCCATCGCGCGCCGTCTGCAGGACCCGCTGGCCGAATTGGTGAAGATCGACCCGAAGTCCATCGGTGTCGGCCAGTACCAACACGATGTCTCCGAAACACTGCTGGCCCGCTCGCTGGGCGCGGTGGTCGAGGATGCGGTGAACGCGGTCGGCGTCGACGTGAATACCGCATCGGTGCCGCTGCTCTCGCGGGTTTCCGGTATCGCCAATTCGATCGCCGAAAGTATTGTGGCGCATCGGGATCAGCACGGCCCGTTCCGCAGCCGCACCGCGCTGCTGGAGGTCCCACGCCTGGGCCCCAAGGCCTTCGAACAGTGCGCGGGCTTCCTGCGCATCCGCGGCGGCGACGATCCGCTCGACACCTCCGCTGTGCACCCCGAGGCCTATCCGGTGGTGCGGCGCATCCTGGAATCGACCGGACGCGGCATGGCGGAACTGATCGGCAACACCACCGCCCTGCGTGCGCTGCGGCCGGTCGATTTCACCGACGAGAAATTCGGTATCCCCACTGTCACCGACATCATCTCCGAACTCGAGAAGCCCGGTCGCGACCCGCGTCCGGAATTCAAGACCGCCGAATTCGCGGCGGGCGTGGAGAAGGTCGCGGATCTGCAGCCGGGCATGGTGCTCGAGGGTGTGGTCACCAATGTGGCCGCATTCGGTGCATTCGTTGATATCGGTGTGCACCAGGACGGCCTCGTGCACGTCTCGGCAATGTCGCACAACTTCGTCAAGGATCCGCGCGAGGTGGTGAAGTCCGGCGATGTCGTCAAGGTGAAGGTGCTCGAGGTCGATGTCGCACGTCAGCGCATCGGACTGTCCCTGCGGCTGGACGACGAGCCGGGCGCCCCGGCCAAGGGCGACGGTGGTCGCGGCCGTGGCCAAGGTAGCCGAGGTGGTTCGGATCGCGGCGGACAGCGGCAGAATGGTCAGGGTAGGCAGCAAGGTCAGGCTCGACAGCAGAATCCGGGCCGCAACCAGGGCAACCAGCGGCGCAACGCTCCCGCACCGAGCGGTTCGATGGCGGATGCGCTGCGGCGGGCCGGTTTCGGGCAGTAGGGCGATACGAGCGGAGGTTTCTAAGCGGCCATGCGACGGTGGCTCGAAGACGATGTGATCGCGCACGGCCGCCTGCCGCTGCTGTGCTTCCTCCTCGGGTTCATCGTCGGCTTCTTGCTGATCCGGCTCAGCGTCCGATTGATCCGCAAGCAGGTCCGCTGGTGGCCCGGCAATCTGCGGTCCGGTGGTGTGCACATCCACCACATGGTGTTCGGGGTCATCCTGGTGCTGCTGTCCGGCATCGGGTTGGTCACCACCTACGCGAACGCCGATACGCTCACCGCGAGCCTGCTCGCCGCGGCGTTCGGTGTCGGCGCGGCCCTGACCCTCGACGAATTCGCGCTGATCTTCTATCTGCGCGATGTGTACTGGGAGGAGCAGGGCCGCACCTCGGTCGATGCGGTCTTCGTCGCGCTCGCGGTGACCGGACTGCTGCTGCTCGGATTCCACCCGCTGTGGTTATTGGATATCAACGACTTCCGCCGCGACCCCAGCACTGAAGTCCGGATCTTCGTCGTCCTCTTCGCCGTGGTGAATCTCGGGTTGGCGGCAATCGTGATCGCCAAGGGCAAGATCTGGACCGGCCTGTTCGGCATGTTCTTCCTGCCCCTACTCGTGGTCGGCGCATTCCGTTTGAGCCGACCGGGTGCACCATGGGCTCGGTGGCGTTATCCAGGCAAGCGACGCCTGATGTACCGGGCGATAGTTCGCGAACGCCGCTATCGACGCCCGGTGATCCGAGCCAAAATCTTTATACAAGACCTGATCGCCGGAAAGCCCGACGTCGTCCATGTCCGTGAGGCCGCGGAGGCCGAATTGGCCCGCACCGTCGTCCCCGCCCCACCCGCACCCGCCCATTGGCACCTGCCCTCGGTCTCCGACCACTCTCATCACGCCTCGGTCTCCGACCACTCTCATCACGATTGATCGTTGCGCCGCGGGCGCCACAGGCATCGGCCCGGCGCTGCTGCGACGGAACCGACGGTCGCCGTTCGGCGCCCGCACAGTTTCCGAGTGGGTCGGCCTATGGCGGGTTCAACGCACCGGAGAGCGATACTCTGGCGGCTGCGATGTATCGCGGGTCGGCCTGGTGAGTCGGGTCCGATTTTCCCCCGAGTCGCGGATCTGGCACAATGCACAGGTTGCCCTGGGTGCATTCGGCCCACGGAGCACCCCTTATTCGGAGCATGAACCGGTCGAGCACGCGAGTGCCGCCAGGGTCCTCTGCTCGCGCAAACATCAGAAGGATGAAATGAACACCCTTGACTTCGTCGACGAAAAGTCGCTGCGCAGCGACGTCCCCGACTTCCGTCCGGGCGACACGCTCAATGTGCACGTGAAGGTCATCGAAGGCTCGAAGGAGCGCATCCAGGTCTTCAAGGGCGTCGTGATTCGGCGTCAGGGCGGTGGCATTCGCGAGACCTTCACCGTCCGCAAGGTGTCGTTCGGTGTCGGCGTGGAGCGCACCTTCCCGGTGCACAGCCCGAACATCGATCACATCGATGTCGTGACCCGCGGTGATGTCCGCCGCGCCAAGCTCTACTACCTGCGCGATCTGCGCGGCAAGGCCGCCAAGATCAAGGAAAAGCGCTGACCGAGTAGCGCCACCCGCTCGGCACGAAAGTTCTTCAGCCAGCCCGGCATCGGACGTCAGTCGCGGTGCCGGGCTAATCTGTTCCGCGTGGCAGACGAAAGTGGGTCGATGACGGTATCCGATTCGGACGACGAGGACGTGAGCCGCCGCTCACGACGCTCGAAGCGCAAGCAGCGCCCCTTCTGGCAGGAACTGCCGGTCCTCATTGTCATCGCCGCGGTCATCGCGGCACTCATGGTCAGTTTTGTTGGGCGCCCGTACGTCATTCCATCGCAATCGATGGAAGACACGCTGCTCATCGGCGACCGGATCTACGTGGAGAAGCCGAGCTACTACTGGGGCGAGCCGCAGCCCGGCGACGTCGTGGTGTTCGTGGGCCCGCCGTCCTGGAATACCCGTTACCAGTCGATCCGGTCCGGCAATGTCGTCGTGCGCGGTGTGCAAAACTTCTTCTCCTTTTTCGGGCTCGTGCCACCGGATGAGAACGACCTGGTGAAGCGGGTGATCGCCGTCGGCGGCCAAACCGTACAGTGCTGTGACGCGCAGGGGCGGGTCATGGTGGATGGTAAGCCGTTGGACGAGCCGTACGTCCTGAACGACTATCCGTGGTACCCGGGTCAGCAGAACGCGACGTATCCGGCGGGCCGGGTATTCGGCCCGGTCAAGGTACCCGACGGTAACCTGTGGGTGATGGGCGACAACCGCAACCAGTCCGCCGACTCACGCGCCCACGTCAGCGATAACCTGCAGGGCACCGTCCCGATCGACAACGTGCGCGGTAGGACCGTCTTCAAGATCTGGCCGCCCAGCCGCATCGGTCCGGTAAAAGCACAGGATCCCCAGACGAACTGATCGGTACGAGCCGCAGGATAATTGGATGGTGGGGCAGGGTCGAGTGGTCAGGGCTAATGGCGCGACTCCGGGCAACGGGTGGCCGCCGCGTGTCGTGATGCGTCGAGCCGGGGGGTTGCGCACGCTCGAGGCGGCGCTGATCCGTAGCGGACTAGGCCCGGTCGCCGGGGTCGACGAGGCAGGGCGTGGCCCCTGCGCTGGGCCCTTGGTGGTCGCCGCCTGCCTGCTCGCCCCCAAGGCCTACGACCGGCTGGCCGGACTCGACGATTCCAAGAAGCTCACCGAATCCGTGCGCGAGCAGCTGTACCCGGTCATCACCCGGTTGGCGCTGGCCTGGAAGGTTGTCGTCATACCGGCCTGGGAGATCGACTCGATCGGCATCCACGTCGCGAATATCGAGGGCATGCGCCGCGCGGTCGCCGGGCTCGGGCAGACGCCGGGATATGTGCTGACCGACGGATTCCGGGTGCCCGGAATTCCGGTGCCGTCGCTGCCGGTCATCGGTGGTGACGCGGCCGCGGCCTGTATCGCGGCGGCGAGCATCCTGGCCAAGGTGACCAGGGATCGGATGATGGTCCAGCTGGACGAGCGGTTTCCGGGCTACGGCTTCGCCGCACACAAGGGCTACAACACGCCCGAGCACACTGCGGCCTTGGAACGGCTCGGACCGAGCACTGAGCACCGCCGATCCTGGCGCAATGTGCGGGAGGCGGCGGGGTTGCGGCCGGTAACCGCGGCGGAGTACGCCGACGCGGAACTGGCCGATGAGGTTGTGCTGGAAGGCGTCGAACCGGACAGCCGAGTGGCTACCGACCCGGCGCATGCGCGATGATGATGTCAGCAGACGCAATGCGGCGAGAAGGAGGACGTCCCACCCGATGAGTGCCGAGGACCTGGAGAAATACGAAACCGAGATGGAGCTCTCGTTGTATCGGGAGTACAAGGACATCGTCGGTCAGTTCTCGTACGTGGTGGAGACCG
Organism: Nocardia citri; assembly: GCF_054065835.1. Lineage (NCBI taxonomy): Bacteria > Bacillati > Actinomycetota > Actinomycetes > Mycobacteriales > Nocardiaceae > Nocardia > Nocardia citri. The sequence continues at coordinate 183,147 of NZ_JBSUQM010000007.1, forward strand.
AGCGCCGCTTCTACCTGGCCAACTCCGTCGAATTGCGGCCGCAGAACGCCGACGGCGAGGTGTACTTCGAGGTGCGCATGAGTGATGCGTGGGTTTGGGATATGTACCGGCCCGCGCGTTTCGTGAAGCATGTTCGAGTGATCACGTTCAAGGACGTGAATATCGAGGAGTTGGAGAAGCCGGATCTGCGGTTGCCCGAGTAGGGCGAGTGTGCTGGCCAGCGCGGATTGCCATTGGTGCTGGCCGCATAGCATGGGGCACCGACAAGTAGGTGGAGAACGGGGGTTGGACGCCCGGGTTGTCCACAGCTGAGCGGGTATCCACAGGTCTTCTGTTCGCGCAGGTCGCGGTCCTCGGCTGCGGGTGCGGTCCGGGCACGCTGAGCCGGTGGCAGACAACCAGGCGCTTGGCGCACAAGGGGAAGAACTGGCGGCCCTATTCCTGCAGGCCGCCGGGATGGAGATCATCACCAGGAACTGGCGGTGCAAGTACGGCGAACTCGATCTGATCGCCAGGGATGGCGGTGTCACCGCCTTCATCGAGGTCAAAACGCGAACCGGCGCGAAATTCGGCACGCCCGCGGAGGCAGTCACCTTCGATAAGCAGCAGCGGATCAGGCGGTTGGCACTGGTGTGGCTGGCCGAACAGAACGGTCCGTGGCGCGATATCCGCTTCGATGTGATTTCGGTGTTGCTGCACCGCGGCCACCGACCGGTCATCGATCACCTGAAAGCGGTGTTCTGATGGCGCTGGGGGTGGCTTATTCGGTCGCGGTCAACGGGGTGGACGGCCAACTGATCGAGATCGAGGCGGATATCGGGCAAGGGCTCCCCTCGGTGCATCTGGTCGGACTGCCCGATACCGCACTACAGGAATCCCGCGACCGGGTGCGTGCCGCGGTGGCGAATATCGGGGAGAAGTGGCCGGACGGGCGTGTGATCCTGGCGCTGTCTCCGGCGACGCTGCCCAAGATTGGCAGCGTTTACGATCTGGCGCTCGCGATCGCCGTGTTGGACGCGGCGGGCGCGGTTCCCTCCGATCGGCTCGGAAAGACCGTGTTGCTGGGGGAATTGGCGCTGGACGGGCGGGTGCGCCGGGTGCGCGGCATCCTGCCCGCGGTACTCGCGGCACGCAATGGGGGCTGGACGCGGGTGATCGTGCCGGAATCCGCTCTCGCTGAAGCCGGTCTGGTAGATGGCATCGAGGTCTTCGGCGCCACGAGTCTGCGGACCGTTGTCACCTGGCTACGCGGTGAGGGCGGTCTGGTCGAGCCCGATGGCATGCTGCCCGACACCGTGCGTTGTGGTGGGGATCTGAGCGAGGTGGTCGGTCAAGAAGAGGCTCGGTGGGCGCTCGAGGTGGCCGCGGCGGGTGGACACCATCTGTTGCTCACCGGACCGCCCGGAATCGGCAAAACAATGTTGGCGCAACGGCTTCCGGGCCTGTTGCCGCCGCTGACCGAAGCCGAAGCGCTCGAGGTCACAGCCATACATTCGGTCGCGGGCGCGCTCTCCGATGACCACCCGTTGATCACCATGCCACCCTTTGTCGCTCCGCATCACTCGACCTCGGCCAGCGCCATGGTGGGCGGGGGATCGGGTACGGCGCGTCCGGGCGCCGTCAGCCGTGCCCATCGCGGGGTTCTTTTTCTCGATGAATGTGCGGAGATCGGGACCAAGGTCCTGGAAGCGATGCGAACTCCCTTGGAAGAGGGCGAAGTTCGCATTGCTCGCCGCGACGGGGTGGCCCGCTACCCGGCCCGTTTCCAACTCGTCTTGGCCGCGAACCCCTGCCCATGTGCGCCCGCCCGCGATGTCGACTGCATCTGCGCCCCGCTCGCGCGTCGCCGATACCTGGGCAAGCTGTCCGGACCGTTGATGGATCGCATAGACATCTGGGTCCAGATGCATGGCCACTCCGGCGCCTCGTTCGCCGCCGAGGAGGCCGAGAGCAGTGAGGTGGTCCGCAGTCGAGTAGCGGCCGCGCGGCAGGCCGCGGTACAACGTTGGCGGGACTACGGCTGGGCAACAAATGCCGAAGTGCCCGGCCACATCCTGCGCCAACACTTCCGACTCCCGCGTGAGGCAACCGCCCCCATCGAAGCCGCCCTCCGCCTGGGCCGCCTCTCCGCCCGCGGCGCCGACCGTGCGATCCGCGTCGCGTGGACGATCTGCGACCTGCGCAACGCCGACCAACCCAGTGCCCAAGACGTATTGGCCGCCTTGAACTTCCGGCAACGGGGTGCACATTGAGCGCGGCAATGGGAGACGAGCGCCCATTCGATGGTGGTCTCTCCGCCGCGGGGTCGGCGAGTGGAAGTCCGGAACCGGGAACTGCGGGCCCGTCGATGCGGAGCGATACGTACCCGGTCGCATTGGTGGTCAGGAGTGCGGAAGCGGCGCGGTATGCCGGTGCCGAGGCAGGCGGTACCGGCCCGTCGGGGCATGGGCTTGTGGATCTTGATGGTTGGGCTTCGGAATCCCCGGAGTCGGTGGTTTCCGGTGGGGATGTCGATGAGCGGCGGTTGGCTTGGGCGTATTTGTCGCGTGTTGTGCAGGGACCGTGTGCGGCGTTGTCGTCATTGATCGAATCGGTGGGGGTGCTGGAGGCAGCGCGGGCGGTGCGGGAGTGTGAGTTGCCGGAGTCATTGCTCGGGCCGACGGGCAAACGGCGGGAGATCGATAGTGCGGCGCGGGATCTCGATGTTATGGAGCGGCTGGGTGGGCGGTTGGTGACTCCGGACGATCCGGAGTGGCCGGCCTGGCGGATGCTCGGGCTCTGCCAACTCGAGCCCGGACGCGATCGGGACGGGACGGTGCCGTTGGTGCTGTGGGTGCGTGGGCCGCGGTCGTTGCTGGAATCGAGCGAACGAGCGATCGCGGTGGTCGGAGCGCGATGCAGCAGCGGATACGGGGAGCACGTCACCGGCGAGATCGTCGGTGATCTGGCCGCCCAGGGCTGGACGATTGTCTCCGGTGCCGCATTCGGTATAGACGGTATGGCACATCGCGCAGCCCTAGCCGTCGGTGCTCCGACCATCGCCGTTCTTGCCTGTGGCGTCGATCGCCCGTACCCGGCCCAACATGCGCGTCTGTTGGCCGAGATCGGCGAAACCGGTTTGGTAATCAGCGAATATCCGCCGGGCACGATGGCCCACAAGCATCAGTTCTTGGCCCGCAATCGTCTGATCGCCGCACTAGCCGACGGCGTCCTGGTCGTAGAAGCCGGGCTGCGCAGCGGCGCCCGCAATACCGTGAAATGGGCGCGCCGCCTCGGCCGTCCCGCCCTCGCCATCCCGGGCCCGGTCACCGCCGCTGCCTCGGCGGGCTGCCATCGCATGATCCGTGAAGGGGAGGCCCTCCTGGTCACCCGCGCCGAAGAGGTCATCGATGAAGCAGGCCCACTACGCCTTTCAGTACCATCCACCCAGCTGTCCGACTCTCGATTACAAGGCGAGGAAGCATCGGTCTACGCCGCGCTCCCGAAAATCGGCTCCCGCCAACCCCGCGCCATCGCCGAAAACTCCGGTGTAGAACTACCTACCGTCCGTGCCATTCTCCCCGCGCTAGAACTCGCGGGCCTGGTCGGCATGGACGAAAACGGTTGGTACCGAACTGCGAAGAGTTCGAGACATTGAGTGGTTGCGCCAGAACAATGGGAGCGCGCGGGACAATGAGACGCGTACTCCAGTCGATATCCTCGCCGTCTGAACCGAGCCGGCCAGTGCAGACTGGAACATTCTGTGGCTCGTTCAGGTCGGGGCGCGATGATACAGAAGCATCGTGTCCAAGGCATTCGAAACCGCTGTTGTCGCACTATGCTGTCTTACGCGGTGACGGTGGGGTTATGCGCACCTCGCCGAAACGCGGCTGGATGTGAGTGCTTATCGGCGAATATGTGTTTGAATCCATGACGTGATGTTGGCGCGATGCTGCGGCTGTGGTCTCGCCGTTGATCGCGGCCTCAGCGCGGTGATCAACCTTGTCCGCCTCGGCGAGCCCACGAACGGTGTGGAAACGAGGACCGGTACCGGAAGTGGCCCGGCCGCGCACCTCTCGGCCGGAGGCGGACGCGGAGCCAGCCGCGAGACCTGCCCCACCGCGATGATGGGGCAGGTAGGAGGCGTCGAAGCGTCTACCCCGCACAGCGTTGTCCAAGGTCGATCAGACGGGGACTGCCACTCCGCAAGGAGTGGTCGCCCGAAACATGAGTCGCTATACAAACACTCACATTTCAGGTAGCGGTATGGAGTTGCCGGAGGATCTCGAGGCGTTGCTGGCCGAGTACGAGCGGCATCTGCGGCTCGGGCGCAATCGGTCGGTGCATACGGCCCGGGCCTATGTGGGGGATGCGCGTTCGTTGTTGGGGCATTTGGTTGCGCGGTCGGCGGATTCGGCGGTGCGGGAAATGGATTTGGCGTTGTTGCGGTCGTGGTTGGCGGCGCAGTCGGCCGGCGGGGCGGCGCGGACGACCATTGCGCGGCGGGCGTCCTCGGCGCGGACGTTCACCGCGTGGCTGACCAGTACCGGGCGGCTGTCGATCGACCCGGGGCTGCGGCTCGGTTCGCCCAAGGCGCATCGGGTATTGCCGGCGGTGCTCGGCACACAGCAGGCGGTCGCCGCTATGGATGCGGCGGAATCCGGTGCGGTGCAACGTGATCCGATGGCATTGCGGGACCGGCTGATCGTGGAGCTGCTGTATTCGACCGGCATTCGGGTGAGCGAGCTGTGCGGCCTGGATCTCGACGATATCGATCGGGAGCGGCGGCTGGTCCGTGTTATCGGTAAGGGCAATAAGGAGCGCTCGGTGCCGTTCGGTGTTCCGGCCGATGAGGCGATCGCGAATTGGCTGCGGTACGGACGCCCCACATTCGCGACACCCGACTCCGGCCGCGCGCTGCTGCTGGGCCGTCGCGGCAGACGGCTCGACCAACGTCAAGCCAGAACGGTTGTCCACGAGGTCGTTTCGGCAATCCCGGGCGCACCCGATATGGGTCCGCACGGCCTGCGGCATTCGGCTGCGACCCATCTACTCGAGGGCGGCGCGGACCTGCGCGTAGTACAAGAACTCCTCGGCCACGCCAGCATGGCGACTACCCAGCTCTACACCCACGTTTCCATCGAGCGCCTGAAAAAGGTCCACGACCAAGCTCACCCCCGCGCCTGACAGTCCACGGATCGGCGGACGAGGATCACCCGGCCCAATTGGGGCGAGGCCCACTGTCCGGGCCGGAACCATCGGTTGGGCCTGCTTGACTGCTCGCAGTCGGACAACTAAAGCTGAAATCTGTTCTTGTTGATGAAAGCGCTTCGCTTAAAGGGAAACGGCGACTATTCTGACACGAGTTCTAATTTGAAGGATTTGTAAACGCCGCGCGATATGTCGACCGGTCGGTGGTCGGCGCATACCGCATGCCTTCTCGAGGTGAAGTCGATGGGTACGCATACCGTGCTGGGTAAGCAAGTGCAGATGCCGGTGCGGATTCGGCTTGCACACGCCTTCATGGCGACCTACTCGGTACCGGCCGCCGCCGCGCAGCGCCTCGTCGACTACTCCGGATTGGAGATCCTTCGGCTGCCGGGTGGTCACGCCATGTGCACACTCGTTTTCGTCGATTACATAGATGGCGACCTCGGGCCGTACAACGAGTTCGGTGTGTCCGTCATGGTTCGCCACCACACAGCCGGACCGAGCAGCACGCTCGCCGACCTGCGTGCGCTGTCCACCGGCGGCGCGGGCATCTTCATTCATCGCCTCCCCGTCGACGGTGAATTCACCCTCGCCGCAGGTCGCGGCATCTGGGGATTCCCCAAAGAAATCGCCGATTTCGACGCACAGCACGACGGCGGTACACGACGTGGCGTACTGCGCCAGAACGGGCAATTGGTCGTCGATCTCGCGGTACGCCCCGGCCTCGCGGTCCCGCGACGCCGTGGCAGTTCGTCGTTCGACGCCTACTCTCACATCGACGGGGTTACCCGCTGCACGCAGTGGCAGATGCAACCATCTGGTATGCGCGCTCGCCCCGGCGGCGCCGAACTGGTCCTGGGCGAGCACGCCTGGGCCGACGAAATGCGTTCCCTCGGATTACCCAAGCGTGCACTCATGGCCTCGACCGTCGATCGGCTCGCGATGACCTTCCAGGACGCCACACCCGTTTGACCGGTGGATTTACCGGGTCTGCCGCACCTGCGGTGGTGATCTTCGTAGACGACCACAACGCCGGTCGTTAACCTGACATAGCGGAGCGTTCGCATGCGGCAGGAACCGACCAGCCATGGAGAGGTGCCCGTGAAATCCGAAACCCGAGCCGAGGCGGCGTGACCCTCCCCAACCCCGCCGAGGAATCCGAGGAGGGGGAAGAGGAGATCGATTACCGCTTCACCCTCGCCAACGAACGCACCTTCCTGGCCTGGATGCGTACCTCGCTCGGTCTGCTCGCCGGCGGTGTCGCGGTGCATACGCTGGTGCAGCCGCTGCGGATGTCGGGGTTGCGTCGCGTGCTCGCCATGAGCTGCATCGTGCTCGCCGTGATCATCGCGGTCGGCGCTTACGGGCATTGGCGGCGCGTCGGTCGGGCCATGCGAAATGGTGAACCGTTGCCCGATACGATCATGGTGCCGATTCTGTCGGTGGGTATCGCCGTCGTGTCGATATTCGCGTGCATCGTGGTGTTGTTCCGATGAGCCCGAAGACTCTGGCCGCCGAGCGCACCGCATTGGCGTGGCGGCGCACGGCCATTGCCGCTATGGTCGTCGCCGCGCTTTTCGTCAATCATGCCGCGACCAGCGGGTGGCGCGCCGTCGCCATCGCATCGATCGGTGCGGCGATCACCATGGCAGCCGTTGCGGCCCTGTGTATTTCGCGTAATCGCGCGCTGCATAACGGGCGCTTCGGCCACGGTGGCGGTGTCATTGCCGCGACGGTGCTGGCGGTGCTGGCCGTTGCCTGTGTCGCGGTCGCAGTCGGTTTTACGGTTTCACGGCCCTAATGCGTGGCGGGCCGGACATATTCGGCTGACAACCACAGGAGGATGGAGATGAGCACAGCGACCGAGCCGAGCGAATTCATCATCGCCGAGCAGCAACGAGCAGCGGCCGCACTACCCGCTGACACGACCGATTTCGCGGATGCGGACCGCGGTTTCATCGCGGCAATCGAGCCCGGGGAGGTGCGCTCGCCCGACGGAAAGGTGGTATGGGACAACGAATCCTACGCTTTCCTGCAGGGAACTTGCCCGGTATCGGTCAATCCGAGCCTGTGGCGGCAGTCCGGGTTGGTCGTCAAACAGGGGCTGTATGAGGTCGCGACGGGTATCTATCAGATCCGTGGGCTCGATCTGTCGAATATGACGCTGATCGAGGGCGTCGCCGGTGTGCTCGTGATAGATCCACTGATTTCGGCGGAAACCGCCGCGGCGGGCTTGGCGTTGTATCGCGCGCACCGAGGCCATCGACCGGTGACCGGGTTGATCTACACCCATTCGCACGCCGACCATTTCGGCGGTGCGATGGGCGTGACGACGGTCGACGATGTCGCGGCGGGCCGCTGCCCGATACTCGCACCGGCCGGATTCCTCGAACACGCGGTCGCCGAAAACATCTATGTGGGAACAGCGATGGGGCGTCGGTCTGCCTATATGTATGGCGCCGCGCTGCCGAGGGGGCCGAAAGGCCAGGTCGGGGCCGGGCTCGGACAGACGACATCGCTAGGCGCCATCACCTTGATTCCGCCGACGGTGGATATCACCACCACCGGTCAGGAAGAAATAGTCGACGGAATCCGAATCGTCTTCCAACTGACTCCGGGCACCGAGGCTCCCGCCGAAATGAATTTCTACTTCCCGGATATGCGTGCACTGTGCATGGCCGAAAATGCGACGCACACACTGCACAATCTGTTGACGCTGCGTGGTGCGCTGGTGCGCGACCCGCATGTGTGGGCCAAGTATTTGACCGAGTCGATCAATCTGTTCGCCCGCAATTCCGATGTGGTCTTCGCCTCGCATCACTGGCCGACCTGGGGCACCGACCGGCTGGTGGAATACCTCTCGCTGCAACGGGATCTGTATGGATACCTGCACGATCAGACGGTGCGCAGGCTCAATCAGGGCTATGTGGGTGGCGAGATCGCCGAGATGCTGGAGCTGCCCCCGGCGATCGCCGATGCCTGGCATACGCGCGGGTATTACGGCTCGGTCAGCCACAATGTCAAGGCCATCTACCAGCGGTATCTGGGGTGGTTCGACGGTAATCCGGCGCATCTGTGGGAGCATCCGCCGGTCGAATCCGCAAGGCGCCATGTGGAATTCATGGGCGGCGCCGACGAGGTGTTGCGCAAGGCGCAAAACGCTTATGACGCTGGGGATTACCGGTGGGTCGCCCAAGTGGTCAACTACGTCATCTTCGCGGATCCGGCCAACGAGACAGCGAAAGCGTTGCAGGCCAATACCTTCGAACAACTCGGCTTCGGCGCGGAGAACGCTACCTGGCGCAACTTCTACCTCAGCGGAGCTTATGAGCTGCGCAACGGCTCATTCGGCACGCCGACGACGGCGAATGCGCCGACCATGCTCGCCGCACTGACCATCGAGCAGATTTTCGACGCGATTGCGCTGCGCATCGACGGGCCGAAGGCATGGAATCTGCGCGTGGTGACCGACTGGCATATCACCGACGAGAAACGCATCTACCGCCTAGAACTACGCAACGGTCTGCTGGTCCACTACGACAAGCCCGACGGCGCCGATCTACCCGATCCAATCGCCTCCTTCGCCCTGACCAGGTCGATCCTGATCCGAGTCCTATTGGCGGGCGAGGATCTCGGAGCACTGGTAGCCGCGGGCGATATCGCCGTCGCCGGTGATCCCAGCGGGCTGGCCGCAGTAGTCGGCGTGATCGACGCGCCGGATCCGGACTTCGCCATCGTCACACCATGAGGGGTTGCCGAGACCTGGCGGGTCGTCCGGCTAAATCGCTCGACCCGTGCGGCGCCGACGCGTACGGTCGGCGACCATGTCCATCGAAGCCATCGACAAATCCCTACCCCTGCGTGAGCGCCTTCGCACCGCGCTGTCCGCCGCGATGAAAACCCGTGACCGCAGCGCCATCTCCGGACTGCGCTCGGCCCTCGGTGCCATCGATAACGCCGAAGCCATCGACACCGTGGATATCAAGGCCGGTGCCATCGAGAGCAGTGCGGTCGGACTCGGCGTCGCCGAAGCTCGCCGCCGCGATCTCACCGAAGCCGATATCGAGCAGATCGTGGCCGCCGAAATCGCCGACCGGCACCAGGCCGCGGCCGAATACGACACCCTCGGCCGCGCCGATCACAGCGATCTGCTGCGCGCCGAAGCCGCGGCATTGGCGGCGCTACTCTAGATATCCGGCCCCGTGTGCTCTAGCGCGAGCTGAGCTGGAATCGCACGGGCGTCATGGTCTCTGATTGCCGCCGAGGGTGCCGCGCTCGAGGTTCAAGTGTCCGACCGTGTGTGCGATTACGCGACCTGATCGGGTTGTGGGCGGGAGTGCAAGTCTGAAAGCTGCCGCGCGTGCGGCACAAGCTTTTGGGTACCTGGCCGCATGTGCTCTTGCATGAGCCGAGATGGCTGGACCGCGACGTCTGAACGTTCCGGCGAGCACCACTGCCGCCGGTTTGTTCGGGCGATTTGTCGTTTTCGAGCAATCGCCGTCGAATTCAGCTGTGCTGCAGTCGGACCCGCAGTCCCGCGCCTGGTGTGCTGCCGACTGTGTCCTAGGCGGACGTCGGCAGCGTGTCGATGTATTTCCCGGCGATGATGTGCTGGATGGCTCGAACCACCGGTCCGCCCAGCTGGACGTACCAGGCCCCTGGGCGGGAGAAAGCCGTGACCAGGCCGTAGACGGAGTCATCGGTCGGGTCGTACTCGACGGCGAACAGTTCCTCGCCGATTTCCGGATGTCCGGGCAGCGTGCCGTAAGCGAAGCCGCGCCGGTCGGGTTCGTCGAGGATGTACACGACCCGGCACGGTGCGGTGATGCCGATCGGACCGACGCGCAATCGCATGGTCAGTCGCGTCCCCGGTTTCGCGGTCGGTGTATCGGCTTCCCGGAAGATCCCGGTGCCCTTCTGCATTCGATACGACAGGATGTCCGCGCCCGCGCGCTCGAACAGTGGCCGCCCGGATCCAATGCGTCGGCGCAGCCGGAACCGGTGATAGCCCGCGGGCAGCACCTCCTTCGTCGCGCCGACCTCGGTATAGGTGAACGGCGGATCTCCGAGCGTATATCCCATAACCCGATCCTCACCCCGGAACCGTCGCGACGGAAGGATGTCCTCCGAAAGTGCTGCTCGGACCCGGATTCATGACACCGGCTTCAGTCGCAGGGGAGTCGGGTGCAGCAGTCCGAGTGGATCGATGTACTCGGGTCGGCTGTGTCCGCTCGCTTCTCGTCTCGCACCCCAATGCAGGCACGCCACCGCGCAGCCTTCGTGTCCCGCCGCCAACGTGCCGATTCGCATTCCGCGGCCGACTCTCACGCCCGCCGAAACCTCCCCCTGCACTGGTTCGTACGTGGTTCGGAGGCCGCCAGAATGATCGATCGACACGACCGGCTTCCCTGCCACCGTTCCCGCGAACACCACGATTCCGTCTCCGGCCGCGAGGACCGCCTGCCCGGGCGCACCCGTCAGATCGACCCCGCGATGCCCAGGTAGCCAATCCCGTGCCGGTTTGTCGAATCGTCGCTCGACCGCGGGCCGTGGCTGCAACGGCCAGCTGAAATCTCCATATGGGGCAGCCGAAACCGACTGCCCCGCAACGAGTCCCGGCAACGCGATAATTCCGACACCGATCGAAATCAGTCGCCGCCGATACATCCCGCCAACCCCGCCGGGGCGGTTCATCCGAGATCAGCGAGGCAGCGGTAGCGGCACACGCCGAACCAGATCCAGCAACCGCGACAACAGATCGCCGACAACTCGCGGCAACGAACTTGCCGACCCAGCGCCGTCCCCACGCATGATGCTGGTGGTGAGCGGTACCGTTCCCTCCTCGAATATCGGTATCCGCCCGCTATCGGTCGAACGTATATCGACCGCACCGTCCACCCGGAACATGTCGGGTGCGAACTCCGCGTGCGGTGCATCGGGCGCGACATCGACCGGTGGTGCATCCGGCGCGACGTTCACGCTCAGCGCCCCGGATGTCACGCGGGCCGCGTCCGGCGCGAGGTTCATCCGGAGACCCTCGGGCGCGATGTTCACACTCAGCACACCGGGCGCGACCGCGAACGACGCGGCGCGAAGCGGATCCGGCATGTGCGCCGCTCGATCTCCCGCGTGGGGCGCCGAACATGCCGAACCCGTGCACTCCGCGAAGACGACTTCCGATCCAAGGATCGCCATATGCCCCCATGGCGGCGCCGCGCTGTCCGGTGGCGCGGCCGAAACCGGCTGTGCCAGAGCCAGTGACAGTAGGAACAGCGGTGGGATGAGCATGGTTATCGAGATAGCTATGCGGTTCATGCTTCAAGCGTCGCCCGCGCATGGCTACCGCGGGACCCGCGCTTCGGCGAGTGTGGACAACTCGAGCAGTTGTGGAAATGGTCCGTTTCGACCCGTGACAGGGCGATTTAGAAACTCACACCCTCAGCCCGTAGACTGGTCGAGCGGTCTGTGCCTGCATGGACCGACTTCGCGCGCCATCCCGTGCTTGTTTGCAACGGCGCTGTTCGAACGAAGTTCGACTTCGTGAATCGGCAGTGCATGCGAAGCAGGGAATCATCGGCTGGTCCTGATCCTCGCGATCGGGTCCGATGATTCGGAGGCGCCAGGGCGGCGGATCACCGATTCGCCGCGGCAACCGGCAACGAGAGAGAGATACGCCCACCATGGCTGTCGTAACCATGAAGCAGCTGCTCGACAGCGGCGCACACTTCGGACACCAGACCCGGCGCTGGAACCCGAAGATGAAGCGGTTCATCTTCACCGACCGCAACGGCATCTACATCATCGACCTGCAGCAGACGCTGACCTACATCGACAAGGCCTACGAGTTCGTCAAGGAGACCGTCGCCCACGGTGGCACCGTGCTCTTCGTCGGCACCAAGAAGCAGGCCCAGGAGTCGATCGCGGCCGAGGCGACTCGCGTCGGGATGCCCTACGTCAACCAGCGTTGGCTGGGTGGCATGCTCACCAACTTCTCCACCGTGCACAAGCGCCTGCAGCGCCTCAAGGAGCTCGAGGCGATGGAGCAGACCGGTGGCTTCGAGGGGCGCACCAAGAAGGAAATCCTCATGCTCACGCGTGAGATGAACAAGCTGGAGCGCACTCTCGGCGGTATCCGCGATATGGCCAAGGTGCCCTCGGCGATCTGGGTCGTCGACACCAACAAGGAGCACATCGCCGTCGGCGAGGCCCGCAAGCTGAACATCCCGGTCATCGCGATCCTGGACACCAACTGCGATCCCGACCTGGTCGACTACCCGATCCCGGGTAACGACGACGCGATCCGTTCCGCCGCTCTGCTGACCAAGGTCGTCGCCTCCGCGGTGGCCGAGGGTGTGCAGGCGCGGGCCGGTATCGCCACCGGTGACGAGAAGCCGGAAGCCGGTGCGGGCGAGCCGCTCGCCGAGTGGGAGCAGGAGCTGCTCGCGCAGGCCGCGCCCGCCGCGACCGATGCCGAGGCTGCTGCCGAGGCCCCCGCCACCCCGGCCGACGCCTGACCGGTATCCGATGGCGGTGGCTGCGGGTGCCGACGTGCTACGCGAGCTACCGCCTCCGGCCCGTCGCTGCCACCGCGGGCGTTTGTTCACCTTGCCGACCTCTCCTGAACAGGAGCGGTCGGCAAGGTGGTGTTACCACCCGAAACAACACACAGGAGGATCGCCACCCATGGCGACATACACCGCCGCTGACGTGAAGCGGCTGCGGGAGCTGACCGGCTCCGGGATGATGGACTGCAAGAACGCACTGGTCGAGACCGATGGTGATTTCGACAAGGCCGTCGAGGTGCTGCGTATCAAGGGCGCCAAGGATGTCGGTAAGCGTGCCGAGCGCGCGACGGCCGAGGGCCTGGTCGTCGCCAAGGACGGCGTGCTGATCGAGATCAACTCCGAGACCGACTTCGTCGCCAAGAACGACGAGTTCCAAAGCCTCGCCGATAAGATTGTGACCGCCGCGGCGGCCGCCAAGCCCGCCGACCTGGACACGCTGAAGGCGCTGAAGCTGGACGGTCAGACCGTCGAGGAGGCACTGCAGGCGCTGGCCGCCAAGATCGGCGAAAAGCTCGAGTTGCGTCGCGTTGTCGCCTTCGACGGCCCGGTCGCCATTTACCTGCACAAGCGTGCCACCGATCTGCCGCCCGCCGTCGGCGTGCTGGTCGAGTACCAGGGCGAGGGTGACACCGCCGCCGAGGCCGCGCGTGCGGTCGGCATGCAGGTCGCCGCGCTCAAGGCCAAGTACCTCACCCGCGAGGAGGTGCCGGCCGATGTGGTGGAGAACGAGCGCCGCATCGCCGAGCAGACCGCCAAGGAAGAGGGCAAGCCCGAGGCCGCCCTGCCGAAGATCACCGAGGGCCGCGTCAACGGCTTCTTCAAGGATGTCGTCCTGCTGGAGCAGGCGTCGGTCACCGATTCGAAGAAGACCGTCAAGGCGCTGCTGGACGAGGCTGGTGTCACCGTGACCCGCTTCGCCCGCTTCGAGGTCGGTCAGGCCTGATCAGGCCCGCGAAACCCCTCGTGCTCCGGATCCCGGCGTACGAGGGGTTTCGGCTGTCCGGACGCTGCCCGTTCATTCGCAATTCCCGAGTTCGACCGGGCGAGTTCGTTGCGTCCGAGGGGGTCTTCTATCCACATCGAATTCGAGTAGGGCAGGATAAAGGCGCTCCCGTATTGAGCCTCCGCGTTGCCATCCGGCCCACGTGCTGTGTCGACAGAACGAAATCTATCGCCGAAGGAGACGAACACCCATGACGTACCCCGGGACCGACCGCCCAGGATATCGCCGGGTGCTCCTCAAATTGGGCGGGGAGATGTTCGGCGGCGGCAAGGTCGGGCTCGACCCCGATGTGGTGCAGATGGTCGCCGAGCAGATCGCCGAGGTGGTCTCCAGCGGAGTTCAGGTGGCCGTGGTGATCGGCGGCGGCAACTTCTTCCGCGGCGCCGAACTCGAGGAGCGCGGTATGGAACGCGCCCGCTCGGACTATATGGGCATGCTCGGCACCGTGATGAACAGCCTTGCGCTGCAAGACTTTTTGCAACAGCAGGGCATCGACACCCGAGTGCAGACCGCGATTACCATGGGGCAGGTGGCCGAGCCGTATCTGCCGCTGCGCGCCAAGCGGCATCTGGAGAAGGGGCGGGTTGTCATTTTCGGTGCAGGTATGGGGATGCCCTACTTCTCCACCGACACCACCGCCGCCCAGCGCGCGCTGGAGATCGGCGCCGACGTGGTGCTGCTGGCCAAGGCCGTGGACGGGGTCTTCACCGCGGATCCCCGGGTCGACGAGAGCGCGACCATGTATACCGAAATCACCCATAAAGAGGTCATAGAGCGTGACCTGAAGGTCGCGGACGCGACGGCCTTCAGCCTGTGCATGGATAACCAGATGCCCATGCTGGTGTTCAATTTGTTGACGAAGGGCAATATCGCCCGTGCGGTCGCCGGTGAGAAGATCGGCACATTGGTTCGGTCCTGACCCCGCGCCCGCGGATCATGACGATGACGACGCTGTGGAGGAAATGGTCGTGATTGAAGAAGCGCTCTTCGACGCCGAGGAGAAGATGGAGAAGGCCGTCTCGGTGGCGAAGGACGATCTCGGGTCCATCCGCACCGGTCGGGCGAATCCGGGGATGTTCCAACGGATTGTCATCGACTACTACGGTTCGCCGACCCCGATTACCCAGGTGTCGAGCATTACCGTGCCGGAGCCGCGGATGGTGGTGATCAAGCCGTACGAGCAGTCGACGCTCGGCGCGATCGAAACCGCGATCCGCAATTCGGATCTCGGTGTCAACCCCACCAACAACGGTGACATCATTCGGATCTCGGTCCCGCAGCTCACCGAGGAGCGGCGCCGTGAACTGGCCAAGCAGGCCAAGGGCAAGGGCGAGGACGCCAAGGTCTCGATTCGGAATGTCCGCCGTAAGGCCATGGACGAACTGTCGCGGATCCAGAAGGATGGCGAGGCGGGTGAGGATGAGGTCGGGCGCGCCGAGAAGGAGCTCGACAAGACCACCGCGAAATATGTCGGCCAGGTCGACGAACTGGTCAAGCACAAGGAAGCTGAACTGCTCGAGGTCTGAGGTCCGAGGCCGGATCTTTCGGGCCCGCCCGGGCGGGGGACGAACGGAACGACGAGTTGAGCGACGGGACAATCGTGGCCGAGAACGCCGCCGCGACCGGTGCGGCCGAGGAGCCGAGGCCGGCCAGCGGCACAGTTGATGCGACGGACGGGCGTGCGGTCGGTGCCGCGATTCCCGAAGCCGCACCTCCCGAACCCGCGCACTCCGACTCCTCGATGTCCGAGGCGGCGCGCCGCGGGGCCACGCCCGTGACCCCTGGCAGGGCGATGGTTACGCATTCGGCGGCGGTGCCGCCCGGATCCGCCACACCGGGACCTGTGAGCGGTGGGCGCTCGAGCTGGGGACCGGTGACGCCGGGCCCAGAGAACGCCGAATCCGCGACCCCCGATCCGGCGGAGCCGATGAACGCCACGAGCCAGCCGGAGAACTCGGAGGAACCTGCGGCCCCTGCCTCGCGCGCCGGCCGCAATCTGCCCGCCGCCTTGGCCGTCGGCTTCGGCCTCGGTCTCTCGCTCATCGCGATTCTGCTCTTCGTGCCGAAGGTATTCATCGGTGTTGCGGCGGCGAGTGTCGGCGTCGCCACCTGGGAGGTTGCCAAGCGGCTGCGGGAGGCGGATGTGCTCGTCCCGCGTATCCCGCTCATTGTCGGTGGTCAGGCGGTGTTCTGGCTCGGCTGGCCGTGGGGTGCCAGCGGCGTGGCGGGTGCCTTCGCAGCGACCTCGCTGATCTTCATGGTGTGGCGTCTTTTCGATCACGGCTTGCACACCGCACCGCGAAACTTCTTGCGCGACACCGCGATCGCCATCTTCACTCTGGCCTGGATCCCGTTGCTCGCCTCGTTCGCGACGCTGCTGTTGCTCGAGCCCAGCGGCAATCTGCGGGTGCTGACCTTCATGATCCTGGTGGTCTGTTCCGATGTCGGTGGTTACGTCGCGGGTGTGCTGTTCGGGCGGCATCCGATGGTGCCCGCCATCAGCCCGAAGAAGTCCTGGGAGGGCTTCTGCGGTTCGCTGGTGTTCAGTGTGATCGGCGGCCTACTGACGGTCACCCTGCTGCTGGACGCCAATTCGATGATCGGCGTGGTGCTCGGCGTCGGGCTGGTATTGGTCGCGACGGTCGGCGATCTGATCGAATCCCAGGTCAAGCGGGAATTGGGCATCAAAGATATGGGCACCCTGCTGCCCGGCCACGGCGGCATCATGGATCGGCTCGACTCGATGCTGCCCTCGGCCTTCGTGTCCTGGTTGGTGCTGTCCGCGCTGCTCTGATGCGGGTACTAGCGTTTCACGGCGCGGCGAAGCTGGAAGATGCGCACCCCGCCCACCAGCGCCATCACCAATGCACCCGCGATCGCCGACAGCAGGACCAGGATTCCGACCGGCAGCGAGAAGTTCCAGAAGAACAGATCCACTCGCTGCTGTTCCAGGTTCTGCAGGATGAAGACCAGCACCACGATCGCGATCAGCGCCGCGACAATCAGTCCGACCCAGGTCTGGCTGATCCGGGTCTTCGTGACCGTCTTGCGGCCGGACGGCTCGACGGTCTTGCGGCCGGTAGACGACGGAGGTGCGACCTGCTCGGTGCGCTCCGGCTCCGGCGACTCGGCGTGGCTGGTCATGCACCGATCATTGCTGATCGCTATGGTCGGCGCACGCGTTTCGGTGCAGGGGCGGCATATCGTCAACCCGGTCGCGGGCTGTTCGTGACTGCCGCTGCCGGTCCGATCGAAGGTGACCTTCGTCGCGTCGGGGGTCGTGATGGTCACCTTCGGTTCGAGCCGCCCGCGCAAGATGGGACACTGGAAGCACTATGACCGCCTCCCTGCCCCTCGTCTTCGACGCTCCGCGTCGTGGTATGCCACCACGGCACCTCGCCGACCTTGATGCCGACGGGCGCATGGCTGTGGTCGAGGAGCTCGGTCTGCCGAAGTTCCGCGCCGACCAGATCGCGCGCCAGTACTACGCCCGCCTGCAGGCCGATCCGGAACAGATGACCGATCTGCCCGCCGCTGTGCGCGACAAGATCGGCGCGGCGCTGTTCCCGCCGCTTATGTCGGTGGTCAAACACGTCGCCTGTGACGAGGGACAGACGCGAAAGACCCTGTGGCGCGCCGGCGATGGCACTTTGCTCGAGTCCGTGCTGATGCGGTATCCGGACCGCGCGACCCTCTGTATTTCCAGCCAGGCAGGCTGCGGTATGGCCTGCCCGTTCTGTGCCACTGGTCAGGGCGGGCTCAACCGCAACCTCTCCACGGCAGAAATCGTCGACCAGGTGCGTGCCGCGGCCGCCGCCATGCGAAATGGTGAGGTTACGGGCGGTCCGGGCCGCCTGTCCAATATCGTTTTCATGGGTATGGGCGAGCCGCTAGCCAATTACAAGCGGGTGGTGGCCGCGGTTCGTCGCATCACCTCACCGGCGCCCGATGGGTTCGGTATTTCCCAGCGCAACGTCGTTGTGTCCACCGTCGGCTTGGCTCCCGCGATTCGCAAACTGGCCGACGAGGACCTCTCGGTCACCCTCGCGGTATCGCTGCACACCCCCGATGACGAACTGCGTGACACTCTGGTGCCGGTGAACAACCGATGGCCGGTCGCGGAGGTCCTCGACGCCGCCCGCTACTACGCCGACAAGAGCGGTCGTCGGGTATCCATCGAATACGCGCTGATCCGCGATATCAACGACCAGCCGTGGCGCGCGGATCTGCTCGGGTCCAAACTGCACAAGGCCCTGGGCGCGCGCGCACACGTGAACGTTATCCCGCTGAACCCGACTCCAGGTAGCAAGTGGGATGCCAGCCCGAAACCTGTTGAGGCCGAATTCGTTCGGCGCGTCAACGCGCAGGGCGTGCCGTGCACGGTGCGCGATACGCGGGGGCAGGAGATCGCTGCTGCGTGTGGCCAGCTCGCCGCTGAGGGGTGACATCTGGATCGACGTTGGGATTGGCGTCAAAGTGGGGCGCCCGCAACGTTTTATCACGTGGGCGCCGGCGCCCGTAATGCGAAGCTCGCTGTTACTGCGACCCGGTCGTCGTCGCGTTTGGCCTCAGCAACTCGGCCAGGACCAGCGGTAGGTCGCTGCTGGTGGGACGTGATGTCGGCGAGTACTTTGAACCGGCTGCGGATGGTGGGCAGGCGCAGCATCCGGCTGGTGGTGTCGCTGGCCGGGCTCGCCTGTCGTGGCGGCGACTGCACAGCCTCTCATGTCAGCATGACGCAGCGCCCGGGAGATGCATGCCGGCCCTGACGGCGCTCCGTCGATCATCGCGGCTGGTCAGTGCCAAGTTGCCAGGCCTCGAGGAGATCTACCGGGGTGAATACGGCGTCGAGGTGTTCGGTGGTGACTCCGGATCGGGTGATAGCGACGAGTGGGATGGGTTTGTCGGTGACGCGGTGGCGGTGGTGCTGGAGTGCGGTCAGGTCGTGATTGTCGAAGGGTGAGTTTTCCAGCCATTTGATGGACCCGAGGAATGCCAGTTCGTTTGCGACGGGTTCGCGGTCGGCGCCGACGATATCGATTTCCACGTCGTTGCTGCGGGTCCAGTAGCCGCCGATCGCGGGGCATGCCGGAATGCCGTGTGCGGGGAGCAGACGTGCGAGTGATTCGCGGACCACTGGCTCTATGGCGCGGCCTCGCCAGCTCGTCCATCTGCGGTGAATTCGTTCGAGGGTGAGGTCGGGACGCATACGGTCCAATTCGGTGAGATGAGGACCGAGGAAGGTTAACCAGAAGCGCAGATATGGGTCGGTGATCCGGTAGCGGCGTTCCTTGGACGGTGTGAGGCTGATCGGTAACTCCGCTGCGACGATGCCCTTGGTGGTCAACAGTTCCGTGGCCCGCGTCAGCGTCGAGTGCGCGATGCCGCCAGCCGCTCTGGCGATGTTGGTGAAGGTGCGCTCGCCGCTGCCGATTGCCGCCAACACTTGTCGGGCTTGGGTTTGGTCCGGAAATTCGGCGGCAAGCGACAGTTGTGCGGAAACGACCAAGGGGCTTACCGGATCTGCCAGTTCACGGGCGAGGAATGCCCAGACATCCTCGCCCGCCCGCCAGCGCACTGCGATGACGGGCAGTCCGCCAGTCACCAGTGCCGCGTCGAAGGCGGTTGCTGGTTCCAGACCGGTCATCGTCGCCACATCGGCTGGATTGAGTGGTCCCAGGCGCATTTCGGTGCCGCGTTGGTGGAACGGACGACCGTATGAGGTGAGTGCTTGCATCATGGCGAGATCGGAGCCAATGAGGATCAGCAGCACTGGTTTGCGCGAGAGCTCGCGATCCCAGGCTCGCTGCAGAATGCTCTCGAACGCACCGGCTGGATCCATGAGATACGGCAGTTCGTCGAGCACCACTACGCTCGGATGATCTTCCGGCAGGATTCCCGCGAGCTGGCGCAGTGCCGCTGTCCAGTTGCCGGGGAGAGCCTCGGCGAAGATGTCGGCGTCGGGCAGCGACGAACTGCGCACGGCGTCGACAAACTCGGTGAGCGGATCGGTGCCGAAGCCGATCTCACTGGTGTGAAAGACGTTCGGTACTCGGTTTCGGTCCACGAACTCCTCTACCAATGCGGACTTCCCGATCCTGCGTCGCCCGCGCAGGATTAGGCAACGTCCCGGCCTTGCTGTTCCGATTTCGGACTGCACTCCGGCCAGCGCGGCCGCAAGTGTGTCCAGTTCGCGCTGCCGTCCGATGAAGTCGACCAAGCTGAGCCTCCACGGGGCGCGGTTCGATGGTATCGTGTGCGATACTATCACACACGATACTATCTGGCGGCGAAGGTAATGTCTGAATCTGCGGAAAATTGGCCGCCGAAGGCTAACCACGCTGGTGCGTCAGGAGGTGTGGTCGGGGAGGGAAGTGTCATGGATTCAGTGTTTTACACGGTGAGCGCTGATGGCCCCGCCTGAGGGTCTGCGCTGGTCGTGGACCCGAACGTGTATTACAAGGCGGCCAAGAAGCTCACCATGAAGACCAGCCGTCAGTGCAGAAGATCCTGCGCAACAAGTAGATCACCACCGCCGACCTGGCGGAGCTGGAGCAGATCTTCCTGGACAGCGGTTTCGGCACCGAAGCCGACATCGAACAGGCCAAGGCCGAGCACGGCGACCTGGGACTGTTCCTGCGCGCCCTGACCGGTCTGGACCGCGAGGCCGCCGCAGCGGCATTCGACCATTTCCAAGCCAACAAGAACCTCACGGCCAGCCAGGTGCACTACCTGGACCTGCTCATCGACGTGATCGCCGAGAACGGTTTGGTAGCCGTTGGTACACCGTGGAAACCGCCGTTTCGATCATTGGCCCTACCGGTCCGGACGCGCTTTTCGCCACAGACGAAGTGCAAGCCATGCTCACCATATTGAAGACCCTGCGCACCACACTGTCCCGACCGATGCGACGGTTCCCGACCGCATTGCCACCTGAGTGCGTGTAGCAGTGCCCGCCCCGCGCTGCTCTGATGGCTATAGTGACGGCGTGACCCAGCGTCCAACGTCGCGTCGAAACCTCGAACGGGTACCGCAATCGGGTTCGGCACCGCCATGTAATTGTGGTTGTGACAGCCAATTCGATCCTGCGCTCGAGGCCGCGGCGATCGTCGAATCCTTCGACCAGATCACCGATCCGCTCGATGTGGAGCTGCTGGGTGCGATGTTCTTGGCATCCGCGAGCCTGCTCGGCGGAAACCTCGAAGAGCTGATGCTCGAGGAGCTGCTGCCAGCCTTCGAGGCATTGGGTGATCGGGTGGCCGTGGGAATGCTCACGGTATTCAGTGTGCTCGGCGAAGAGCGGATCGCGATGGCCGCCGCGGCCCGCCTGGATGGGCTGCGGGGATCGGCGAACACGCTTCCCGCCTGGGTTGAGCAGTTGGCGGCTCCGGTCGCTGTGCGCGGCTGTGTCGCGCTCGCCGATCCGGATGGCGAGGTGTTCCTCTTGGCCGCGTATTTCGACCGGCCGTCGGGATCGCACGCGATGTTGATCATGATCGATCCCGAAGAGTGTGGTGCGGCGATCGATATCGCATTGGTGGATGCCGATGAGCTGCCCGAAGCGCTCGCCGATATGCACCAGCACGCTCGGCGCGAGGGACTCCGATTTGTGGAGAAGGCGCTGACCCTGGCCGAGTTCCGGTGGCAGGCCGAAATCGCACTGGACCGCCGCGACGAACACGACCTCGACGGCACCGAGCTTCTCGACGACCTCTATGACGACATCCCGTTGGGTGACGACCTCGACCTGGGTGACCTCGACCTCGGTGGCGAAGAATTAGGCGATGATGACGGCCCGCCATACGAGGCTCTCGCGCTCTTGCTGCGCGCGCGGCTGCGCGCCTTGCCGTTGTCGACGAAACCTAAGCCGCCGCACCCGAAACCTGTTGATATAGACCAAGAAGCTCTGCTGTCCTTGATCGAGGACATCGCGCCCCTTGCCCGTGGTGGTCGGTTCCGGGCACCGAAGGTCGTGAAGTTGCCACCCAAACGGAAGACCAGGGATGGTCCGGCGCCGATCCTGCGTTTGCGTATCGATCTGCGTGGGGCGAAGCCGCCTATCTGGCGCCGGTTGGAGGTTCCCGGCGATATCCCGTTGAATGTGCTGCATCAGGTGCTCCAGTCGGCGTTCGGCTGGACAGATAGCCACCTGTACGTCTTCGAAACCGACTTCGGCGCATTCGGACATCCCACTCTGGAATCAGGGCGCCGCTCCGACAAAAGCGCCACCCTCGAGCAGGTGGTGCACGGCACTGGTGCGAAGCTCAGCTACATCTACGATTTCGGCGACGACTGGGTACATTCGATCGTCGTCGAGCATTCCGGACCAGGCGAGTCGTCGGTGGACTATCCGCGCTGTACCGGAGGACGCCGCGCTGCTCCGCCGGAAGACTGCGGCGGAATCTGGGGATATGCGCAACTGCTCGAGATCCTCGCCGATCCTGACGACGACGAGCATGCCGACCGGCTCGAATGGTTGGGAATCGCTCGGGCCGACCACTACAATCCAGCACATTTCGCCATCGGTGTCGTCAACGACGCGCTGGCGGGACTGCGGCAAACACCCAAACGACGGCGCAGGTAGCGGGAGCCGCTCAGCATCTTTGGGCAGTGCTTGTGGGTGCAGGCCGATGTGGCCGTCGTACACGGCGATGCCGACACCGGCGGTGTGGTGGGGGCGGTCTCGACGGACTGACTGCGGCCCCCGAAGGCTCGTCCGCACTGCCTGGCTCAGGTGTGAGGGTGCCGAGGACTTCGTCGAGCCATTCGCGAATGCGCCTGCCCGGCATCGGGTCTGGCGTCGCCCGATGATCGCGGTACCGGCCTGAGATTCAGCTCAGGGCGGGCTGGATCTCCTTTTCCCACGCTGCGAAGAAGCCATCCAGATCGGGCCCGATCTGCTGGACGTACAGTTCGTCGACACCGGCATCGAGATACTGCCGAAGGTGACGGATATGACGTTCCGGATCGGGTCCGGTGGCGAAGTGGTCGCGGGTGGATTCGCGATCGACCAGGCTCATCGCGTCCTCGAAATCGCGCGGCCGCGGCAGCGTTTGGGAAAGTTGGCCGGGCAGGAGTTCATTGGACCAGAGGCGATGCGCGGCATCCAGACCCGACTCCTCGTCGCTGGACCAGCTGACCTTGGCGCCCGCCTGCACCGGTTTACCGCCGCCGCCCGAAGTGCGGAAGGTGTCGACCGCATCGGCATCGGGTAGTACGGTGCAGAAGCCGTCGCCGATGCGGGCTGCCAATTGCGTTGCCTGCGGTCCGAATCCGGAGATATAGATCGGCACCGGCGCATCGGGCAGGGTGTAGATTCTCGCGTCCTGCACGGTGTAGTACTGGCCGCGGTGGTTGACCGTGCCGCCGCGATGCAGCCGCCGAATCAGCTGGATCGCCTCCTCCAGCATTTCCAGCCTAACCGCGGGCGATGGCCACGGATCGCCGAGAATGTGTTCGTTGAGTGCCTCACCGCTGCCGACGCCGAGAATGAACTTGCCGTCGAGTTGGACGGCCGCGGTCGCGGCAGCCTGCGCGACGATCACCGGGTGGATGCGCACGGTGGGACAGGTCACCGCCGTGCTGACTGGTAGGTGGGTGGCCTCCGAGAGCGCGCCGATGGTGCCCCAGACGAACGGACTCTGGCCCTCGGCGTCATTCCACGGATGGAAATGATCGGAGATCCACAGCCGCTCGAATCCCGCCTGTTCGGCGCGTTTGGCCTGTTCGACGAGTTCTTTCGGCCCGAACTGTTCGCTGGCTAAGAAATATCCGAAGTTGACCATGTCGGGCGCATACCCAGGTTCGCGCGTGATATTCGACGCCCGCGAACGGGCCCCGGAGTCAACCGAGGCCTGTTCGACGAGAGAACTAGCTGCCGCTGTGGCTGTGTTGGCCGCCCTTCTGCTTGGCCGCGGTCGGCTGTGCCTGCGCGCCCTTGCGGCCTGCCTCGTGCGGGTCTGCGGCGTTGGGCTGGCCGAAGCTGCCGGTACTGGCCCTTCCACCCTTGCTGGCCTGCTCCTGGGTGTCCTTGCGATTGCCGAACTGCCCGGGGTTCTTCGGATCTGCCATAGTGGCACTCCTTTTCGGTAGCTGGAACTATCTGCGGCCCCCGGTTCGGACCACATGGGCGACCTACCCCGGATTCGGTCGGCTAATCGAGTGGATTTCGTCCCGGCGCGGCCTGAAAAGTGCTGTTTACCAGTGGCATTCGCGGGTAGATCCAACAGGGACTGTGGCCGATTCCGACATCGCGGAATCTATACCACCGCAATCGGATTGAGCTGAGGGCTCATCCGGTGATCGACTTCATCCAGTCGATGACGGCAGTCTGATACTGCGCGGTATTCCGTGCGAGATTCACCGAATGCCCGCTGCCGGGCAACACGAAGGTGCGCAACCGCGCGGCCGGAGCGAAGAACGCAGCTTCCGCGGCCTGCAGGGTTGCGCTATCGGTGCAGATCGAATAGGCGGGTCCGCAAGACAACCGGTCCAAGCTGCCATTGACCAGCATGACCGGGGCGGTGATGAGGCTCGACATCCCGGGCAGGGTAGAGGTGAGTCCGTCGGGATATTCGGTGAGCGAGAAGGTTTCCTTGGTCGCCTCATCGAGTGCGAGCACCTGCGGATCGACATTGTCCGGTCCGAAGAAGTCGCCGGCCCGGGTGCCTGGTCGAGTCACCAGATAGCCCGAATCGTATCCGCGGCTGGCGAATACGGGATCCTGTAGGGCCTGGTAGTAGGTGCCGATCACACCGAGGACGTCCGGCACGCTCAGGGTGTGCGAGTATCCGGTGAGCAGCACGCCGTCGACGTCGTGGTAGGTGGTGGCTTCCATGACCGAGGTGCCGGAGCTGAGCGAATGACCACCGGTGACGACTTTGCCGAACGGTTGTGTGCCCGCGAGCCCGTGGCGCAGAGCCTGCACGATGTCGTGCAAGGCTGCTGCGGTGGCGGTTGCGGTCAGTGACGTGCTCGGCGGGCGGGTGCTCGCGCCGTTACCGAGTCGGTCGGCCACCAGCGTCGCGTAGCCCGCGGCGTTCATCGCGCGCCGGAAGTTGTAAGTCTCTGGGGCGTAAGGGAAATCCCAGTAGGTGTGGTTGTAGTTGGAGCCCGCCATCAACACCATGACGGTGTCGGCCGGCCGGTCCGGCAGGCACAGGGTAGCGTCCAAGGTCCCCTGCGGTACCGGGAAAGTGATTTGCTGGCACCGATCGGGCGAGGCAGCCGGATCGGCATCGGCCACGCCCGGCACCACACCGAAGATCGTCGCAGCCGCGGTAGCGGCCACCAGCATTCGGGCGTAGAGCTTTTTCGTCACCGCGTTCCCTCCGAATGGGAATATCGTGCGCCGCGCCATCTTCTGGCGAATCACCATACCGCACACGAAGATCCGTAGCTATGGGGTTGCGTGCCGAAGACACGATCTACGATGCACGGCATGGGTTCGCGTGGTGTGCATTTCGTCGGCAGCTATCCGGGTACGAGTACGGACGACGCGATGCGCGCGATGCTCGATGCCGCGGGGTCGCGGCTCCGTACGCTCCCGACGGGCGAGACGCGTCGCTACGAGTTCTACGTCCAACCGATCATCGAGGATCTGGTGGCGCAGGGCGCGTTGGAAGTAAAGAAGTCGGGCACGTGGCGGTCGAGTCGGGAGCGGACCATCCATCGCGTCCCACTGGGGCGTGAGCTGACAGGCGACATGATGGATCTCGGTTATCTCGCCGAGTCCCAGGAGGCGCTCCCGATTTTCCGGGATTTGCGCGCGGCGCGCGATTTGCCCGGACTGACCCTCCAGATCGGCATGCCGACCGATTTCACCCTGGCATTCATCGCCATGGGCATTTCCGGTGTCCATTCGCACCGCAAGGCCTTCCGTGACGCGACCGTGCGCGATATCGCGGCCATCCACGAAATGGTCGGTACCGACGGTGTCGTGCAATTGGAGGCCACCGCGGAAATGGTGCTCATGGCGAAGACGCAGCCAGTGCACCAACGAGTGGAGGCGGCATTGCGCCTCGGCGCGGGGATCGCCGCGCTGGCCGAATCCGCTCCTGTGGGAACGAGGTTCGGCGTGCACCTGTGCGTCGGCAGCATGCGCAACAAATCCCGGGTCCGGATGCGCGATCTGCACCCCTTCGTGGAGCTGGCCAATTCCGTTGTCCGGCAGTGGCCCTCGGATCGCCCGCTGACCTATCTGCATGGTCCGCTCGCGGCCGGAGACATCCCGCCGTCGGCGAACCCCGTGTTCTACGCACCCCTCGCCGACCTATTACTCGGCGAGGGCACCAATTTCTACGCGGGATTCGTCCATGACGCGCCTACCTTGGCAGCGCAAGCCGAGACCTTACGGATGATCGAGAACGCACTGGGCAGACCGGTCGACGGCGTCGCGAGCGCATGTGGCCTCGGTCGCCGTCCGCGTCCGACCGCCGATGCGCTCGCGGCCCGTGCCGATACGCTCGCCGCGACCTAAGGCTTGCGACCGACGCCGCCCAGGATCACCAACGTGGTGCGCGGCAGGTTGTCGTCGAGCCATTCCTGTACCGGCACCAGACCGGGTCCGACGACCTCGAAACCCTCCAGGTACGCAGCCACCATTTCTGGGGTCCGGAATTGCACCTGTGCCGAGCTGCCGTCGGTGTCTGCGGTCGACCGCTCGACGAACTCCGGTCGGGTGTCGACGGATCCGTGGGTGAAGGCGAGGATGCTTCCCGGTGCCATCTCATCGCGCAAGCGCGCGACGATATCGGCCGGATGCTCATCGTCCATGACGAAGTGCAGCACGCCGACGATCAGGATCGCGACCGGCTGGTCGAAGTCGATGTGTCCCTGGATCTTCGCCTTCTCGATGATCTCGTCCGTTCGGCGAATATCACCGAGTATCGATGTGACACCGGACGCGCCGGACAACAATGCGTGCGTGTGCACGTGCACGACCGGGTCGTAGTCGATCATCACCACGCGGGCCGTGTGGTCGATCTTCTGCGCTATCTCGTGCACATTGGGCGAGATGGGGATACCGGCACCGATGTCGATGAACTGCCGAATTCCGGCCTCGGCGGCGTCTTGGACGGCTCGAAGTAGGAATTGGCGACTGAACCATGCCGTCGTCTTGGTGTCGGGCGCGACCGCGAGCATGCGCTCGGCGATCCGCTGGTCCACCGTGTAGTTGTCTTTACCGTCGAGCAGGTAGTTGTACACCCGAGCTGCGTTCGGCTTGGATGGATCGACGCCCGCCGGTGCCCGATCGGCCTCAGCCACCGCACCTCCTAGATGTTCTTCGACACATCGTAACAACGTCTGGTCATTTGTCCGGTTGGATCGAACTGCGCCGCTCGATAGCGGTGAATCCTTTGTTGTAGTCGATTGCGACGCTCGGGCACCGACGGAACGTGCCAACTGGTCACCGCGAAAACCGGTGCGACACAACCACTTCCATCGTCCTCAAAACGCAGCCACAACCCCGAATGGGCGCGGCTGCTAGGGACGGTTCTTGGCGGGGCGGTTGGAGGCGGCGCGGCGTTCGGCCTGTTGGACTTTGATGCGCTCGTTCTCCTGCCGCATCGCGGCGTAGTTCTCGCGCTCGCGAATGAGCCATTCGGGCGGGTCGGCGATCAGGGCGGCGATTTCCTCGACGTTCATCGCGTCCGAGACTTCGGCGCGGGCCAGGCCGGTATTGGAAACTCCGAGTTTGCGGGCGACGATATCGCGGGGGAATGGGCCGGTCTTGCGAAGTTCGGTCAGCCAGGCCGGGGGATTGGTGCGCAGTTCTTCGAGTTCGGCGCGGGAGATCGGGGTGTTGCGGAATTCCTCGGGCGTCGCCGGAAGGTAGATGCCGAGCTTATTCGCCGCGGTCAGCGGCTTCATGGTCTGCGGTTTCTTATCCGGGCTCACCGGTACAGACTATCGGGCCCCACGGCGGCTCCAGACCACCCGCCTCGTAAGTCCCCGGCCCCCGTGGCAATACCCTCATACGAATGAACCCCGAGTCCATCGACGTGACCCGCCTGCGCTGGTTCGTCGCGGTTGCCGAGGAACTGCATTTCGCCCGCGCGGCGAAATCGCTGCACATATCGCGGCAGAAGTTGAGTCATACCGTGATCGACTTGGAGCACGAACTCGGGACCGAACTCTTCGTGCCCGGAGTGCAGCCGACCCAGCTGACCGAGGCCGGACAGGAATTGCTGCGCGCTGCCAGGGATATCATCGCACGCGCCGAGGAGCCCGAGCCCTTGGCCGCGGCGGAGGTCGTGCTCCGAATCGGCTTCGTCCCGGGCGTCACGGTCTCCAAGTGGACACGGATCTGGGGCGAGCGGTTTCCCGACACCCCGCTGGAGGTGATCCCGATCCCGATGGTCGAACAGCTCGCCGCGCTGCGTGAGGGGCGCGTCGATGCCTGCTTCGTCCGCCTACCCATCGATCGTGCGGGTCTGAGCGCGATTCCGCTCTACCGCGAGCTGCCTGTCGTCGTGCTGCCCAAGGACCACACGCTGTCGCTGTTCGAACAGGTGGGCATGGGCGATCTGGAGGGGGAACGGATCCAGGACGCGAGCGATATCGATGCGATCGCGGGCACCATCGAATTGGTCGCGGCTGGTGTCGGGGTCGTCATCGTCCCGCATTCCATCGCCCGCCTGTACGCCCGGCGCGACCTCGTCTACCGAACCATGATGGGCGTCCCAGATACCGAAATCGCCCTGGCCTGGCCCGCCGCCCAGACCACCGAGCTGATCGAGGAGTTCGTCGGCATCGTGCGCGGTCGCTCGGAACGCAGTTCGCGCACCCAGGCGCGGCGCAGGGAGACCGAGCCGAAGAAGTCCACCGCCGCGAAGCGCTCGACGCTGGGTTCCGCGAAGAGCGCCGTCAAGAACACCGGAGCCAAGAAAAAGCCCGCCAAGCGACGAGGGCGTTAGGCGGGCCAATCCTTGACCGAGTCAATGCCTTTCGGCGTCGACTACCGCGGCTTGCGGCGCAGGATCGAGTCGCGGATCAAGACGCCCGCGATAACAGCGGCGAAGCCGACCAGGAACAGGTCCTCGATGTGGCCCTTGTGGTTGCCGATCATCATGGCCAGCAGGATGATGCAAACGATCCAGCCCGCGGTGCGGAAGGTGCGGCGCGATTCCCCGCTCCAGCCCCATTCGGCGGACGGAACCTCGGCGGTATCCACGTGGGTGACGATTGCGCGGTCACTGGTGGGTTCGAGTTCCGTGGCGGCCACGATCGCTCCTTAGCTCGGTGTGGGCGTTGCTGCCGATATCGTGACATACGACCGCTCGTCGTAGCCAGCAGGGCTGTGTTCGATAGGCGGAGCTGGCGGCGCCTACGTGGTTGGCAGGCTACCGCCTGCGGGCGCGTTGCCGGCCCCGCTGCCACAATGGGCTCGTGTCCGACATCGTGAGAGTCCTTCTGCTCGGCAGCACCGGTTCCATCGGTACCCAGGCGCTCGAGGTGATTGCCGCCAATCCCGACAAGTTCGAGGTGGTCGGCCTGGCCGCGCGCGGCGGCAATACCGGGCTGCTCGCGGCACAGATGGCGGCCACCGGGACCCGCAATGTCGCGGTCGCCGATCCGGCCGCGGGCACCCAGCTCGACCTCGCACTGAGCGGTCCCGGCGCGGTCACCGAGTTGGTGCGCCGAACCGAGGCCGATGTCGTACTCAACGCATTGGTCGGCTCGCTCGGCCTGGAGCCGACCCTGGCGACCCTGCAATCGGGCACCCGCCTGGCGTTGGCGAATAAGGAATCCCTCGTCGCGGGCGGCTCCCTGGTGACCCGCGCTGCCGCACCCGGCCAGATCGTCCCGGTTGATTCCGAACATTCCGCCCTCGCCCAATGCCTGCGCGGCGGCCGGGCCGAGGAGGTGGATCGGCTGGTGCTGACCGCATCGGGCGGCCCGTTCCGCGGCTGGACCACCGAAATGCTGGAATCGGTGAATCCGTCCGAGGCGAAGGCGCATCCGACCTGGTCGATGGGACTGATGAATACGCTGAATTCGGCATCGCTGGTGAACAAGGGCCTCGAACTGATCGAGACGCATCTGCTGTTCGGGGTGCCGTACGAGCGCATAGATGTCACGGTGCATCCGCAGTCGATCGTGCACTCGATGGTCACCTTCACCGACGGCTCCACGCTGGCCCAGGCCAGCCCGCCCGATATGAAGCTGCCGATCGCACTGGCTCTCGGCTGGCCCGATCGGGTGCCGGGCGCGGCCGCCGCGTGTGACTTCAGCACCGCGTCGACCTGGGAATTCGAGCCGGTCGACACTGCGGTATTCCCTGCGGTCGAGTTGGCCAGGCAGGCGGGTACCGCGGGTGGCAGTGTCACCGCGGTCTATAACGCGGCGAATGAGATTGCGGTGCAAGCCTTCCTGGACGGGATCATTCGTTTCCCGGATATCGTGGGCACCGTCGCGCGCGCGGTCGAGGCGGCCGATCGGTGGCGTGCCGAACCGGAGACCCTGCGGGACGTACTCGCCGCCGATACCTGGGCCCGCGACTACGCACGGGCGCTGGTCAACCGCTGATCGAACGTATGGGGCGCGCCGCAGGACGGCGGCCTGGCAGACTTACCGGAGAGGGTTGGTCGGCGTCCGGTTACTGTGGTCGGGGTGCTCGCGGCGTAGATGGACGCGCCGGTGCGGGTAATCGCGGCCGCTGCGGACGGCCGCACTTCATTCGAGGCGAGCTGCGCAACGCAGGAGGGCTGTACAGCAAATGGTGTTCGCGTTGGGGTTCGTACTGTTCGCCCTCGGCATCACGATTTCGATCGCGCTGCACGAATGCGGGCATATGTGGGCAGCCCAGTCCACCGGCATGAAGGTGCGGCGCTATTTCATCGGCTTCGGTCCCAAGATTTTCTCGTTCCGGCGCGGTGAAACCGAATACGGCCTCAAGGCGCTGCCGCTCGGCGGCTTCTGCGATATCGCGGGCATGACGGCATTGGACGAACTGGCACCCGAGGATCTCGACCGCGCCATGTACCGCCAGGCCACCTGGAAGCGCCTGGTGGTGATGTTCGGCGGGATCGCGATGAATTTCCTGCTCGGGTTCCTGCTGCTGGTGGTGCTCGCGGTCGGCTGGGGTCTGCCGCGTTTGGACCAGCCGCCCGCCACCACCATCGGTGCGATGAGCTGTGTGCCGCAGCAGAATCCGGACCAGTCGATCCTGAACTGTGACGGCACCGGGCCGGCGCAGCGGGCCGGCCTGCAGCGCGGTGATGTGGTCAAGAAGGTGAACGGCGTGAAGGTCGACACCTGGCAACAGTTCACCGCCGAAACCCAGAAGCAGACCGGCACCTTCAGCTACACGATCGAACGCGACGGCCAGACCAAGACCATCGAGGTCACCCCGCAGCGTGTCACCCGCTACCCGGAGAAGAATGGACCGGGTAGGGAGGTCAGCGCGGTCGGCGTCGGCGCCGAGTACTACGAGCCGCTGCAGTACAACGTGCTCGCCGCGATCCCGGCGGCCGGTGCGTATACGGGGCAGGTGTTCACCCGTACCGTCGTATCGCTGGCGCAGCTGCCGCAGAAGGTCTCGGCGCTGTGGACCGCGGTCACCGGCGGTGAGCGCGATCCGGAGACGCCGGTCAGCGTGTATGGCGCCAGCAAGATCGGCGGCGAGACCGCGGAGCGCGGCTTGTGGAACGTCTTCATTTTGGTGCTGGCCAGTCTGAATTTCTTCCTCGGCGCGTTCAACCTGCTGCCGCTTTTGCCGCTGGACGGTGGGCATATCGCGGTGGTGCTGTACGAGAAGGTGCGTAACACGATTCGCGGCTGGAAGGGACTGGCGCCGGGCGCGCCGGTTGACTATCTGAAACTGTTACCTGTCACCTATGTCGTTGTGGTGATAGGTGGTGCGTACATGCTGTTGACGATCGCCGCGGATATCGTGAATCCGATCCGACTTTTCTGATCGAGCTCGCGGGAAGCCCCGACGACCGAGACAGAGCGGACGCGGGCGGTCCGGTCGACTATCCGAAACTGCTACCGGTAACCTACGTCGCAGTGGTGATCGGCGGTGCGCATATGGTGCTCACGCTGGTCGCCGACATCGTGAATCCGATCCAGTTGTTCCACTGACGCGCGGACCGGTCGCGATTGTGCCTCGATAGCCACCGCGAAATCCGGACCACTGGCACTTCGGGGCATATGCGTGTCATGACTCATGTCATGGCCGTCACAGGGTGAGCAGTCGCAGCGCGCGGCTAAGCTCGATAGGCGAACGGCCCGAAACAGTAACGCACGAAAGTAGGCAGCCGAAAGTGACCAGCACAATCGGATTGGGGATGCCGACCGCACCCGCGGCCGTTCTCGCGCCTCGCCGCAAGACCCGCCAACTGATGGTGGGCAATGTGGGCGTCGGTAGCGATCACCCGATTTCCGTGCAGTCCATGACCACCACCAAGACCCATGACGTCAACGCCACCCTGCAGCAGATCGCCGAATTGACGGCCTCGGGGTGCGATATCGTGCGCGTCGCCTGCCCGCGCCAGGAGGACGCCGACGCACTGGCGACCATCGCGCGCAAGAGCCAGATCCCGGTGATCGCGGATATCCACTTCCAGCCGCGCTATATCTTCGCCGCCATCGATGCGGGTTGCGCCGCGGTGCGCGTGAATCCGGGCAATATCAAGGAATTCGACGGCCGGGTCGGCGAGGTGGCCAAGGCCGCCGGCGCGGCGGGCATCCCGATTCGCATCGGCGTGAATGCCGGTTCGTTGGATAAGCGGATGTTGGAGAAGTACGGCAAGGCAACCCCGGAGGCGCTGGTGGAATCGGCGCTGTGGGAGGCGAGCCTGTTCGAGGAACACGGCTTCGGCGATATCAAGATCTCGGTCAAGCACAACGATCCGGTGGTCATGGTCGAGGCCTACCGCCAGCTGGCCGCACAGTCCGATTACCCGCTGCACCTGGGTGTGACCGAGGCCGGTCCGGCGTTCCAGGGCACGATCAAATCCGCTGTGGCGTTCGGTGCGCTGCTGTCCGAGGGCATCGGCGACACGATTCGGGTGTCGCTGTCCGCGCCGCCGGCCGAGGAGGTCAAGGTCGGCGGGCAGATCCTGCAGTCGCTGAACCTGCGCCCGCGCAAGCTCGAGATCGTCTCTTGTCCGTCCTGTGGTCGCGCCCAGGTCGATGTGTACACCTTGGCCAATGAGGTGAGCGCCGGTTTGGAGGGCATGGAGGTGCCGCTGCGGGTCGCCGTGATGGGCTGCGTGGTGAACGGTCCGGGTGAAGCGCGCGAGGCGGACCTCGGTGTCGCCTCGGGCAATGGCAAGGGCCAGATCTTCGTCAAGGGGCAGGTCATCAAGACCGTGCCGGAGGCGCAGATCGTGGAGACCTTGATCGAAGAGGCCATGCGCATCGCCGAGGAGATGGGCGAAACGGCTGACACCGGCGAACCCGTGGTCACGGTCGGCTGACCTGGGTTCCGGAGTAGCCGTATCACAGTCGGGCGATTCGTGGCAGGCTGTCGATGTGCGGAGTCTGCTGGAGCCGGCGCGACGGGCTAAGGATGCCCCCGCGCGTCAGCTCGCGAATCGGGATCTGGCACAGGTGTTACGGGTGCTGGATAGTGATCCGATCGCCTCGTGCATGGTGGCGGCGCGGCTGCAGGAATTCGGCTTGGATACCGGCGTCGGGCGCGGTGAACTGTGGAGCCGGGGTGGTCCTGCCGAATCGCTGTGCTTCTCCGGTGCGAATCTGGTGCCACTGCGCGGAAACGAGGGCGCGTTGCGCGCCTTCGCCGCTCGGGCGGTCCGCTGGCCACGGGTGTGTTCGTCGGTGGTCGGGCGTCAGGAATTGACGCTGCCGCTGTGGGAGATGTTGTCCGCGCATTGGGGACCGGAACGCGAGCTACGCGGGGCACAGCCGCTGCTCGCCCTCGGCCAGCCCGCGCTGGCCACCGCCGATGCGCAGGTCCGCCGAGTTCGTCCGGGTGAGTTGGAGCGCTATCTCACCGCGGCGATCGCCATGTTCATCGAAGAGGTGGGCGTCGATCCGCGCGCGGGTGACGGCGGCCGCGGCTATCGGCGCCGGATCCAGAGCCTGATCGAATCCGGCCGCGCCTGGGCGCGCTTCGAGGACGGCGAAGTGGTGTTCAAGGCCGAGGTGGGCTCGCTTTCCCGGCGTACCGGGCAGATCCAGGGCGTTTGGGTACATCCCGAACGTCGTGGCAACGGCCTGGGCACCCGCGGTACGGCCGCCGTCGCGAATGCGGTGGTGGCATCCGGTCGCACCGCCAGTCTGTACGTCAACGACTACAACAACATCGCCCGCCGGGCCTACGGCCGGGTCGGATTCCTACAGATCGCCACCTTCGCGACCGTCCTGCTCGACTGAACGCGGCGCCGAACATCGGTGTGCCACGGCCGTTTGCTCGCTGATCGCTATACGATCTGTCCCGATGTCGACTCGCATGCTCATCACGCTGGCCGTCGCGGCGTTCGCGGCGGCGGGATCCGGTTGCTCGGCCAGCCCGCAGGGGCCGGTGCCTGCGGCCGATGCCTACCTCGCCGCCTTCGCCGAGCGCGACATCGATGCCGCGGCCGAACGCACCAGTCAGCCCGAGAAGGCGGCCACTGCACTGCGTTCCGCATGGGACCAGTTGCAGGCCGAGAAGTTGACCGCGCATTCCGGCGCGGCCAGGGTCACCGGTGATACCGCGACCGTCGACTACACCTACGAATGGCGCCTGCCCAAGGACCGGATCTGGAAATACACCGGACAATTACAGATGGGCCGCAGCGACGGGCGCTGGATGGTGCGCTGGACGTCCTCGGATATCCACCCCAAACTCGGCGCCACCCAGACCATGGCACTGCGCGCCAACCCGGCCCCGCGTGCCAGGGTGAACGAGCAGTCCGGTAGCGATGTGCTCGTGCCGGGCAAGGTATCTCGGGTCGCGTTCACGGCGGCCTCCGCACCGGATCCGAGTTATACGGCGACATCGCTGGCGGCGGCGCTGAACCGCTTCGACGACCATCTCACCCCCGAGGCGATCCTGAGCGCGGCATACGCCGCCAAGGGTGAGTACGCCGTCGCGCTGTTGAGTGAGCACGAATTCGACCAGGTCAGTGGCGATCTCATCGGTCTGCCCGGGGTAAAACTGACCCAGCAGTGGGATATGGTGCCCACCGACCGGGATTTCGCGCCCGACCTGCTCGCGCAGGTGCGCAAGACCGTGATCGCCGAGGTGGATGGCAAGGCGGGTTGGAGCGTTGTCACCATGAACGCCAACGGCGCCGATACCGATGTCCTCACCGAGGTGCCCGCTCAGCCCGCTCCGTCGTTCTCGCTCAGCATCGATCGCAATGTGCAGAATTCCGCACAGCGCGCCGTCGGTGGTCGCACGGAGCAGACCATGATGGTGGTGCTACGGCCATCGACCGGCGCGATTCTCGCCATCGCACAGAACAAGGCGGCCGACCGTGACGGTCCGGTGGCCACCATCGGCCAGTATCCGCCGGGTTCGGTGTTCAAGACGGTGACTGCGGCCGCGGCAATGGCACTCGGAAAGGCCACTCCCGAAACGATTTTGCCGTGCCCGAGCCGAATTATCATCGGGGAGCGCACAATTCCGAACTACAACCTCTTCCAACTCGGTGACGTACCGATGGCCACCGCCTACGAACGATCCTGCAATACCGCATTCGCGAAGCTGGCCAGTGAGCTGCCGAGTGACGCACTGCACGACACGGCCGCGAAACTCGGTGTGGGACAGGCTTACACGGTTGTCGGCCTGCCGACCGAATCGGGTTCGGTACCGCCGGCCGACGATATGATCCAGCGCACCGAGGACGGTATCGGACAGGGCAAGGTGGTGGTGAGTCCGTTCGGGATGGCGGTGCTCGCCGCGACCGTGGCGCACGGGTCGGCGCCCGTGCCGTATCTGATCGCCGGACGTACCACCGAAATCAAAGGTGACCGTCCGGTCATCGGTGCGGAGGTGATCGATGGTCTGCGCCTGATGATGCGAAAGGTGGTCACCGGTGGTACCGCCGAACGCATTGCCGACCAGGGCGAGGTATACGGCAAAACCGGCGAGGCCGAGGTCGACGGTGGCTCGCATTCGTGGTTCGTCGGCTATCGCGGGGATCTGGCTTTCGCGACCCTGCTGGTCAAGGGCGGCAGTTCGGACAATGCCGTCGCGGTGACGCGGGATATGCTCGCCGCCCTGCCCGGGGGCTACTGAACCAGGTGTGACCGGTGGACTCCGCGGGGTGTGATGCCATGCGCCGCGGGGCGCTCACCCACGGCAGCCATGCTTTCCTGGACCTGGATTGGTTCTCGCTAGCCGTCTACCGGTCGCGGCGTGGAGCTGATACGGCGTGATGCCGCCCGCCGCCCAAGCGCCCGCCGAACCTGCCGCGACGGCTTCGGGCGACTTCGCGCTCGAGCCGATCTCATTGCGCACCAACTCAGCTGAAACTGCCGCCGAGGCCGAAGGGCGGATCTCTGTGCCCTGGCGTCCGGACCCGGCGCGAGCAGTCTGCGCGAATCGTCACTACACAGCGTGTGTGGTGACGTAACCCGACGCGGTTTGTCAGGCGCGGTGCAGCGTTGCCGCCAGGTGGTGGGTCAGCGGTTCGCCGACCGCGGCCATACGCAGGGTGTATTCGATGGTGTCGCCGGTCAATACAATCGAACGGCCGAGCGCGGTCACCAGTTTCGCGGTACTGCTGCGGGCGATGCCGGTCGATTCGAACTCCATCTGCAGTTCGCCATCGGCAACGGTGAGGCCGCCCTCGCAGATCTCGGTGATGCCGGTCGGGTGGGCCAGGATCAATTCGACGTGATCCGGGCGCGGGCAGCGCAGATAACCGGTTTCGGCGTGCATCGGGCGACTCCCCTCGGCGGCGCGGGTGCGCTGCCGGTAGGTGAGGAATGGTCGGCCGAGGTGGCCGAACTTGATTTCTTCGACATAGTCGAATGACTCGATGGTCGGGTATTCGCCGTGCCCAAGTCCGCGCCACGTGCCGAGCAGCGGTGCGAGCGCAGCGATATCGGGGTGGATGGTGACAGCGGGTTGAGGGGCGACCACGCGCGACAGCTTAAACCTGTCGGATGCGAGGTGTTCCCGTACCGTCGAAATTCCTCCAAGTTAAGGTTAGCGTCGCCTAATCGCCAAATGAGGGTTGCGAGTGGCTGGAAAGGACAAAGAAGTTGAACGCACGCCTTAGTGAATCGCGCCGCAACGGTGCCCGGCGGATGCGAACCCGCAATGGTCTG
Source organism: Nocardia citri (assembly GCF_054065835.1). NCBI lineage: Bacteria > Bacillati > Actinomycetota > Actinomycetes > Mycobacteriales > Nocardiaceae > Nocardia > Nocardia citri. The sequence goes on from NZ_JBSUQM010000007.1 coordinate 220,140, forward strand.
CTACGCGCCTCGGTGCTCGGCGCTGCCCTGGTTGTGGCCGCGGCATGCTCGGATTCGAAGTCGTCGAACGATGAAGTGCCTGCCCTGGACGGCAATCACTATGCGCAGACCAACCTCGCCGCCAACAATGCCGAACACAAAGCGCAGTACACCTTTCCGGATATGGTGAACGCGTGGGGGCTGGCCGATCGCCCCAAGGGTGCGGGCGGGCATTTCTGGGTCGGCGCGGGCGGTAAGTCCTTCCAATTCGTCGGCGATGTCAGCGCGTCCGCGAATCCCGAGGTGCAGAAACTATTCCAGGATCCGCTGAAGATCGTCACGATTCCGGGCGCGGATGCCGACACCTCGGACAAGAGCGTCGGCAAGACCACCGGTGTCGTCTTCAACGGCGCTCCCATCACCTCCGATCTGTTCGTCGTGCGCGACCAGCCGGTGGATATCGACGGTGCGCCGCTGCTGCTGACCGGTTCGTCGCGGTTCATCTTCGCCACCGACTCCGGCAAGATTTCGGCTTGGACCGAGCAGGGGCCCGAGGGCGCGATCATCCGGCATGACGGTCCCGCGAATCTGGTCTTCGACGGTGAGTCCCAGGGCATGGCGTTCTTCGGCATCGCGCTCGCCCCGTCCGGCGATAAGCTGCTCGCCGCCGACTTCGGCGAGAACCCGCAGATCCGCACATTCGACAAGGATTGGCAGCTGATCCCGACCGTCGGCTTCGCCAACCCCTTCGCCACCGGCGACCAGATCGACGCGGCGGCACCGGATAAGGGCAAGAAGGCCAAGCCCGGCGATCCCGCGCCGTTCAATGTGACCACCATCGGAAACCGCGTATTCGTCTCCTACGCCGATACCAAGCCGGATGAGCGGGACGCGTCCAAGTTCGACAAGGCCGAAGAGGATTCGCTGGACAAGAACCAGGAGAAGGACGCCAAGGGCAAGCCCGGCAAGGGCAAGGTCGCGGAGTTCGACGGCAACGGCAAGCTGGTGCGCATCCTCGACGACGGCGCTCGCCTCAATGCGCCGTGGGGTATCACGGTGGCGCCCGCCAACTTCGGCCCGCTCAGCGGCAAGCTGCTGGTCGGCAATTTCGGCGGTCTCGGCCATGTACTCGCCTATGACGACGCCACCGGCAAGTTCGTCGACTACCTGCGCGATGAGAAGGGCCAACCGGTCGAGATCGAGGGTCTGTGGGCACTGATGTTCGGTAATGGCGAGAGCCTCGGCGACGCCGACTCGCTGTACTTCACCGCGGGCCCGGACGACGAGAAGGAAGGCCTTTTCGGAAAGCTCCGTGTGAAGTAGCCCCTGCGGCGGGCGAAGGCGGTTCCCGGTCGTACACCGGGGACCGCCTTTTGTCGTAGGTACTACTACTCGGCAGCGGGAGATTGCGGGGTCCAGCGTTCGGACCAGCTCCATAGTGGTTGTAGGGCCGCGGTGAGATCGTTGCCCGCAGGTGTCAGTTCGTAGGTTTTGTCCGCGTTCTTGGCGATTACGCCCGCGGTCTGCAGGTATTGCAGGCGGGTCGAGAGCATGCTCGACGAACAGTTGCCCATGCGGCGGCGCAGTTCGAGGAAGCCGAGGCGGCCGGGTTCCAGTTCCCAGAGGACGCGCAGGATCCAGCGTTGGCCGATGAGCTCCATGGTGGCCAGCATGGGTGCGTGGGCCGGGTCGTTTCGCCCGCGCGACGGCTCGGCTCCATTTGCACTTCTCATTTCGAACTACCATAGTGATTCTAAATTAGAAGCATTGCTGTGGGCTGTGAGCGGGAGGCAGATGGTGGGCGATTCGACGGAACGACGGATTGTGCTGATCACTGGCGCGTCGCGGGGGATCGGGGCCGAGACGGCGAAAGTACTGGCGGCCGGTGGTGATCACGTGATCATCAACTACCGGGACAAGCGCAGGCGCGCCGAGGCGATCGCCGATGAGATCGTTGCGGCCGGTGGCAGTGCGTCGATCGCGGGTGCGGATATCGCGGATGCGGACGCCACCGCCGCCCTGATCGCCGATGTGGTGGCGGAGTTCGGTCGGCTGGATGTGCTGGTGCTCAACGCATCCGGTGGACTCGAGCGCGGTGCCGCGCCCGACTATGCGATGGCATTGAATCGTGACGCGCAGGTTCGTTTGGTGCGAGCGGTGTTGCCGCATCTGCCATTCGGTGGCCGGATCGTCTTCGTAACCAGCCATCAGGCCCACTTCCACGGCCGCAAACCCGTTCCGGCGGACTATGAGCCGATTGCCGCGAGCAAGCGCGCGGGCGAAGACGCCTTGCGCGCAATGGTTCCGGAGCTGACCGAGGGTGGCATCGGGTTGAATGTGGTGTCCGGTGACATGATCGATGGCACGATCATCGTCCGCTTGCTGGAGCGCCGTAATCCCGAGGCCGTTTCGGAGCGGCGTGATCACGGCGCACTACCGACCATCGCGGAGTTCGCCGCAGTTGTCGGTGAAGCCGCAAGTGCCGCAAGCGAATCCGGCCACACGTTCTATGTCGGCGGTCAGGACTATCTCGCGGACGCCGCGGCCGAGGGGATCCCCGCCTACTAGTCGAACAGTTCGGCCGTGTGTCCCTCGGTCGACGGTCGGACCATAGTTCTGGTTACTGAAGATTTGCCGCGAACAATGGACGCGCTGGCCTTCGTGCCGCTGTCCGAGGCGCCGGAGGCTGTCTTAACGAGGCGTGGTTGCAGCTCGACGAGCTGGCGGATGGCTATCGGAATCTCGTCGACGACGTACGCGAGGGCGCCCGTGACTACCGGATGGCTAGCGCCCGCGCCCGAACAGGCGGAATGAACGCGCCGGGCGGCGCGGCAGGGTCGCGTAGACCATGGTCATATCGGCGAATACCTCCGCTTTCCGTTCGCGGTCGGTGCCGAAATGTTCGCGGCCGAGTACGTGCCTGATCGAGGACGGCGAGATGGATGGCAGCAGTGCGGCCAGCGACGGTGTGATCGGCTCGCCCGCCTCCGCGCCCGCCTTGCCGTGTCCGAACAGCATGTGACCGATTTCGTGCAGGATGATGTGATCCGCATTGCGCTCGGTGGCGGACGCGTCGTAGACGATGATGTCGTCATGACCGCGGGTCACCCAGAGTCCGCTGCCGCGACACCCGATATCCGCGAGCGCGGCCCCGGGGATCGCCTGTAGTGAGATGGAACGACCACGGTGCGCGGCGACACTTGCGAGGTAGGCGGATAGATTCCAAGGACTGGGGAGGGACACGGTCCGTGCTGCTTCACGGAAACGAGCTTCCATGCTGGTCATCGGGGCACACATTACTCGAGCCGTGCGCGGTAGTCACCTCGTGAATCGGACATTCCGGCGAAACTGATAGCGACACTGCATAGATCAAGCACGGGTGGACACCTTGGTGGAGATTCATCACCCCCTCGGAGTCGCGGTTCCGACACTCGGGGGCGGTATCGAAACATCGTCGCAGCGGCGAGATTGGACGACGACCCGATCGCCCGCCCGACGGCGGCGTCCGGCGATTTCGGTCGGCAGGGGACGAAAACGAGCGAGAATGACAATGCGATATCGACATGCGGAGACCAGCGAGTTCGCCATCAAACGGGATTGGTGACGCGCAGGATGGGAGCGTGCAGATGAACAGCGGTAGCCACGCGGGTTCGAGCACCGTCCAGTCGGAACGGGACGACGGTGAGCTGCGCCGACTGAGCAGCGAACGGCTGGTGGACGCACCGCCGCCGCGCACCGCGACGGTGGCGCAATGGTGGGCGCTGACCAGCCGCCTGGTTCGGCCGTCCTGGCGCAATGGTGAGCTGATCACCGCGCTGCTGGCGCCTACGGTCTTCACCGTCGGTTTCTACGTGCCGTTGAACTTCGTGATGTCGCTGCAGCCCGCCCGGCGGGGCGGGTTGAGCAGCTATGCGCAATTCCTCATGCCCATGATCGTCATGCAGGCGATCGCCTTCTGCGCGATCACCGCGGCATTCCGAGCCGCCACCGACGCCAGAGACGGGCTCAATATCCGGTTCGGATCGATGCCGATGTTTTCGGCGGTGCCGCTCGCGGCGCGGGTCACGGCCGGGATGTACCGGGCCGGAGTCGCCTTGGCCGCGGCCCTGGTGTGCGGCTATGTGATCGGCTTCCGGTTCTATGGAAGCTGGTGGGACACAATCGGTTTCATCGGATTCGCGCTGCTGATCGCACTGACGCTGTGCCTGGGTGCAGATCTGCTCGGCAGCGTGACCAAGAGTCCGGAGGCGACCACCCAGGCGCTCATCCTGCCGCAGTTGATCCTCGGGATGGTCTCCACCGGATTCGCCCCTGTCAACCAATTCCCACACTGGATCCAGGGCTTCGCGCGCAACCAACCGATATCACATTACGTATACGGCCTGCGATCACTGGCCGGTGATTCGACAGGCCACGCCGGCGTCATCGGCTGGTCGATCTTCGGGCCCGCGTTGGCCTGGACGCTCGGTCAGACCATCCTCTTCGGTGCGGGTGCGGTATATGTTTCGATACGGAGGTCGGCATGACCGAGGTCCTGACTCCCGCGGAGCAACTACCCAAGGTCTTCGGTAGGACCGAAACCTGGCGACTGCTGATCCCGCAGACGCTCATCCAAACCAAGCGGCTGCTGATGCGCTGGTGGCGTGACCCGCTGACCGTCGTACAGTCGCTCGTCTTTCCCGCGCTCCTGTTGTTCGTGCTGAATACAGTTCTCGGGAAACAGATTTCGGAGTTCACCCGGGCTAGTGCGCTGTATGGTTTCGTTCCGATGGCATCGCTGGTCGGTGTGATGTCCGGTTCGGTGGCCGGTGCCATCACTCTTGGGCGCGAGCGCGACGAAGGTTTGCTGGCCCGCTTTTGGGTGCTACCGGTGCACCGCGCGTCCGGACTGGCCGCGCGCACCGTCGCCGAGGGGATGCGGATTCTGCTGTGCACGGTGGTGATGTTCGCGGTGGGTGTGGCGATGGGCTTCCGATTCCAGCAAGGGCTGCTCGCCGGTATCGCGCTGTTCGGGGTGCCGTTGATATTCGGCCTCGCCTTCGCGACCGTGGTCACCGCGGTTGCTGTGTTCAGCGCGAAAGCCGCACTGGTGGAGGCGGTTTCGCTCGGTTCTTCGCTGCTGATGTTCTTCAGTACCGGGTTCGTACCGCTGGCGGCCTACCCGAGGTGGGCTCAGCCGATCGTGCAGCATCAGCCGATGTCCTATGCCATCAATGCCATGAGGGGACTATCCCTCGGTGGTTCGGTGCGTGATCCGCTGTTGGCCACCACCGCCTGGTGTGTCGGGGCATTCGTCGTCTTCGCGATTCCCGCGGCGGTCGGCTATCGGCGGGCCAGCCGCAGCTGATCCGAGAAACCTCGGCGCGCAGACCCCCGGTTTCGGTCGTGGGGTCGGCGCGTCGCCTCGCAACCCAGCCAGCCCGGTTCGAACATCATCGCGATAGCTGGCGTGGTTTACCGGTGTACCATCAGCGGGCTCGGCTTCGGCCGCGCGACGATGTCAAACGCTCATCTCCTCGGCGGCGTCGTCGATCAGCGCCATGGAGTCGCGCGGGCTGAGCGCCATGGCGCGCAGTTGGTCGAAAATGATGCCGAAACGGCGGATCTGGGGATGACCCTCGATCAGTTGATCGCCCGCGATGCCCTCGACATAGACCAGTTCCGGATCGGCCGGATCCTTGAAGTCCAGCAGCGTGAAGGATCCGGCCATGCCGGGATGCACTCCCGCGCTGAACGGAAGTATCTGCAGGATGACGTTTTTCATCTGCGAATCGTCGAGCAGTCGCTCGAGCTGTGCCTTCATCACATCGGGGCCGCCGACCATGCGCCGGATCGCCGCCTCGTCGAGGACCACCCACAGCTCGAGCGGATCCGTCTTGGTGAGATGCATGGCCCGGTCCATCCGCGCCCGCACATTGTGCTGCACGGTAGCGCCGTCCAGCTTCGGCATATTGGTGTCGATGACCGCCTCGGCGTATTCCGAGGTCTGCAATAGTCCTGGGATGTAGGAGGTCTGGTAGTGCCGGGCCGAGAGCGCCTCGGATTCGAAGTTGATGTAGGCCGCGTGTACCTCGGTCAGCGTCGCCTCGTACGGGCGGGACATGCCGGGCTTGAGTGCGTCCGACAGGAGCTCGAGCGCATCGGCGCGCTGCTGTTCGGTGACGCCGTAGAGATCCAGCATCGCCATCAGCGTGCGCCGCTGTGGCCGCGCCTGCGCCGTCTCGATGCGATACAGCGTCGTGATATTGATGCCTGTCTTCCCGCTGACATCTTCTTTGCTCAACCCCGCGTGTTCGCGCATCTCGGTGAGCAGCACCGAGAGTCGCCGTAAACCCGCGGTGAGAACTGTGCGCTTGCCTGCCATGACAACCCTTTCGCCCTGCGCACCGGTAAGCACTCTTGCGTACATGCTCTGGTGAGTGCCCGCCACACACCGCAAATATGCAATCGCAGTGTGGTCAGAGACTACCGCCTTTCGCGGCAACGAAGTTCGGAGTTATCGGTGCGACGCCCTCGTCACCGCAGATCCGCGAGGCGATGGCCGGAGTTGGATGTCCGTCGCTGTTGCCGTGGCGCCGCCCGGGGACAGGGATCGGCGGGGCACGGCACGCCGAGCCCGATGGGCGGCCGATCGCATATCGCCCACGGGCCGAGCGGGGATGTGGCAAACTTTTGGCCACCGGTCTAGTTCCCGTCGAGTATCGAGCGTGAAAGTCGTTGTCACTAGCTGTCTGTGGAGTCGCGACGCGGCGATCCGGTCGTTACCGCAGCAATGAGAACGCACTCTTGCGTTCCGGCATTTGTAAGAGCATGATCCAGCTACGCTAGTTGTGAAGAACCGATCCGATGACCGGGATAACCGAATCGAGAGCCAATCATGTTGGTACAAAGCGCGTTGGTGTCGGGTGAATTCGGAGTACGGCGATGAGCGCGCCGACGGTGGGGGTGCTGCCGACCGCTCCGCAGATATTGTGCGCATTTCAGGGGCGACGTTTTCAAGATCGTGAATTACTGCGTTCCGCACATGCGCTCGCCGAACTCCACGCACGCCGTGCCGAGGTTCAAGACATGAACCTCGTTGCCGAAATCGATTGCCGTCGTGGCGAACTCATCGACGACATCAATGAATGGATTGCGCAGGAGATCCCGCAGCATCGCAATGGTGCCTCGCTACATACCGAGAGCCTAGGTGCGGTGGTGGATCGAATGGCGCGCAGCTGGGTGGATGCCAACACCGCCATCGGTGTCGATGGCGCGCGCAGCGACAATACCCATAAGCGCTGGTACCACTTGGCCGAACTGGTGGACGGCTACACTGATCTGGTAACCGACGTGGCCGGTGGCCGCCGCCGTTTGCCTGAACAGTGAAGACCGGCAGCGACCTTCGTCCGCAATAGTGACACTGCCGCACAGCGTCACCCGCTCAATTGGCGTTACTGCTCAATTGGCGACGTCCCGGGTCCGCGCCATCCGACCAATGACCCGATCCGGACGCTGACGTCGTCGGCACTGTGACGGCGGGCGCAACGGGGCGCCCCGCCCGGCGTGCCGCGTGGTCGACTGGCGCGGCACGCCCGCTACGAATTCGCCGGTACTCCGAATTCGCCGGTACTCCGAATTCGCCAGCGCCCGAACCTATTCGGCTGCCATCCAGACGGCTGCCGCCCCGACGCGAACATCGGTCGTCGCGTCCGTTCGCATCGTGACGAGCAGATCGACCCACGGCGCCGACCAGCCGAAGCGATTTCCGCACTGCTGGATCAGCATCACTGTGGCGAGCGGACCGGCCAACTCGCCGCTACGGGATGAGGCACCCGTGATGGTGAGCACTATCTACGGCCGCTCGGCGCCAAAACAACCCGGTCGACAGCCCCGAGGATCACCTCGCGCAAGGGCGAACTGCACGCCCCGGATGTCACCCAAACGCCATGGGCGCAGCGGGATCGGCACCGCGATGTCCGCCGCGCCTTGGTCTCCGTCTGTCGCTGGCTACGTACCGAATCCTCCTCAGCAGCAACAACCCTGGGTATTCGCACGACCCCCGATGACAAGGCCGCCCACCAACGACTGATCGGCGGCAGGGGCCATGGCTCGCTGTGGGGCGGTGCCCCTCGGCATCGTCGGTTTGGTACTCACGTTCTCGGCGATCGCCTGACCGGCGTGCGACCGTTGGCTCGTGGTCATGTGTGTCGGCCACTGTGACCCGGACACGTGAGCAACAATTCCGTTGCGGGGCGGAGAATTTACGCTAGGCGGCAGTGCGTGCCCGGAGACGAGCCGAAGCTGGCTCCACGGCACCGACACTCGACCGGACATCGCAGGTAACCCTGTATTCGAAACCGGGAGGTGCCGTGACCGCGCTCGCATTGGTGTTGCGCCCCGCCGAATTCATTCCCGATCGGGTCGTCGGCATCGACGGCCGCACCCTCGCGTGGCGCCAGATCCCGGCGCGCGGGGTATGGCAGAGCTGTCGGGATCTGCTCCTGGATGTCGCGGGGGACGACGAGATCACTGCGGTGGGCATCGCCGCCGTCGGGCGAATGCACATGCGCGCGGGGGTGATCGCACCCGCTGAAATCCAGGAATGGCGTGGGGGGATTCGGCATTGTGCCGCGGTACAGCGGATGTTTCCCGTCGCCGCCGTGCAGTTGGCTCCCCGCAGCATGTGCGCGGCACTGGCCGCGCGAGGCATCGGCGCGGCGGCATCGGGAGACGAGTTGACCGGCGCTGGATTGCTCGCCGTGCTCGCCGAGGATTACGCCATCCGGCATTCATCGGCACGCGATCACGGCCTGGAACCTATCGGACAGCGGCCTGCCGGACGGCGGTACCCAGCGGCTTGCGCACGGCCGCAGCCGCGGTGAGCCGCCGTCCGATGCATTTCATCGACGAACTTATCCCACACGCAGAAACCTCGTCAATTATGTTCCGCGGCAGACAAGTTGTGTTTTCGAGCAGCCAAGATTGCACGAGTTCGATTGTCGGGCATGATATTTGCCGCATCGTGCCGTATTCGGACGTACACCTCGGGCCGTCAATTCAACGCGGTCTGCGAACGGACCACCGAACTGCTGTGCATGATGGCCGTCGGCGACAGCACCCCGCAGCGGAACCAGCTCGCCGAGACGGCCGAGTCCGTGCGCCGGTATGTGCGCGACAATATCGGGGTCGCCGACCTCCGTCTGGCCGCGGTGGCTCGGGCATTGAGCTGGTCGCCACGGCAGTTGCGCACCGCGCTGGAGCAATCCGGAACCACGTATCGTGAAGTGCGCCAGGACGAATCACTGCGGATGGCGCGCGCCATGCTCGAAAATCCGGACACGACACTGACCATCGCCGAAATCGCCGCGCGCAGCGGATTTACCGTTACCTGGTACTCCGCCGCATTCAAGGCCCGATACGGCGAAAGCCCGAGGGAATTCCGCAAACGCCGGCTGGCCGAGACCGGCCAGCCGGCATCGGTGGTCAGTCCACCGGGTGCAACCGCACCGGCAGAGTAAGCGGACCCGCGGTCATGAACTGCGGGCTGACCGGAAGCAGCGCCGAATCCCGGGCCAGGCGCAGCCGCGGGAAGCGGTTGAACAGCGTGGACAGCGCGAGACGCGCCTCCAGGCGGGCCAGTGGTGCGCCCAGGCAGACGTGCGCTCCTCTGCCGAAGGCCAACTGACCCCGGTGATCGTGGTCGATGTCGAACACATCGGCATTCGGGTATCGCTCCGGGTCTCGCCCGACATTGCCGTTCCAGATGACGATCGCGCCCGCCGGCAGGTCGACGCCCGCGATCGTGACATTCTGCTGGGCATAACGGAGGTTGGCGCTGTACACCGGTGATCGGAAACGCAGTGCCTCCTCGATAACGTCCGCCCAGCGGTCCTCGGCGCGGGCCTTGTCCAGCTGCGCCGGGTTCTCGCACAGTGCGATGACCGCATTGGCCAGCAGGTGCACCGTGGTCTCATGGCCGGCCATGATCACCAGCCACAACATGTTGACCATATCGTCGGTGGTCAGGTTGTCGGTGTTGGCCGCCAGTATGGCGGAGGTGAGATCATCGCCCGGTTCGCGCCGTTTGGCCTCGAGGAATTCCGCGAGGAACGCCAGCATCTCCGTCATGGCGGCCTGCATCTGCTCACCCGTGCTGGTCTGCGACATGAGGGTGGTGGCCCAATAACCGTCTCTCCAGCGGTCGGCAGCTGGATGACCGACTCGGTCATACTGTCTCGAATGGTGTGATCGACGGATGGCATCCCCGGACCATCCGAGTCTGTGCCAGGTCATTGTCGATCACCCGCGGCGCCGTGGAGTGCCGGATCGATATCCTCTGCTCCGCAACGGAATTTCACCGCGATCGGAACATAATTTCTGGTGCGGAAGCACTTTCGGCGCAGGCGTGGCAGGGTGTGCTGGATGAGCAAACTCAATTGGAGTCATAACGCGTACTACCAACGGTTTCTCATGCGGCAGCTGCCCACTCCGTGTGCCCGGGTGTTGGACGTCGGCTGTGGGGCGGGCGGTTTCGCGGAGGAAATTGCACGGCGCGTCGAGCAGGTCGATGCGATCGATCGGTCCGCGGTGATGATCGACGTGGCGAAGCAGGCGGTGCCGGAGAATGTCCGGTGCATTCTGGGGGATGTGCTGGAGCAGCCGCTCCCCGATGGAACCTATGACGCGATCGTGTCGATCAGCACGCTGCACCATATGCCCCTCGATGAGGTGCTGCCGGTATTGGCGCGGGCAGTGCGGCCGGGTGGTGTGATCGCGGCGGTGGCATTGCCGCGGTCCGATCTCCTTCGGGAATTGCCCGTCGAGTTGGCAGCGGCGATCGGGCATCGGATGCTCGGGATCGTGTTCCGGATGCTTCGGGCGCGTGGACGGCAGAGTTGGTATGCGGTCGAGACGACTCACGATGCCATGCCGGTTGTCCTCGACCCGCCGCTGACGACGCGACAGGTACGGGCGCAAGTCGCGGCGATTCTGCCCGGTGCGCGAGTACGTCGGCTGGTCTTCTGGCGCTATTGCCTGGTCTGGCGCAAACCGGTGTAGCCAGGTTCAGACGGCTGCGGCGCGTTTGGCGTCGCGGCGTTGTCTGCGGCGAATACGGTAGCGGCGGATCCGGCTCGCCAGCAGATACACCAGGAGCACGCCGACCACCAGCAGTGTGCCCGCGCAGACGGCCGCCACGACCGGATGGAAGATTGCGGTGGTGACGATGCCGCCGACGGCAAGATCCTCGACCAGGCTCATGACGATATTGCTCGCGGGCTCCGGCGAGGTGTTGATCGCCATCCGTGTTCCGGCCTTGACGAGATGGCTTGCCAGGGCGGTAGTTCCGCCGACCGCTCCGGCCGCCAGTTGCGGAAGCGAACCGTCCTGGCCCGCGAGCAGGGCGGCGACGACCGCACCCGATGTCGGGCGCACGATGGTGTGCACCGCATCCCAGAAGCTGTCGAGATACGGGACCTTATCGGCGACGGCCTCGATGAGAAACAACACCCCGGCAGCGATCAATACATCGGTGCGCTGCAGCGCCTCCGGCACGTCATCGGACAGACCGGTCACGCCGAAGATGCCGAGCAGCAGAACCACCGCATAGGCATTGACCCCGCTCGCCCAGCCCGCGGCGAAGATCAGGGGCAGTGCCGACATGAGGCCATCGTATGGTGCGCAGCGCGGCGCGACCACGGAGCCGACCGAGTACGACCAAGGCGACCAGTGTCACCGCCAACAGCAGGCAGGTACTCGCGGCCGCGCGCGACCCCGCCGGAGAGCAGCGCGGTCTGCAGACTGACCGACATACTGCCGGGCCCGATCACGTTGCGGCCCTTCGATTTCGATACCGGCGCTGGTCGCGGCGGCATCGAAGGCGCGCTGGACCAATTCGCCGTCGGCGACCGTGGTGCCCGCCATATCGAGGACGGCGAGGGTGATGTTCTGATCCGGCATGGTGCTCCTCCTCACAGATTCAACAGGTCGGCGGTCTCCGCACCGATCGCGGGGCCGAGGGTCATACCGCGGCCGCCCGGACCGGTGACGACCCAGATGTGCGCATCGGCCTGGGCGCGGGTCACGATGGTGGCCGGATCGACGCTCTGGCTGTAGACGCCCGCCCAGCGCCGCACCACCTGCGGGAGTTCGCGTCCCAGTAGCTCCTCGGTGACGGCGGTGAGGTGTTCGTACGGTGCCTCGTCCACATCGAAGGCGAACGGCTCCTCGTATTCGTGGGTATCGCCGATGGTGAGACTGCCACTGAGGCGTTGCACGCACAGCAACTGCATCCGGTGCTCGGCGGCGATCGCGGTCTGCGACTGCTCCGCGTTCAGCACCTCCAACTGCGGACCGGCGAAGCCGGGGTAGTAGCGGAAGCTGTCGCCGTCGGCGATCGCGGTGGTCAGCGGTTCGCCGAGCGGCGCGGTCTGCATCATCTGCAGCCGGACCCGGCGCACCGCGATGGTGCCGACGAGTTCGCGGGTCAGACCGGTGTGCGCGGCACCTGGACAGACCAACACCAGATCCGCTTCGAAGGTGCGCCCTTGGTCGTCGAGAACCGTTGCGCCGGAGCCGGTGTCGGTGACCTGGCGGGCCTCGGCGCCGGCATGGAAGCTGTAGCGGTCCGGCGTAGAGTTCGGCAGCGCTACCGAGCGAATCGAAACGGTGCTCGCGTCGCCGCGCGAGGCCGCCCTACTCGAATGGACTACGGCACTACCGCTACTGCTGCTGCATCGGCGCAGCGTCGACCAGCACGGTGAGCCGGTCGAACGCGTCCGCTCCCGCTACCGCGGCGACCGCATCGCCTTCGAGGCCCAACTCGGCAGGTAATCGCCTGATCGCAGCGACTTCACATCCATTTCTGCAAGTGAATCGCGATGTCCGGCACCTCCAATAGGCCTTGGGCGACATCGTTCATGAACTGCTCCTGTGCATCCACGTCTACCTGCAATCCGTGGCCGGTATTCAGCGACAACATGGTGTCCACCGCGATCCACGCCGTCCGTTTGTTGCCGTCGATCAGAGCTCTATTGCGTGCGATCGCATGCAATAGAGCGGCTAGCTTATCGAGCAATGTCGGATATGCGTCCATGCCGAACACTGTTGTTTTCGGACGTTCCGCCGATGATTGCAGCAATCCCCAATCCCGGACGCACTGCTTGCTGCCGTTCACGGTTTCGGCGATCAACAGAAGTTCGGCAAGGTCCAGATAGATCATGCGAGCCGTTTCATCAGCTCGGCATGCTTATTCATCGACTCCTGTACAAGTGCGGTGAAAACCTCTTGATGCCTTGTCAAATGCAGGTGGATCGCTTCCTGGGCGATCTCCTGCTTCGACCGACCTTCCAGCTTCGCTCGTTCTGTGAGCATCCTGTCGTCGTCGTCATTGAGTCGCAGAGTCATGGCCACCGATGGACGATACCATCGTGGTATCACTCTTGGCGAGGCGTCGTTGTGCCGGCTCAGCGCACCTGGGGTGCGACCTTGGCGTCGATCAATTCGATATCGCGCAGCACCTTTTGGTGCGGCAGGGTGTTCACGCCGGAGCGGCACGAAGTGGTCCAGGCCGAGGGTGTCGCGGATAGGTCGGGCGCGGGCACCGACGGTGTGCGATTGACCGGTGCGGATAGTCTTGTTCCATGTCAGTGCGTACCCGCCAGCCGCTTGTTCCCGGCACGCTCTCGCCCACCCGTGAGGTTCCGCGCTCGATCGAGCGTCCGGAGTATGCGTGGAAGAAGACCGTGAACGAGGGCCGCGAACCCTGGGTGCAGACGGACGAGACCATCGAGAAGATGCGGATCGCGGGCAAGATCGCGGCGCAGGCGCTCGCGGAGGCGGGCAGGGCGGTGGCCCCCGGTGTCACCACCGACGAGCTGGACCGGATCGCGCACGAGTACATGTGCGATCATGGCGCTTACCCATCGACGTTGGGCTACAAGGGTTTTCCGAAATCGTGCTGCACTTCGCTGAACGAGGTGATCTGCCACGGCATTCCGGATTCGACGGTGATCCAGGACGGCGACATCGTCAATATCGATGTGACCGCCTATATCGATGGCGTGCACGGCGATACCAATAAGACCTACCTGGCCGGTGATGTCGACGAGGAGGTGCGCCTGCTGGTCGAGCGGACCGAAGAAGCGACGGTGCGGGCGATCAAGGCGGTTCGGCCGGGCCGGGCGCTCAACGTGATCGGGCGCGTCATCGAATCCTACGCCAACCGGTTCGGCTACGGCGTGGTGCGCGATTTCACCGGGCACGGCGTCGGCCCCACCTTCCACAGCGGCCTGGTCATCCTGCACTACGACCAGCCCGCCATCGAATCGATCATCGAGCCCGGCATGACCTTCACCATCGAGCCGATGATCAACCTCGGCGGCATCGACTATGAGATCTGGGACGACGGCTGGACCGTCGTCACCAAGGACCGCAACTGGACCGCGCAGTTCGAACATACGCTGGTCGTAACTGAAACAGGCGCCGAAATCCTCACCCTGCCCTGAGGGGTGGCATGAAGGGCGCACTGCTGATCGCGGGAACGACCTCCGACGCCGGAAAAAGCGTTGTGGTAGCCGGACTGTGCCGAATGCTCGCTCGGCGCGGCATCCGAGTCGCGCCGTTCAAGGCGCAGAATATGTCCAATAACTCGGTGGTCACCCTCGACGGTGGCGAGATCGGTCGTGCGCAGGCGCTGCAGGCGGCGGCGTGTGGGCTGGAGCCGAGTGTGCGGTTCAATCCGATCCTGCTCAAACCCGGCAGCGACCGTCGCTCCCAACTCGTGGTGCGCGGCAAGGCAATCGGAACCGTCGGCGCGCGCGACTATTTCCAGCACCGGCAGGATCTCCGTGAAGTCGTCGCCGCCGAACTGGATGCGCTGCGCGCCGAATTCGACGTGGTGATCTGCGAGGGCGCCGGTTCGCCCGCCGAAATCAATCTACGTGCCACCGATCTGGCGAATATGGGGCTTGCGCGCGCGGCACGACTGCCGGTGCTCGTGGTCGGCGATATCGACCGCGGCGGCGTGCTCGCGCATCTCTTCGGCACCGTGGCCGTACTGGAACCCGAAGACCAGCAACTGATCTGCGGCTTCATCGTCAATAAGTTCCGCGGTGATGTCGAGTTGTTGCGTCCCGGACTCGACCGGCTCACCGAGCTGACCGGACGCCCGACCCTCGGTGTCATTCCCTACGCGGACGAGCTGTGGATCGATGCGGAGGACTCTCTCGGCACCGTCGCCGATGCTCCGGTAGGCCGTCCGAAGCTGCCGATCGGCGCCGAATGGCTCACGGTCGCGGCCATCCGACTACCGCGCATCTCGAATTCCACCGATGTCGAGGCGCTGGCCTGTGAGCCTGGTGTCGCGGTGCGCTGGGTCAGCGAGCCGTCCCGGCTGGCCGACGCCGATCTGGTGGTGCTGCCGGGCAGTAAGGCGACCGTCTCGGATCTGGAGTGGTTACGGCGCACCGGAATTGCCGACGCGCTACGGGCCAGGGCGGCAGCGGGGCGGCCGATCCTCGGCATCTGCGGCGGATATCAGATGCTCGGGCGCCACATCGTCGATCGGGTCGAATCCGATGCGGGGACGGTCGCGGGGCTGGGTCTGCTGGATCTGGAGATCGAATTCGCCGATCCCAAGGTGCTGCGACGCAGCACCGGCCACGGGATCGGTAATGGACTTCCCGTGCACGGATACGAGATTCACCATGGCCGGGTCGGGCGCAGCGGTGATCCGGCCTGGCTCGAGCTGGACAGCGCCACGAGCGCGGAGGGTACCGCGCGCGGGGCGATCTGGGGCACCCATCTGCACGGCCTGCTGGAATCGGATGAGTTCCGTCGCGCCTGGCTCCGCGAGGTCGCCGCCCACGCCGGACGGCACGGTTTCCTCGTCGAGGACAACATATCGGTAGCCGCGATCCGCTCGTCCCAACTCGATCTGCTCGCCGACCTGATCGAACAGCACCTCGATATCGCCCACATCGAACACCTGCTCACCGATGGCGCACAGACTGATCGGTCGACCATCGTCTCCGCACTGGGAGTCGGCAGTAAGGCACTCTGACCTGCCTGTACAACTACCGAAATGTTTATATTCCCGAGTCGTGGGTAGCTGACACACGGCCCCGTTCAATTAGGGCGTGTACCGTACTCCGGCATGAAATCTCGGCGGATCACGGTCGGTGACCGGGCATGGACCGTGCGGGTCGACGGCCCGGAGTCTCGGCACAGCGTGCTGCTGCTGCCCGATGCCGGTGATCCGGTCGACGTCTACGACCAGGTGTGTGCCCGTTTGCACACCTCGGACCTGCGCACCGTCGCGGTGGAATCGATAGCGGACCTGGATCCGGTGGGTGTGCACGCCATCCTCGACGAACTCGGCATTCCGTGGGTGAATGTCGCCGGCCGCGGCGCGGGCGCGCAGTTGGGCTGGCAGGTCTGTGCGGGTGGTTTCGGCCGGTTCATCAGCCTTGTCGTCGCCGATCGTGGCCATCCCGCCATACCGGCCGCCGACGGCACTGTCGCCGACCCGACGTGTCGGCCGGTGGAGGTCGCCACCACCGTGCTGGTCACCAAGAATTTGCCGCGTTCGGTGGCGGATGCCTCCGGTCGCTACGTCTACGGCGAATTCCGGGTTGTGGAGATCGACGTCGACAATGTGGCGACCGAGGCCGACCACGAATTGGCCACCGAGATCGTGTTACGCACCAGCCTCTGGTGAACCGGCGGTCTTCGTGCGGAAGACCACCAGCCAGTCCAGCCAGCTGTCGAGTTCGGCGAAGGCATTGGCCCGGGGTTCGGCCGAGGACAGGAAGACATCGTGGCGGGCGCCGTCGATCGGGACGATATTGGTCCGATCGCCCAGGCAACCCGACCAGCGCTGAATCTGGCGGACATCGAGGACCGCATCCGCCACATCGATGGCCGGACCGTACTTGCGCGCGAATTTCGTGATCCGCGAACGCAGAATCAGCGCGGGCACGCCGACCGACAGCCCCGCCTGCAGCCTGGCGTGCCCGTTGCGGATCGCGCGCAGCCAGCCGAGCCGGACCGGGAAGCCCTCCAGCGGTTTCCAATCCAGGTTGTAGTCCCACTCGCCCGCGACGCTGTGGTGCAGGCTGTCGCCGTAGGAGCTGATTTTGTTGCCGGGTAGTTCGAACATCGACCGGAACCGGCCGACCATCTTGATCACCTGGGTGCCGATGGTCCGGTAGTACGCGGGGCCCTGCAGGTCGAACCAGGGGCTGTTGAGCACCAGGCCGACAATGCCCGACTCGGCTGTGCCTTTCGCCTTGTTGAGCCGGTCCAGCCAGAGCGACACGATGAGTCCGCCGGTCGAATGCGCGACGAGCAGCACATTATCGCCCGTTTCTTCCTGGATGATCCGCAGCGACTCGTTCAGTTCGGCGTCGTAGAGCGCCAGATCGGTGACGTAGTGCGGTGTCTGGCCGTCGCGCAGCGAGCGGCCGCACTTGCGCAGATCCAGTGCGTAGAAGCGATGTCCGCGCCCGGCGAAGTGCTCGGCGAGATGCTGTTGGAAGAAGTAATCGGTGAAACCGTGTACGTAGAGCACCGCGGGTTCGGTGGCGGTATTGTTCGGAGCGCCCCGCAGGCGATCGCCAGCGGCGGCATCGGTATCGGGGATGTAGCGAACGATGGTCGCGACGGCCTCACCCTCACCATCGGGGTCCGGACCGAGCGGCAGGGGGCGCTGCTCGTAGCCCACACCGAGGACATCTGGCTTCCATCGCTCGGCGGCTGGGGCCGTGATGTCGGACACGCTGAGCGAGGCTTCGTTCGTCACAACGATCAATGTAGGCGACGATCAGGGCCGATTCGAAGATCGAGTGCCGGAAGGAATCTACGTCACATTCGGTAGGTTCGTTGCCGGGCTTCGAACAGGTGAGGTGCACAATTGGGCTAGGTGAACGGCGGGTAACCTACACCCCGCCGAGTCACGCAGGACTCGCGACAATCACATAGCGCCCGTGCCCAGCAGGCCCACCGTGGGGGTGGGCGTGCACAGAAGGACAAGGAAGTCGATCTACCCGTGCCGAACGCTGCCATGACTGAAAAGACCGACGTAGTACTCATCGGTGCCGGCATCATGAGTGCCACTCTCGGCGCACTGCTTCGGCAGCTGCAGCCGGAATGGTCGATCTCCCTGTTCGAACGGCTGGACGCGGCCGCCGCCGAGAGCAGCGATCCGTGGAACAACGCGGGCACCGGACACTCCGCACTGTGCGAGCTGAACTACAGCCCGCAGAATCCGGACGGCTCGGTCGATATCAGCAAGGCCATCGACATCAACGAGCGCTTCCAGGTCTCGCGCCAGTTCTGGTCCTACGGCGTAGAGAACGGCATCCTCGGCGATCCCTCCGCATATATCAACCCCATCCCGCACGTCAGCTTCGTCCACGGCGCGAACAATGTGGACTATTTACGCAAGCGGTACGAGGCGCTGTCGCGGCATCCGCTGTTCGCCACGATGGAATACATCGACAGCCCCGACGAATTCGCCAAGCGGCTGCCGCTGATGGCCAAGGGCCGCGACTTCGCCGAGCCGATCGCGCTCAACTGGACCGATGAGGGCACCGATATCGACTTCGGTTCGCTCACCGGTGAACTGCTGGCCTACCTCGGCCGCACCGGCGTCGATCTGGCCTTCGGCCACGAGGTACGCGACCTCACCAAGCAGTCCGATGGCTCGTGGCTGGTCAAGGTGCGCAACCTGCGCACCGGCCAAACCCGCACGCTCATCAGCAAATTCGTCTTCGTGGGCGCCGGTGGCGGTGCGCTGCCGCTGCTGCAGAAGTCGGGTATCAAAGAGGCCAAGGGTTTCGGCGGCTTCCCGATCAGCGGTCAATTCATCCGCTGCACCAACCCGGATCTGATCCACCAGCACCACGCCAAGGTCTACGGCAAGGCCGCCGTGGGTGCGCCGCCGATGTCGGTGCCGCACTTGGACACTCGCATCATCAAGGGCCGCCCTGGCCTGCTGTTCGGCCCGTACGCCGGGTGGACGCCGAAATTCCTCAAGGACGGTAAGAACACCGACCTGTTCAAGTCGGTCAAGCCGAACAATATTTTCTCGCTGCTCGGTGTCGGCGTCACCGAACTCAGCTTGACCAAGTATCTGATCAGCGAGCTGCTCAAGTCCGAGGCGGGCAAGGTGGCCACGCTGGAGGAGTTCATGCCGCGCGCGAACGGCCACGACTGGGAGCTGATCACCGCGGGGCAGCGCGTGCAGGTCATCCGACGCAAGGGTGCGGGTGGTGTGCTCGAGTTCGGTACGGCGGTTGTCGCCGCCGAAGATGGCACGATTGCGGGTCTGCTCGGCGCGTCGCCCGGCGCGTCGACCGGTGTCAGCGCCATGGTCGACGTGCTGCAGCGGTGCTTCCCGCGGGAGTACGCCGACTGGACCCCGAAGCTGAAGGAAATGGTTCCCTCGCTGGGTGTGAAGCTTTCCGAGAACCCCGCGCTGTTCCAGGAAGTCTGGGATTGGTCGACCAAAACCCTGAACCTGAACGGTGGGTCGGACAACACGCCCAAGCGCGCAGGGGTCGCGCCGATCGCGTAGTTGTGATAGCAAGACGCGATGATGTCAACGGTTGCACTCAAACGGTCCTGGGCACTCGATCTCGACACTGCCACCCTGTATCAGCTGTTGAAACTTCGTGTCGAAGTCTTCGTCGTCGAGCAGAAATGCGCGTACCCGGAACTGGATGGTCTCGACCTGCTGCCGGAGACGCGCCATTTCTGGCTCGATGACGAGGGTGAGATCATCTCGACGCTGCGGCTGCTCGAGGAGCACGACAACGGTGTGAAGTCGTTCCGCATCGGACGGGTGTGCACCGCGGTGTCGGCCCGCGGGCACGGGTACACCACCCGGCTGGTGCAGGCCGCGCTCGCCGAGGCCGGTTCGGCAACCGTGCGCCTCAGTGCCCAGACCTACCTCGTCGACCTGTACGCCAAATTCGGCTTCAAGCCCGATGGCGACGAATTCGAAGAGGACGGCGTCATGCACCTGCCCATGCGGAAGGGCTGAGCTGTGTCGTCGGCCGCGCGGGCGCGCCGTGTTCGCGGTCGCTCGTAAGACTCGCTCCGTGGTGGTTGATCGAGTGGGAGGCCCGCTCTTTCCTCAATGCGCCCCCGGCGGTGTCGCGCGTCGGAGGGTGCTGGTGGGTGGGTGTGGTGATGTGAATAGAGTTGGGGCGTGTCATTGTTCCGTACGGAAACCGCGCCGCATGCCTCTTCGCTGACCGGGGCGGGTCCCGGTGCTGATGGTGATGTGGGGTTTCCGTTCTCGGCGGTGGTCGGGCAGGAGCGGTTGCAGCTGGGGTTGATCCTGTGCGCGGTACATCCTGGGATCGGCGGCGTACTGGTGCGGGGGGAGAAGGGGACCGCGAAATCCACTGTGGTGCGGGCGCTCGCGCAATTGCTGCCGCCTGTTGTCGATGACACGGGTGCGCGGCCCGCTCGGCTGGTCGAGCTGCCGGTAGGGGCCACTGAAGACCGAGTGGTCGGTTCTTTGGATCTGGAGCGGGTGCTGCGCGACGGCGAGCAGGCCTTCCGGCCCGGGCTGTTGGCGGCCGCGCATCACGGCGTGCTCTACGTCGACGAAGTGAATCTGCTGCACGACCACTTGGTGGATGTACTGCTCGACGCCGCCGCGATGGGCCGGGTACATATCGAGCGCGATGGGGTCTCGCATTCACATCCGGCACGGTTTGTGCTGGTCGGCACGATGAATCCGGAGGAGGGGGAGCTGCGGCCGCAACTGCTGGACCGGTTCGGGCTCACCGTCGATGTCGCGGCCTCGCGCGATGTGGATGTGCGGATGGCCGTAGTGCGGCGGCGGCTGGACTACGAGGCGGACCCAGCCGGTTTCGCCGCGCGCTATGCCTCGGCCGACCGGGAGGTGGCCGAGCGAATTCTCACCGCCCGCGCGCGAGTCGCCTCCGTCGCGCTCGACGATGTGGAGCTGCGGCGGATCGCCGCGCTGTGCGCGTCATTCGATGTGGACGGAATGCGGGCCGATCTGGTGGTGGCCAGGACCGCCACGGCACATGCGGCCTGGCGTGGGGCGGAGGCGGTGACCGAGGCGGATGTGCGGGTTGCGGCCGAGCTGGCCCTGCCGCATCGACGGCGGCGGGATCCGTTCGATGAGCCGGGGATCAGCGAAGAGCAGTTGGATGAAGCGATGCGGGTGGCGGGGGAGGAGGCCGAAAAGCCCGGTGTGCAGGGCGGGGCTGCGGATCTCACGGAAAATGAGCTCGACGACGGCCCCGCGAACGACGTCAGTTCCAATGCAGGTATGGCAAGCCGCGGCGGCGATGCCGATGACGCGGGTTCGGACAGCGCATCGAACAATGCCAGCGATCCGGATGTTCTCGGCGATGGTGGCCCGGATGGTCAAGGCCCGGACGATGATCCGGACGGAGGTCCGGGCGCTGCCGGTCCCGGCGGTTCGGATTCGCCGGGCGGTGGGCAATCGCCGTCCGCGCGCGAGGGGCGCACCGGCACACCCGCGACATCCGCTGTGATACCGCCGCGTTGGGAAGTAGCCGGTGTCGGCGAGGGTGCGGCGGGCCGCCGTTCGCGCGCGCAGACCAGGCAGGGACGTACGGTGCGGTCCAGTACCGATACCTCCGGTGGCCTGCATCTGCTCGGCACCGTATTCGCCGCCGCACCGCACCAGCACTCCCGCGGCAGAGCCGAGGGGCCGTTGAAGCTGATCGCCGATGATCTGCGCGGCGCGTATCGCGAAGGGCGCGAAGGCAATCTGGTGGTCTTCGTGGTCGATGCGTCCGGTTCCATGGCGGCGCGCGACCGGCTCTCGGCGGTTACCGGCGCGATCGTCGCCTTGCTGCGCGACGCCTACCAGCGGCGGGACAAGGTCGCGGTGATCACCGTGCGCGGCCAGGAAGCTGAACTCGTCCTGCCGCCGACGTCCTCGGTGGATATCGCGGTGCGACGCCTGTCGGGCATCCGCACCGGTGGTAAAACCCCGCTCGCCGCAGGGCTTTTGAAGGCCCGCGAGGTCGTGTATCGGGAACGGGTCCGCGATCCACGCCGCCGTCCGATGCTGGTCCTGCTCACCGACGGTCGTGCCACCGGCGGTGTCGATCCGGTGCCGCGCACCCACGCTGCCGCGAATCTGCTTGCCGCCGAGGCGATCACCTCGATCGTCGTGGACTGCGAACGCGGCATGGTCCGCCTCGGCCTCGCCGCTGAGCTGGCTCGCACCCTCCGCGCGGGCTACCTCCGACTCGCCGAGCTGACCGGCGATTCGGTCGCCGATGTCGTCCGCGCCGGATCCCGTCGCCCCGGCGCGACCCGAGCTGCCTGATCGTGGCGGACCCCGATCGACCCCGCGGCCGGACAACGGTGTTCGGCCTTTCGGCGCATGGTCGCCGCGGCATCGGCATCGGCGTCCGATCGCATCATCACAGTGACGCGACGGTGCTCCGTCGTACCCGCGCGGTTGTCGGTATGGTCGACGTGGAATTTCAGATAGACGTGCTACCAAGGAGTTTCGATGCCTAAGGGTGTGCCGGAGACGGTTCCGGATGATGGGCTGACCACGCGGCAGCGGCGGAATCTGCCGGTGCTCGCCGTGCATACCGGGCCGGGCAAGGGGAAGTCGACGGCCGCGTTCGGGATGGCGTTGCGGGCGTGGAATCAGGGATTCGATATCGCGGTATTCCAGTTCGTCAAGAGCGCCAAGTGGAAGGTGGGGGAGGAGGCGGCTTTTCGCGGTCTCGGCCGCCTGCACGACGAATCCGGTATCGGCGGGCCGGTCGAATGGCACAAGATGGGCGAGGGTTGGTCCTGGACCCGCAAACAGAGCACCGATGAAGACCATGCCGCCGCCGCACTGGCCGGTTGGCGCGAGATCGCGCGCAGGCTCCAGGCCGAACAACACCGCTTCTACGTCCTCGACGAATTCACCTACCCCCTCAAATGGGGCTGGGTCGACGTCGACGAGGTCGTCGCAACTCTCCGCAACCGCCCCGGCAATCAGCATGTGGTCATCACCGGCCGTGATGCCCCCGGGGCCCTATTGGACGTTGCCGACCTAGTCACCGAAATGACCAAGGTCAAACATCCCATGGACGCA
Source organism: Nocardia citri (assembly GCF_054065835.1). Classification (NCBI taxonomy): domain Bacteria; kingdom Bacillati; phylum Actinomycetota; class Actinomycetes; order Mycobacteriales; family Nocardiaceae; genus Nocardia; species Nocardia citri. The sequence continues at coordinate 243,220 of NZ_JBSUQM010000007.1, forward strand.
GGCCGCAAAGGCCAGCGAGGCATCGAATGGTGATCGTACCGAGTGTCAGCGAGGCGCAGTCGTGAGTGGTGTTGCGGCGGTGGTGATCGCCGCGCCCGCTTCGGGAAGTGGTAAAACGACGCTGGCGACCGGTTTGATCGGGGCGCTGCGGCGGGCCGGGCATCGGGTGGCGCCGTTCAAGGTAGGGCCGGACTATATCGATCCCGGATATCACGGCTTGGCGGCTGGGCGGCCCGGTCGCAATCTCGATCCGGTGCTGGTCGGCGCGGAGCGTGTTGTTCCGCTGTACCGCCACGGTGCCCAGGGGTGTGATCTGGCGGTGGTCGAGGGCGTCATGGGCTTGTTCGACGGCCGCATCGACGAGAACCACACCGCGCCGATCGCCGAGGGGTCGACCGCGCAGGTGGCCGGATTGCTCGGCGCCCCAGTGATTTTGGTGGTCGATGCGCGCGGACACAGCCAGAGTCTGGCCGCATTGCTGCACGGCTTCGCCACCTTCGATACCGCGATCCGCCTGGGTGGTGTCATCCTCAACCGCGTCGGCAGCGAACGCCACGACCAAGTGCTGCGCGCCGCCTGCGATCGAGTCGGGCTCCCGGTGCTCGGATCACTGCCACGCCTGGCCGAACTCGAGGTTCCCTCCCGCCACCTCGGCCTCATCCCCGCCGTCGAACACGGCACCGCCGCCACCACCGCCGTCGAAGCGATGACCGACCTGGTGGCCGCCCACGTCGACCTTTCCGCCGTTGCCCGCCTCGCCCGATCGACCGGCACGGCCCCGGCCTGGGATCCGGCAACCGCGATCCGCGAAACCGCGGACTCGGCGTCGGTGGACAGCTCGGCAAGCGTGGACAGCGCGAATCATTCGAATGCCCACGCCAGTGGCGGTGCCGCCGGTGTAGTTGCTGTGGGCATTGGCGGAGCAGCGCGTGCAACCGATGTGGCCTCGGAGCGTGCGAGGATGTCGACCTCGACGACCGCACGAGGCCCCGTGGTGCTGGGTGAGGCTACGGAGGCCGGGCTCGGTCCCGTAATTGCCATAGCCGGCGGGCCGGCGTTCACGTTCGGGTACGCGGAGCATCGGGAGCTGTTGGAGGCTGCCGGGGCGCGGGTCGTGGTCTTCGATCCGATGCGTGATGAACTTCCCACGGGGACAGCCGGTTTGGTGTTGCCAGGTGGTTTTCCGGAGGAGCACGCATCGGCGCTGGCCGCCAATGATCGGCTGTTGGCGCAGGTCGCAGAGCAGGCCCGCTCGGGTCTACCGGTGCACGCCGAATGTGCTGGATTGCTGTATCTCAGCCGCTCGCTGGATGGCCACCCGATGGCGGGTGTGGTCGATGCGACGGCCGAATTCGGTCCCCGGCTGACCCTCGGCTATCGAGATGCGGTGGCGCTGGCCGATTCCGCGTTGTGGCGCATGGGCGAACGGGTGCGCGGCCACGAATTCCACCGCACCCGCCTTGTCGCCACGGGCGCCGACACCCCCGCCTGGGGCTGGCATATCGCAGGCGAGCGCATCCTCGAGGGCGCTCTCCCGCACCGCGTCCACGCCTCCTACCTCCACACCCATCCCGCCGGAAACCCCAGAGCCACAAGCTGTTTCGTCGCCGCTGCCACCGAATACGCCCGCTCCCGTGCCGCCATCTGACACCTCGACCGACGTGCCGATGTGCATCGTCGGCCTCGGGTTTCGACCGGGCACATCGAGCGAACGGATCCTGGCCGCGCTGCGAGAAGTGCTGGACGACAGGTCTATTGCCGGCCTCGCGACCATCGATCGGCGCGCCGGGGAACTCGGTCTTCGTAGTGCCGCCGCTGGTTTGGGCGTCTCGGTCCGCAGCTTCACCGCGGCCGAACTCGGGCAAGTCGACGTACCGAATCCCGCTGCCCGCACCGCGGACGCCCTCGGCACCGCCAGTGTCGCCGAGGCGGCCGCGCTGCTGGCCGCCGACGGTCCGCTCGTAATTCCCAAGCGGACTGTCGACGGCATAGTGATCGCGGCCGCGCTCGCGAAATCACCACTGACGTAACAAGAGTCTGCGAAACCGTTCCCAGGTCGATCGGCAGGGACAGCGGGTCGACGGTGAAGAAGCGACGGCGAGTAGGGAATATCGACCGGATCGATGACCGGCCGCAGATCCGGCAGCCGCTTACGCCGAACGGATGGTTGAACGGTCGGCCGGTGACCCTCACCTTGCCGCAGGTCGATCCGAACAGTCGTGGGCCGTGGGTTCGACTGGGTGCGGGACTATCCGTACTTCCGCTGAAATCCGTTGTCCGACAGCATGATCAACTTTCCTCCGCGACCCCGATATCTTCGTGCCAGAGCGACGGTTGGTCGGCGATGAATTCGGTCATCAGGTCGGTGCAGCGCCGGTCGTCGAGCACGGTCACCGCGACCCCGTGCTCGGCCAGCCAGTCGTGCCCGCCGTAGAAGGTCTGCGCTTCCCCGATGATCACCGCGCCGATCCCGAACTGGCGCACCAGCCCGCTGCAGTACCAGCACGGTGACAAGGTGGTCACCATGATGGTCGAGCCGTAGTCGCGGCGGCGGCCCGCATTGCGGAACGCATCGGTTTCGGCGTGCATGCTGGGATCCCCGGACTGGACTCGTCGGTTGTGCCCGCGTCCGAGCAGGGTCCCATCGGCTGTGAACAGGGCCGCGCCGATCGGAATCCCGCCTTCGGCCCGGCCCAACAGCGCCTCGTCGTAAGCCACCTCTAGCAGTTGCCCCGCCGATATCGCACGCGTCATGGCTCCAACCTGCCGCCAACCGGCGACCACCGCAACCTAGGTTGCCCGCAGCGTCGATCGACGGCGCTGGTCGAGAGATGCGCCGATGCCCGTGGACGAATGATGCGCTGCGCGCGTCGGGGTCGCCGCGTAGTTCGCCGGTCCTGGACCACTCGATCAGCACTACCGATACCGGCGCCCGACCTCCGCGATCGACGGGCCGACCTAGGGGGAGGCCGTCCGCCCGGATCGACGACCGGCACAGCGTCCGTCATCGCGCCCGCGTGGCGGGTGATTGCTGGGGAGGCGCACCCAGGACGTAGTCTCGAACACTGTGCCGAACACGTCTGTACCCACCGATGACCAGCCGGGAATCGACCCTTCCGGCTATCCCGCGAATGATCCGAACTATCTGGTCGGGCTCGATCTGCACCGACGGCGTGTGGTCGTGATCGGCGGCGGGACGGTGGCGCAGCGCAGGCTCGGGCTATTGATCGCCGCCGGGGCGGATGTGCATGTCGTCAGTCGCGAAGTCACGCCGGCAGTGGAGGGAATGGCCACGTCTGGGCAACTCACGCTGGCCTTGCGCGCCTACGTCGACGGTGATCTGGACGGTGCCTGGTATGCGATCGCGTGCACCGACGAACCCGAGACCAATGCGGCCGTTGTCGAGGAGGCCACGCGGCGCCGGATCTTCTGTGTGCGCGCCGATGTGGCTCGGCTGGGCACTGCGGTAACTCCGGCGACCGCTCGGCACGACGGCCTCACACTCGGCGTACTGGCCGGCGGTCAGCATCGGCGGTCCGCGGCCGTGCGCAACGCACTTCTCGAGGCGCTGCAATCGGGTGTGGTGACCGATGATTCGACACCGATCACCCCGGGGGTCGCGCTGGTCGGTGGCGGTCCCGGCGATCCGGATCTGATCACGGTGCGCGGCCGTCGTCTGCTGGCCCGCGCGAATCTCGTTGTCGCTGACCGGCTCGCACCACCGGAGCTGCTGGCCGAACTCGGCCCGGACGTCGAGGTGATCGATGCGGCCAAGATCCCGTACGGCCGGGCGATGGCGCAGGAGGCGATCAATTCCGCGCTGATCGAGGGCGCCAAGGCAGGCAAATTCGTGGTGCGGCTCAAAGGCGGCGACCCCTACGTATTCGGGCGCGGCTTCGAGGAGCTCGAGGCCTGCGTCGATGCGGGCATTGCGGTGACCGTGGTGCCCGGCATCACCAGCCCCATCTCCGTCCCCGCCGCCGCCGGCATTCCGGTGACCCATCGCGGCGTCACCCATGAATTCGTGGTGGTCAGCGGCCACGTCGCACCCGATCACCCGGATTCCCTCGTCGACTGGCCCGCCCTGGCGCGCCTGCGCGGCACGATAGTGCTCATGATGGCGGTCGAGCGCATCGAACAATTCGCCACCGCTCTCATCGAGGGTGGCCGTCCCGCCGACACGCCCGCGACGGTGATCCAGGAGGGCACCCTGCGTACCCAACGCGTGCTGCGCGCCGACCTCGGCACCGTCGCCGCGCGTGTGCGCGAGGAAGGCATCCGGCCGCCCGCGATCGTGGTGATCGGTCCCACTGCGGGCTTCTCCGTTGAAGCCGCCGAACCGCAAGCCGAGTCATCCGCTGGATAACGCCTCCGCACGGTGGGTGAGCCTGCGCAGCCACGCGGCTCCCGCAACTCGACGGTGTCACAACCGCTCAGTGATTTTCGCTATGAGTGCGTGAATCGTACCCGCGGGATCGGAGACCGGGGTTCCGGATCAATTACAGTGGCTCACCGTGCTCGATAATCCCCCCGCGAAGGTGCAGTACCCGGTGACGCAGCGGGCCTTCGGGCTCGCGATTCTCGTATTGAGCGGACTGCAGCTGATGGTTGTGCTCGATGGCACCGTGGTCATCTTCGCGCTGCCCAGGCTGCAAGCGGAAATGGGCATGACAAGCGCGGGCGGCGCGTGGACCGTCACTTCCTACGGCCTGACCTTCGCGGGCTTGATGCTGCTCGGCGGCCGACTCGGTGATGTGTTCGGTCGCAAACCGATGCTGATGCTCGGCGTCGCGATGTTCACACTCGCCTCGCTGATGTGTGGGTTGGCGCAGAGTCAGGCCATGCTTATCGCGGCCCGCGCCGTGCAGGGCGCGGGTGCGGCAGTCGCGGCGCCCACGGCATTCGCGCTGGTGGCAACGACTTTCGCGCCCGGAAAGGCGCGCAACCAGGCGATCGCGATCGTCGGCTCGATGGTCGGTATCGGCTCCGTGGGCGGTCTGGTGGTCGGTGGTGCGCTGACCCAGCTGTCCTGGCGGTGGATCTTCCTGATCAATGTGCCCATCGGAGTTCTGATCATCCTCGGTGCGCTGTCCCAGCTCGCGGATACCGAACACCACCGATCCGCACTCGATATCCGCGGCGCGGTGCTCGGCACTCTGGCCTGCGCATCGATCGTGTTCGGTGCGACCGAGGGACCGGAGCTGGGTTGGGGCAATCCGGCCGTAATCGGTGCGCTGGTCGCGGGGGCAGTGCTGCTGCTCGTCTTCGTGGCCGTCGAGCGGACCGTCGACGGTCCGCTGCTGCCGTTGTCGCTGTTCGACAGCCGTGATCGGGTCACCACCTTCCTGCTGATCTTCCTGGCCGGTGGCGTGCTCGGCGCGATGACCTTCTTCGTCGCCCAATTCCTGCAGAATGTGCTCGGCTACGGACCGTTGGTCGCGGGAATCGCATCGATTCCGTTCACCATCGGCATCGGCATCGGCGGCGCGCTGGCCTCCAAGGCGGCGCTGATCGTCGCGCCGCGCTGGCTGCTGTGCGGTGCGGCATTCGAGCTGGCGGCCGGACTGCTGGTCGGCTCGCAGCTCGACGGCCACGTGAACTACCTGACCACCCTGCTGCCGCTGTTGGTCGTGATCGGCTTCGGTGTCGGCGTGGCCATGGTGCTCGCACCGCTGTGCGTGCTCGTCGGCGTGCCGCCATCCGATATCGGCCCGCTGTCCGCGGTCGGGCAAATGTTCATGAACCTCGCGACACCGGTATTCATCGGTCTGCTCACTCCCATCGCAGCATCGCGCACCATGTCGATGGGCGGGCGCACCGGTAAGGCGGCGGATATGAACGAGGCCGAGATCTTCGCGCTCGGCAGTGGGTACACGCTGGTGCTCGCGGTCTGCTCGCTGGTCGCGGTCTTGGCGGGCTTCGTCGCGTTGACATTGCGTTATACGCCGAGACAACTCGCGGAGGCACAGCACGCCCAGGAGGAATCGCAGCGGACCGGCTCCATGCCCGTGGTGCCACGGACGGGGCCGCTGCCCATCATCCGTCGCTCTGACTACAGTGGCTAACTGTGCCAGACAATCCCGCTACGAAGCCGTATCCGGTGACGCGGCGGGCCTTCGGCCTCGCGATCCTGGTGCTGAGCGGCCTGCAGTTGATGGTCGTGCTCGATGGCACTGTGGTGATTCTCGCGCTGCCCCGGCTACAGGAGGAACTGGCGTTATCGAGTTCCGGTAGCGCGTGGATGGTCACCGCATACGGTCTGCCGTTCGCGGGTTTGATGTTGCTCGGCGGCCGGATCGGCGACGCTTTCGGCCGCAAACGTATGTTCATCGTGGGCGTCGCACTGTTCACGCTGGCCTCGCTGCTGTGTGGACTCGCCCAGAACGAGGGCATGCTGATCGCGGCCCGCGCCATCCAGGGCACCGGCGCCGCGCTCGCGGCCCCGACCGCGCTTGCCCTGGTAGCGACCACTTTCGCACCTGGGCGGGTGCGCAATCAGGCGATCGCGATCTTCGGCTCCATGATGGCGGTCGGCTCGGTCGGCGGACTGGTTATCGGCGGCGCGCTCACCGAGGTGAGCTGGCGGTGGATCTTCCTGATCAATGTGCCGATCGGTGCGTTGATCCTGTCGGGTGCGGTGCTGCGGCTGCGCGACACCACCCACCACCGGCTATCCCTGGATGTGCGCGGGGCCGTACTCGGCACCCTCGCTTGCGCGGCTCTGGTGTTCGCGGCCACCGAAGGGCCCGCATTCGGCTGGGACAGTCCGGTCATCATCGGGTCTATCGTCGCCGGTCTGGTGTTGTTGATCCTCTTCGTCGTCGCCGAACGATGGGTGCACAACCCGCTGCTGCCGTGGTCGCTTTTCGACAAGCGCGATCGGGTCGCCACCTTCGGCGCCATCTTCCTGGCCAGTGGCGTGCTGGCCGCGACCACCTATTTCGCGGGACTGTTCGTGCAGAATGTCGTCGGCTACAGCCCGCTGGTCGCCGGGGTCGCATTCATCCCGTTCACCATCGGCGCCGGTATGGGCACAGCCACGGCTTCGCACCTAGTGATGACGGTCGCGCCGCGCTGGCTGTTGAGCGGCGCCGCGGCAATTCTCGTCGTCGGGCTGCTGTTCGGCTCGACGCTCCAACGGGGCGTGCCGTATTGGCCGACCCTGGTGGGGCTGTTCATCATGATCGGTTTCGGCATCGGTGTCGCCGCGGTGATCATCCCGCTGTGCGTATTGGTCGGTGTGGCTCCGACGAATATCGGACCGCTCACCGCGGTCGGCCAGATGTTCATGAACCTGGGCACCCCCTTCGCGATCGGTCTGCTCGCGCCGGTCGCCGCATCCCGCACGCTCGCCCTCGGCGGCCGCACGGGTAAGCCCACCGATCTGACGCCCGCGGAGTTGGATGCGCTCGGAAGTGGTTACACGCTGGTGCTTTTCATCACCGCCATCGGTGCACTCGTGGTGGGAATGGTGGCACTGACATTGCGCTATACGGCGGCCGAGGTCGGGCAGGCGCAGCATGCGCGGGAAGAGGCCGAGCAGGGCTGAATCCCGGCCCCGCCGCGAACTCACAAGCGACCGGCGACCTTGCGCGGGGCGGACGATCACGCGGGGTCCGTCATTGACCGAGGCGGGGTTGAATTCGACGTACGGCAGCCCGGTGTAGTGCTGCGACAGCTTGTCCGGCAGCGTCTTGTCGGGATCGGGGGTGATCGTTTCGGTGCCGCGAATCTCCGCGTACACGTACGGATTGTCCGGCGGATTGATCATCACCGTGATGCGCGGATCACGGGCGAGGTTTTGCCCTGCTGGCGATCCACCGTGGTGGAGAACAGCAGATCACCCCATGTAAGAAAACTATGACTGTCGCCGAGGAGTGACGGCCAAAATCCGCGACAATTCGGCAACAGGCTCGATGGGTTGTGTGAGGTTGCCAGTGGCTATGCGACAGCTCAGGTGATGATGAGGAGTTCGGTGGGGGAGGCTATTTCGGTGCGCAGGCCGGATTTGGTGGCGATGCGGGCTACGGCGCGGATGTCGGTGGGGTCGGCGCGGGTGAGGACGAGGGCGCGGGCGAGGAGGCCCTTGTGGTGTTTGTTGAAGTGGCTCACCACGGTTCGGGAGCCGTCGGGATGTTCGGTGAGGACGTTGGCGGTAATGGCGCCGGGGATGCGGCCGAGCTGCTGGTAGGTGCCCGAGCGCAGGTCGATGACGAGTTCACCGCCGGCCTCGGCGACCAGGGCGTCGGGCAGGACATCGCGCCAGATGGCGGAAAGCGTCGGGAGGCCCGGGAGTTTGGTACCGCCGGAGAGCCGGTAGGCGGGGATGTGATCATCGGCGCGGACGGCGCCGAACAGGGCGGAGCCGATGCCGAGACGGGCATAGGCCTTGGCACGCTGGACCTTGGTGAAGGAACGGGCATCCAGGGCGTCGTAGAGCACGCCGGTATAGCGTTCCAGCGCGGGCCGGGTAGCTGACGTGCGCACGTTCGCATTGCGCGCGATCTCGCTGTCGGCCCCCTTGCCGAGGCCGAGCACCGCACGGGCGGCCTCCGGATCGGCGGCCAGTGCGACGACCTCGCTCACGAGCCGGTCGCGCACTGCCGTGAGCTGCGGCATCGCCAGTGACTCCAGCTCCAGCGGCACTTCGGTTCCGCCATCGGACTTGGTTTCGGAAGGGGGCAGCAGCACCAGCACGAGCGGATACGGTACCGCGTGAGCGAACTCGGCCGGTGAACCATCGACACCGCGCGCAATCGCGCACGACAGAGCCGAGCGCCCACGAGGCGCGGTGCGGGCTCGGAGGCGGATAGGTCGCGCGACCACGGACAGACCCCGCTCACGCCGAAAGGGGCTAATGCCTTGCGGAGATCGCCCGGCCAGCGACTACCCTGTGGTTCCGTGATCACCCGCCTCTCCCACCTGTTCCTGCGTACCCTGCGCGACGATCCCGCCGACGCCGAGGTGCCCAGTCACAAACTCCTCGTGCGCGCCGGATATGTGCGGCGCATCGCCCCTGGCGTGTACTCGTGGCTGCCGCTCGGCCTGCGGGTGCTGCGGCGGGTCGAGCGGATCGTGCGGGAAGAGATGAACGCCATCGGCGCGCAGGAGATCTCGCTGCCCGCGCTGCTGCCGCGCGAGCCGTACGAGACCACCAACCGGTGGACCGAATACGGCGACGGCCTGTTCCGGCTGCAGGACCGCAAGGGCGCGGACTATCTGCTCGGGCCAACGCACGAGGAGCTTTTCGCGCTCACCGTGAAGGGTGAATACAGCTCGTACAAGGATCTCCCGGTCACGCTGTACCAGATCCAGACCAAATACCGCGATGAGGAGCGTCCCCGCGCGGGCATCCTGCGTGGGCGCGAATTCATCATGAAGGACTCCTACTCCTTCGATCTCGACGAGGACGGCCTCGAGGCCAGCTACAACGCGCACCGCGAGGCCTACCAGCGCATCTTCGACCGGCTCAGGGTCGAATACGTCATCGTCGCGGCCACCTCGGGTGCGATGGGCGGTAGCGCGTCGGAGGAATTCCTCGCGGACAGCCCGGTCGGTGAGGACACGTATGTGGTGTGCCGGGAGTCCGGCTATGCCGCGAATGTGGAAGCGGTGGTCACGCCCGCTGCCGAACCGCAGCCCATCGAGGGCCTGCCCGCGGCCGTCATGCACGACACCCCGAACACGCCGACCATCGCGACGCTGGTGGATTGGGCGAACAGCGCGGGCATCTACGATCGCCCCGTCACCGCGGCCGACACCCTGAAGAACATCATGGTCAAGCTGCGTCACCCGGACGGCAAGACCGAATTGCTCGGTATCGGCATTCCGGGCGACCGCGAGGTCGACGACAAGCGCCTCGGCGCCGCCGTCGAGCCCGCCGAGGTGGAACTGCTCACCGAGGCCGATTTCGCCGCCAACCCGTTCCTGGTCAAGGGCTACATCGGTCCGAAGGCATTGCAGGCCAATGGTGTTCGTTACCTGGTCGATCCGCGCATCGGCACCGGAACCAGCTGGATCACCGGTGCCGACGAGCCTGGCAAGCATGTCGTCGGCCTGGCTGTGGGCCGCGATTTCACCCCTGACGGCACCATCGAGGCCGCCGAGGTGCGTGACGGTGATCCTTCACCCGACGGGCGTGGCGTCCTGGTGTCCGCGCGCGGCATCGAGATCGGCCATATCTTCCAGCTCGGCAATAAGTACACCGACGCGTTCGAGGTCGATGTGCTCGGCGAGAACGGCAAGCCGGTGCGGCTCACCATGGGCTCCTACGGCATCGGCGTCTCCCGCATGGTCGCGGTAATCGCCGAACAGCAGCATGACGAGAAGGGCCTGCGCTGGCCGCGCGAAGTCGCGCCGTTCGACGTGCACGTGGTGATCGCGAACAAGGACGACTCCTCGCGTGCGGGCGGCGAGCAGGTGGCGGCGCTGCTGGATTCGGCGGGGCTCGATGTGGTCCTCGACGACCGCAAGGCCTCGCCCGGAGTGAAGTTCAAGGATTCCGAGCTGATCGGTGTCCCGCTGGTCGTGGTCGTCGGCCGCGGCTGGGCCGAGGGCAAGGTCGAAATCCGCGATCGTTTCACCGGTGAGTCCACCGAGGTCCCGGCCGACTCGGTGGTCGAATCGGTGCTTGCGCAGGTCCGCGCCGGGCATTAGGCCCGTATACCCGAGAGCGAAGCCCGGGCGACTCCGGCACTGCAGCCGAGTCGGCCGGGCATCGTGGGTTCGGCCGGACCTACGGTCCGGTAGGCACGATTCGTGGCCGGCGGTTATCGCGGACCCGCTCCTGGCTACTGTTACCGGCTGGTAAGTTAGCGGCATGACGAACAGCGACGCGTTGTTGTTCAACCCCAACACGTACGACCCGCGGCAGTTCGACGCCGAGACGCGGCGGCTGCTGCGGGCCACCATCGAGTGGTTCGAGTCGCGGGGCAAACGGCAGCTGCTGGCCGATGATGCGGCGGCGGTGTGGGTGTCGGACTTCCTCGAATTCGTCAAGCGGGAGCGGCTGTTCGCGACCTTCCTGACCCCGGCCGCCTATGCCGACGGTGACGCCAACCGTCGGTGGGACGGTGCCCGCAATGCGGCGCTGTCGGAGATCTTCGGCTTCTACGGTCTCGCCTACTGGTACGCCGAGCAGGTCACCATCCTGGGACTCGGCCCGATCTGGCAGAGCGATAACGAGGACGCCAAGAAGCGCGCCGCCGCCGATCTCGCGGACGGTCAGGTGATGGCGTTCGGTCTGTCCGAGCGCGACCACGGTGCCGATATCTACAACACCGACCTGATCCTGACGCCGACCGAGCCGGGCAGTGCGGATGCCGATGCCGGGATCCTGTTCCGCGCCAATGGTGGCAAGTACTACATCGGCAATGGCAATGTCGCATCGATGGTGTCGATCTTCTCCCGCCGCGCCGATATCGGCGGCGCGGACGGCTACGTGTGGTTCGCCGCCGACAGCCGCCACGACAACTACGAGCTCATCGACAATGTCATCCACGGTCAGCTGTACGTGAGCACCTTCGCGCTGCACGACTACCCGGTGACCGCCGCCGACATCCTGTCCACCGGTCCCGAGGCCTTCTCCGCCGCGCTGAACACCGTCAATGTCGGCAAGTTCAACCTGTGCCACGGCAGCATCGGCATGGTCGAGCACTCGTTCTACGAGGCGATCACGCACTCCGACAACCGCATACTCTACGGTCAGGCCGTTACCGAATTCCCGCATGTGCGTACGAATTTCGTGGACGCCTACGCGCGCATCGTCGCGATGAAGCTGTTCAGCGACCGCGCCGTCGACTACTTCCGCAGTGCGAGCCTGCAGGACCGCCGCTATCTGCTGTTCAACCCGATGACCAAGTCCAAGGTGACCTCCGAGGGCGAGACCGTCATGACCCTGCTGCTGGATGTGCTGGCCGCCAAGGGATTCGAGAAGAACACCTACTTCGCGCAGGCCGCCCGCTACATCGGCACGCTGCCGCGGCTCGAGGGCACCGTGCACGTCAATGTCGGCCAGATCCTGAAGTTCATGCCGAACTATCTGTTCAATCCGAAGGACTACCCGGAGACCGGCACCCGCCTCGATGCGGCCGACGACGAGTTCTTCTTCCGGCAGGGTCCGGCCCGAGGCGCGGGCAAGGTGCAGTTCGCCGAGTGGACCCCGGTGTACGAAAAGCACGTCGACCTACCGAATGTCGCGCGCTTCTACGAACAGGCCCAGGCCCTGCGCACCCTGCTGACCACGGCCGCACCCGATGCCGACCAGCAGCGGGACCTGGACTTCATGCTGACTATCGGCCATCTGTTCGCACTGGTGGTCTACGGCCAGCTGATTCTGGAGCAGGCCGCGATCACCGGGCTGGACCGCGACATCATCGAGCAGATCTTCGACTTCCAGATCCGCGACTTCAACGGCCACGCCACCACCCTCTACGGCAAGCCCTCCGCCACCCCCGACCAGCAGGCCTGGGCCGCCTCCGCCTTGCGTCCGCCGGTTGCCGACCGCCCCCGCTTCGACCGCGTCTGGTCCGAAGTCGCCGCCTACGACGGCGCCTACCAAATGCGCCCGTAGCCACGCTCGCATCCACCACCGCTGCGCGCGAATCGGCGCGCCGCGCACGAATTCGCTGATGAAAGAGTGCTTGGTGCGCTGAAAGGTGCGGGGCGCACCGAGCATGCGTGGGGTGCGGTTATGCCTTGCCTGGGAACGCGACGGTCGGCGGGTTGGCGCCGAGAATGGCTTGCCAGGTGGCCAGGCGCACGGCGCATTCGGTGAGGGCGTCGATGCCTATCCGGCGCAGGGTTTCGGAGTTGCCGTTCTCGACGACCGCGCGCCAGGCGACGGCGGTATCGGTTTCCACCGTGACGGCCAGGTTCGCCGACCGGATCGGATCGTTCACCGGCACCGGGGTCGTGTAAGCCGCATCCGGTGGCGGCACCGCGATTCCGGATGCCTTCAACGCATCTATGGTGGCATCGCGGCGGGCCCGGTGCGATGCGGTGTCCTGCGCGACCACACGGGCTCGCTCGGCGGATGCATAGGCCGCGATCACGCCGTAGGCGTACACGGCCGCGTATTCGGCGCGCAAGGCGTCGAGCAGGGCCTGGCGTTCGGTTTCGGTCATGCGCGCACCCCGGTCTGGGTGAGTCTCACCGCGCGCATGATAGGCGCAGGTCGGCGGGCGAGGTCGGTCGCGGCGGCACGGCTCATGCCAGCAACACCCCCGCCTGTGCCGCGCACGATGCGCTGATCGAGGCCAATAGCCCTGCGCGATAACCGGATTGGGTGCGGGCGAGATCACCCGCGGTCTGCTGCGACTTGGCCAGCCGCGTGCGCAACTCGTCGATGCTCGGCGGTGTGGTTGGTGATGCGGACGCGCCCGATGCCGCGGAGGAGGTGCCCGAAGCGGGCGCGGGGGTGAGTTCGCGGGTGCGGTGCGCCGGGGTGGTGCCGTCGCCGTAAACGCCGATCACCCGGTTGATTTCGGCACGCAACGCATCCGCGTGTGCGGTGCGTTCGTCCGCGATCACGGTCAATTCGGCATGTCGCTGCGGCGTGACCGCGATCGCCGCCGTCGCGGCCGCGGCATCGGCGCGTGCCAAGATTTCCTGTGCGGCAAGCGGATCGGGCTGATACACGGTCTTGTCCGTGCATCCGGTTACCGCGCCGATGGCCAGCGCACCCACGGTCGTACCGCCGGCGAGCCGCAGTGCGGTGCGGCGGTCGACGATGCTGGTGCGACCGACGCCGGCGCTGCCGTGCTGGGATTGGTGCCGGTCGATGGGGATGCCGGAAGTGCACCCGGCGCGCGGCGGGGCGGGAAGGCGGATGGGCACGGCACCATCGTGCCAGATTCGCGCGACACCTCCGACTGGGCATCTACCGCGCGCGGTAGATGCGATACCCGGCGCGCCGTGTCGCGGGCGCGTGGCCAGGAAACTTGCTCGAGGCCGCTGGTCCATTACACTCTCGGAGCGCGTTACGCTAGATCTTCGGTAGAGAAATTTTTCCGTAGTGACCGCTTGCATGTCGCTCGAAAGAACAGCCGTCTGACAACTGAACCAGGAGCCGCCCCACATGCCCATGCCGACCGAGGAAAGGGTGAGCCAGCTCGTTGCTGGGCTCGTCGAGCGCCGAGGATTCGACCTCGAGGGTGTCGAGATCTCGACGGCGAGCAAGCATGTGGATGCCCAGACTCGGGTGCAGGTAATCGTCGACAGCGATTCCGCTTCCGATCTCGATACCATTGCCGAACTGAGCGGGGAGCTATCCGAGGCCCTCGACACTGCGGGTGATTTCGGTGAGACGCCCTATCTGCTCGAGGTGACCAGCCCCGGCATCGACCGCCCGCTCACCGCCGCCCGCCACTGGCGCCGCGCCCAGGGCCGTAAGGTGCGGATCACACTGCGCACCGGCGCGGCATCGCCGGATCCGAAGTCATCGGACAAGTTCGAGGCCAGGGTCGGTGTCCTCACCGATGACACGGTCGCGCTGGTGCTCGGCGGGAAGACCGAGCCGCACCGGGTGATCGTTGCGCTGGCCGATATCGCCGAGGCCGTCGTCCAGGTGGAATTCAACCCGCCCGGTGCGCGGGAACTGGAACTCGCGGGCGGAGTCGCGCCTGGTCGTCCGCGGCCGGGGCAGGAGGAAGCGGTGGACCCCACCGCCGATGTCCGGGGAACTACCGATGTACCAACCGAATCCGATGTACCAACCGAATCAATAGCAGCGTCCGATGCGCCGACCGAAGGGATCGTGGAATGAACATCGAAATCGAAGCCCTGCGCGCGATTGTCGCCGATAAGGGGATCTCGATCGAGACCGTGATCTCCGCGATCGAGTCGGCACTGCTCACGGCCTACCGCCATACCGAGGGGCACCAGCCCAACGCGCGCATCGATATCAATCAGAAGACCGGCGTGGTCCGGGTGATGGCCCGCGAGCTCGACGTCGACGGCAATGTGATCTCCGAATGGGATGACACCCCGGAGGGTTTCGGCCGCATCGCGGCGACCACGGCGCGTCAGGTGGTGCTGCAGCGGCTGCGTGATGCCGAGAACGAGAAGTCCTTCGGCGAGTTCTCCACGCACGAGGGTGACATCGTCGGCGGTGTGGTGCAGCGCGATGCCCGCGCCAATGCCCGCGGCACCGTGGTGGTGCGCATCGGCAGCGAACTGCACGGCACCGAGGGCCTGATCCCGCCCGCCGAGCAGGTCCCGGGCGAGAGCTACGAGCACGGCGACCGGATCAAGTGCTACGTCGTCGGCGTCTCCCGCGGCCCGCGCGGCCCGCAGATCACTCTCTCGCGCACTCATCCGAATCTGGTGCGCCGACTGTTCGCACTCGAGGTGCCCGAGATCGCCGACGGCTCGGTGGAGATCGTCGCGGTCGCCCGCGAGGCCGGACACCGCTCCAAGATCGCGGTGCGCACCACCGTGCCCGGCGTCAATGCCAAGGGCGCGTGCATCGGCCCGATGGGGCAGCGCGTGCGCAATGTGATGAGCGAACTGGCGGGCGAGAAGATCGACATCATCGATTACGCGGATGATCCGGCGACCTTCGTCGGGAATGCGCTGTCGCCGTCGAAAGTCGTATCTGTCACGATCGTGGATCCCGAAGCCCGCGCCGCGCGCGTAGTCGTCCCCGACTTCCAGCTCTCGCTCGCGATCGGCAAGGAAGGGCAGAACGCCAGGTTGGCGGCCCGGCTGACCGGTTGGCGGATCGATATCCGCAGCGATGCCACCCCCGATGCGGGTAGTGGCAGTGTGCGGACGGAGGCGCATCGGAGTTGACCGATTCCCGCCAATCGAGTTCGCCGGATGACAGGTTCGTAACTTCGACGGGGGCGGGGTTCGGTGTTCGGAGCGGGACAGCGGTACAGTGGTGTCAGGTTCAGCCCGAGCCTTCGGTTCCTTTGTTCGACCGCACCACCGAGCAAGTCCCGACGTACCGACGTCGAGCAGCTCCGGTCCGGACGTGCATCGGATGCCGGAAGCGCGAGTTGGCCGTCGATCTGTTGCGGATCGTGGCGCAGGACCGTGCGACCGGTGACGGTTCCAAGGTTGTTGCGATAGTTCCCGATCCGCGGCGCAGACTTCCCGGACGGGGTGCCTGGCTGCACCCCGTTTCGGTTTGTTTGCGCACTGCAGAACGACGCCGAGCGTTCGGCAGAGCACTACGAGTGTCCGGAAATCTGGATATCTCGGCCCTGGAGAAGTACCTCGAGAACAGGCACGAGCACTCATGAGCACACCGTGAAGCACCAACGATGAACGTCCATCGGAGATAACCCGAGGTCGTGCGGGCCCGCCCACCCTAGGCGGAGGTACTGCTCGACCTCTCAGTGAGGAGAGCAGTGGCAGGCAAGGCCCGCGTGCACGAGTTGGCCAAAGAACTCGGTGTCACGAGCAAGGAACTACTCGCAACGCTCAAGGAGCAGGGCGAGTTCGTGAAGTCGGCGTCCTCGACGGTGGAAGCACCCGTCGCACGTCGGCTGCGCGAGTCGGTGGCAGGCAAGTCCGCCCCGGCGAACGGCGCCGCGAAGTCGGGGACGCGCCCCGGTTCCGCACCGTCGAGCACCCCGGCTGCGAAGCCCGCCGCAGGTGGCGGTCCGCGTCCGGGGCCACGCACCCCCACGCCCGCGCAGGCGGCGACCCCGGCGGCTCCGGCCGCGCGTGAGACGGCGGCTCCGGCCGCCCGTCCCTCCGATATGGCCCGGCCCGGTCCGGCCGCGCGTCCCGGTCCGGCGGCCAAGCCCGCCCCGCGGGACACCGCCCCGGTCCGGGAGACCCCGGCGGCTCCGGCCGCGAAGGCTGCTCCGGTGCCGAGCACTCCGGCTCAGGGCGGACCCCGCCCGACGCCGGGTGGCGCACGTCCGGGTCAGCACCGTCCCGGTGCACCCTCGCAGGGGGGTCCGCGTCCCGGTGGTCCGGCCGCGGCTGGACCGAAGCCGGGTCCGAAGGCCCCGCGCGTCGGCAACAATCCCTTCTCCTCCGCGCCCGATCGTGAGCGTCCCACGCCGCGTCCGGCCCCCAGTCAGGGTGGACCCCGGCCGGGGCCCGGCCAGGGACCGCGTCCAGGTCCCGGCCAGGGACCGCGTCCGGGTCCGGCCCAGGGCGGTCCCGGTCCCCGTCCGGGTGGCGCTCAGGGCGAGCGGCGTCCGGCTCCCGGCCAAGGTGGTCCGCGTCCCGGTGGTCCGCGGCCGAGCCCCGGCTCGATGCCGCCGCGCCCGAATCCGGGTGCCATGCCCGCGCGTTCGGCCCGTCCGGGTCCGGGCGGCGGCGCAGGTACGGGCCGTCCGGGTCGTCCCGGTGGCGGTCCGGGTGGTGGCGGTGGTCGTCCCAGTGGCGGTGGCGGTGGCTATCGCGGCGGTGGCCAGGGCGGCGGCGGCACCGGTGCCCCCGCCGGTGCCGGTGCGGGTGCTCCCGCAGCCGGTGGTTTCCGTGGTCGTCCCGGTGGCGGTGGCGGCGGTCGTCCGGGGGGTCCCGGTGGCCGTGGCGGTGCGGCCGGTGCGTTCGGTCGTCCCGGTGGCGCCCCTCGTCGTGGCCGTAAGTCGAAGCGGGCGAAGCGCGCCGAGTACGAAAGCATGCAAGCGCCCGCCGTCGGTGGCGTGCGGCTGCCGCGCGGTAACGGCGAGATCATCCGTCTCGCCCGCGGTGCGTCGCTGTCGGACTTCGCGGAGAAGATCGATGCGAACCCGGCCGCTCTGGTGCAGGCCCTGTTCAACCTCGGTGAGATGGTCACCGCGACCCAGTCGGTGAACGATGAGACCCTCGAGCTGCTCGGCAGCGAGATGAACTACGTCGTGCACGTGGTCAGCCCCGAGGACGAGGACCGCGAGCTGCTGGAATCGTTCGATCTGACCTACGGTGAGGACGCGGGCGGCGAGGAAGACCTCGAACAGCGTCCGCCGGTGGTGACCGTCATGGGTCACGTCGACCACGGTAAAACTCGACTGCTCGACACGATCCGTAAGGCCAACGTCCGTGAGGGCGAGGCCGGTGGCATCACCCAGCACATCGGCGCCTACCAGGTGCTCACTCATCTGGGTGATAGCGACCGGCTCATCACCTTCATCGACACTCCGGGTCACGAGGCGTTCACCGCCATGCGTGCCCGTGGTGCGAAGGCCACCGACATCGCGATCCTGGTGGTCGCCGCCGACGACGGCGTCATGCCGCAGACAGTGGAGGCGATCAACCACGCGCAGGCAGCCGATGTGCCGATCGTGGTGGCGGTCAACAAGATCGATAAGGAAGGCGCGAACCCGGACAAGATCCGGCAGCAGCTGACCGAGTACAACCTGGTTGCCGAGGAATATGGTGGCGACACCATGTTCGTCGACATCTCCGCCAAGCAGGGCACCAATATCGACCAGCTGCTCGAGGCGGTCCTGCTGACCGCGGACGCGGCGCTGGACCTGCGGGCCAACCCGGATATGGACGCCCAGGGTGTCGCGATCGAGGCGCACCTCGACCGCGGCCGTGGCCCGGTGGCGACCGTACTCATCCAGCGCGGCACGCTGCGCGTCGGCGACTCGATTGTGGCGGGCGACGCCTATGGTCGCGTCCGCCGTATGGTCGATGAGCACGGCGACGATGTCGCCGCGGCGCTGCCGTCGCGGCCGGTCCAGGTCATCGGCTTCACGTCGGTGCCCGGCGCCGGTGACAACCTGCTCGTCGTCGACGAGGACCGGATCGCTCGCCAGATCGCCGACCGCCGCAATGCGCGCAAGCGCAACGCATTGGCCGCGCGCAGCCGCAAGCGGATCAGCCTGGAAGATCTGGATGCCGCGCTGAAGGAGACTTCGGAGCTCAACCTGATCCTCAAGGGCGACAACTCCGGTACCGTCGAGGCCCTCGAGGAGGCGCTGCTCGGTATCGAGATCGACGACGAGGTGCGCCTGCGGGTCATCGACCGCGGTGTCGGTGGCGTCACCGAGACCAACGTCAACCTGGCGTCGGCGTCGAACGCGATCATCATCGGGTTCAACGTGCGGGCCGAGGGCAAGGCGACCGAGCTGGCCAACCGCGAAGGCGTGGACATCCGGTACTACTCGGTGATCTACCAGGCCATCGACGAAATCGAGAAGGCCCTCAAGGGCATGCTCAAGCCGATCTACGAAGAGGTCGAGCTGGGCCGGGCGGAAATCCGCGCGATCTTCCGTTCGTCGAAGGTCGGCAATATCGCCGGCTGCATGGTCACCTCGGGTTCGGTCAAGCGCAACGCCAAGGCGCGCTTGCTCCGCGACAATGTGGTGGTCGCCGAGACGGTTACGATCTCTACCTTGCGTCGGGAAAAGGATGACGTCACCGAGGTCCGCGAGGGCTTCGAATGCGGTATGACGTTGACCTACAACGACATCAAGGAAGGCGATGTGATCGAGGCCTACGAGCTGCGGGAGAAGCCGCGCGACTGATTGTGTGCCGGTGGTCCGGCCCGTGAACGTCGGGCTGGACCACCGAACAATCTTTTCGTAGGCGCCGATACAGGAGGCTTGGGTGTACTTGGGTGCACTGGAGTTCGATGTCCTGCTCGGAGATGTGCGCTCGCTGAAGCAGAAGCGTTCGGTGATCCGGCCCGTGCTGGCCGAATTACAGCGCTTCGGCGTGAGTGCCGCCGAGGGTGGGGAACAAGACCGCCACCGTCGCTCGCTGCTCGGAGTCGCCATGGTCAGTTCCGGTATGGATCATCTGACCGAGGTGCTCGACAAATGCGAGCGACACGTCGCGGCTCGTCCGGAGTTAGAGTTGCTGGCAGTGCGCCGCAGAATCTTCGGACCCGAAGACTGACCCGTGGTGGGTGCTGACCGTTCGAGCGACCTGCAAGCAGTCGCTGGCGACGGACACGGAGGCGCTAGCTTGCGTGAGCACGAAGGGCCCCAGGCCCGCCACAAATTGAACACAGCAGTAGTGAGGAGGGTTCAGCCATGGTGGATCAAGCCAGGGCACGCCGACTCGCCAAGCGGATTTCCGCGATCGTGGCGACCGCGATCGAATACGAGGTGAAGGATCCGCGTCTGAATTTCGTGACCGTGACCGATGCGAAGGTCACCGGCGATCTGCGCGAGGCGACGGTGTACTACACGGTGATGGGCGAAACCCTCGACGTGGAACCGGATTACGCGGCTGCGGCCGCCGGTCTGGAGAAGGCCAAAGGTGTATTGCGCTCGAAGGTGGGCGCGGGCACCGGCGTGAAATTCACCCCGACGCTGGCGTTCGTGCTCGACAAGGTGCCCGACGCGGCACGGGATATGGAAGAGCTATTGGCCAGGGCGCGGGCCGCCGACGACGCGGTCGCGAAGGTGGCGGCGACCGCCACCCATGCCGGCGATGCCGACCCGTACAAGGTCGAACGCGAATCCGACGAGTGACGTGCGGTAGATCATGACGACGATGCCCGTCGACCCGGGTAGGGGGGTCGCTGTCGATGCTGTCGATTTCGGACCGGCTGTTGCGGCGTTGAGTGCGGCGCGTTCGGTCACCATCCTGTGTCATGTGCAGCCCGATGCCGACACCGTCGGCAGCGGGCTCGCCTTGGCCTTGGTGTTGCATCGGCGGGGTGTCCCGGTGTGGGTATCGTTCGCCGAACCCGCCGAACTGCCCGCGACGATGCGGACGCTGCCCGGTGTGCAGCATCTGGTGGCGCCTGCGAAGGTGCCCGCCGAGGTGGATCTGCTGGTATCCGTGGACTGCGGCAGTGCGGGTCGGCTGGGTGCACTCGCCGATCGATTGGCTGGGGCCCGAACGACTTTGGTGTTCGATCATCACCGCTCCAATACCCGGTTCGGGACGATCAATGTGATCGATCCGGGTGCGGAGTCGACGACGAGTCTGATCGCGCGATTGCTCGACGCCTGGCAGGTGCCGATCGATGCCGAAGTGGCACATTGCCTTTACGCCGGATTGGTCACCGACACCGGCTCGTTTCGCTGGGTGCGACGTGGCACCCATCAGCTGGCCGAACGGCTGCTTGCCACCGGCATCGATGGTGCCGAAATCACGCGCTCACTGATGGATACGCATCCGTTCGGCTGGTTGCCGATGCTGTCGCGGGTGCTCGGCTCGGCCCGGTTGGAGCCGCACGCTGGTGGTGGGACCGGGCTGGTGTACGCCATTGTGCGGCGCGAGGATGTCGACGGTGTGCGTTCGGAAGAGGTGGAGAGTGTGGTCGATATCGTCCGCACCACCGCCGAGGCCGGAGTTGCCGCGGTATTCAAGGAATCTCGCACGATTCCGGATCGGTGGACGGTGTCACTGCGCTCGCGTGATAGTGCGCCCGGGGCAAGGGATGGTGTCGATGTGGCCACTGTCGCAACGTCATTGGGTGGTGGAGGGCATCGGTTCGCGGCCGGATATACCGCGCACGGCACATCCGAATCGGTCGTCGCGGCGCTGTTGGCGGAACTCGGGTGAATATGGCGGTCGCGGGTGGGGTGGTCGGGCGGCTACTGTTCCGAAATGGGTGAGACACAGCCGGATTCGTCGCCTGCGGCGACAGGGGATGGCCGCCTGGCGAATCCGATGCGCGACTGCGCGACCGCCTCGGCGGTCAACGGGGTCGGGTCGGATCCGATCGGCGTAGTCGGACCTCGGCGGATCCTCGGACTCGCCTTGCCGACCCTGGGTGTGCTGGTGGCGGAACCCATCTATCTGCTTTTCGACCTGGCCGTGGTCGGGCGGCTGGGAGCATTGGCATTGGCCGGGCTCGCGGTCGGCGGATTGATTCTGGCACAGGTCAGCTCGCAGCTGACGTTCCTGTCGTATGGGACGACGGCGCGGGCGGCGCGGCGGCATGGGGCGGGGGATGCGCGCGGTGCGATCGGGGAGGGGGTGCAGGCGACGTGGGTCGCCGCGATCCTCGGGTCCCTGGTTCTTATTGTGGGGCAGGCGATTGCGGTGCCATTGACGAATGTGATCGCCGGTGGTGGGGATATTGCGGGGGAGGCGTTGGTCTGGGTGCGCATCGCGTTGTTCGGGGTGCCGCTGATTTTGATCGCCATGGCGGGTAACGGGTGGTTGCGCGGGGTACAGGAGACGCGCCGGCCGCTGCTGTTCGTTGTTGCGGGACTCCTGGTTTCGGGGTTGCTGTGCCCGACGCTGGTGCACGGGTTGCTGGGTGCGCCGCGACTGGAGTTGGCGGGCTCGGCGGTCGCGAATACGGCGGGCCAGGCCGTGACGGCCGGGCTGTTCCTGAGCGCGCTGGTGCGCGCGCGTGTTTCGCTGACGCCACACTGGTCGGTCATGCGAGCGCAACTGGTGCTGGGGCGTGATCTGATCGCCCGCAGCCTCGCCTTTCAAGCCAGCTTCGTCTCGGCGGCGGCCGTCGCCGCCCGATTCGGTGCGGCATCGGTGGCCGCCCATCAACTGGTCCTGCAGCTCTGGAATTTTCTTGCGCTGACCCTGGATTCGCTCGCGATCGCCGCCCAAACCCTGGTCGGCGCGGCACTCGGCGCGGGCCAGGCCACCGGCGCGCGCGGACTCGCGCGCCGCATCACCCGCTGGTCGGGCGGATTCGCGGTGGTCCTGGCGGCGGCCTTCGCGGCGGGCGCCACCGTCGTCCCCGAACTCTTCACCGACGATCCGGCCGTCCTCGACCGCACCCACATCGCGTGGTGGTTCTTCGTAGCCATCATCCCGATCGCAGGCATCGTCTTCGCCCTCGACGGCGTCCTCTTGGGCGCGGGCGACGCCGCCTACCTGCGCAACACCACCCTCGGCGCCGCCCTCCTCGGCTTCCTCCCCGCCATCTGGCTGTCCCTCATCTGCCACTGGGGCATAGCAGGCATCTGGACCGGCCTCGCAACCTTCATGCTCCTGCGCCTGGTCGCCGTGGTCCGACGCGCCGAATCCGGCCGCTGGGCCCGAATCGGCACCGAGGTCCCCCGCGTCAGTGCATAAGACCGTGCGTACGCGGCCGCCAGCAGCGGATTCGAGCCGCTATCGCTCATGTTCATCGAGCCGAACGGCGAGCACCTCTACAGATATGCCAATGTAGGTGTGGTGATACCCAAGTTGATGGCGGTGAGCGACGTTCATGTCGGGCACCAGGGGAATCGTCCGGTCGTCGAGCAGATTCGGGCGGATTCGCCCGAGGACTGGCTCATCGTGGCCGGGGACGTCGGGGAGAAGTCCGACGATATTCGCTGGGCGCTGGAGCTGCTGCGCGGCCGCTTCGCCAAGGTGATCTGGGTGCCTGGCAACCACGAATTGTGGACCACGGCGAAGGATCCGGTGCAGATGCACGGTGTCGCGCGCTACGACTACCTGGTCTCGATCTGTCGGGATCTCGATGTCATCACACCGGAGGATCCGTTTCCGGTGTGGACCGGCGCCGGGTCCGAACAGCACGGCGGTCAGGTGACCCTGGTTCCGATGTTCCTGCTCTACGACTACTCGTTTCTGCCCGATGGCACCAAGACGAAGGCCGAGGGGCTTGCCCTGGCCCGGGAACGCAATGTGGTCGCCACCGACGAATTCCTGCTCTCACCGGATCCGTATCTGACCCGGGACGCCTGGTGTCATGCCCGCGTGCAGGTCACCAAGCGGAAGCTGGACGCGCTGCCACCCGAAACGCCGATCGTCATGATCAACCACTTTCCGCTGGTCCGCCAGCCCACCGAGGTGCTGTGGTACCCGGAATTCGCGCTCTGGTGCGGCACCGATCTGACCGCCGACTGGCACACCAGCTACAACGTGGTCTGCTCGGTCTATGGCCACCTGCACATTCCGCGCACCTCCTACTACGACGGCGTGCGCTTCGAAGAAGTCTCCCTCGGCTACCCCCGCGAATGGCAGCGTCGCGGACTGCCCGACCAGTTGCTGCGACAAATCCTCCCGACCCCCGAATACCCGCCGGGTTCGCTGAACAAATGGGGCGGCCACTTCACGGTGACCCCCGAGATGGAGGCCGTGGCCGACGAGATGCGCGCCAAAGCCGACCGTCGCCGCGGCATCTGATCCGGTCCGGCATCGCAGCGGTAATTTGATTCGCAGCGCAACTACTGATTTGGTGTGTACATGGGTAACTCGTCGGGTAGGGGCAAGATCACCTGCCCCCTGACCGCCGGACGCCGCTCGCGTGGCACCCGAGTCCGGCCTGAAGGTGCGGGGAGGCGGACGAGTTGATCGAGAAAATTCTTCCCGCTGGTGTGGCTTCGGCCGAGCTTCTGGAGTATCCCGAGGATTTGCAGCCGCATCCGGCTGAGGCGCACCTCATCGAGAGGTCGGTAGACAAGCGCCGCCGGGACTTCATCGGTGCTCGGCACTGCGCCCGGCTCGCGCTGGCGCAATTGGGTGAGGCTCCGGTCGCGATCGGCAAGGGCGAGCGAGGTGCGCCGGTGTGGCCGCGCGGCATCGTCGGCAGCCTGACGCACTGTGACGGCTACCGGGCCGCGGCTTTGGGCCACAAGCTGCGGTTCCGCTCGATCGGCATCGACGCCGAACCGCACGGCACATTGCCCGAGGGCGTGTTGGATTCGGTGAGCCTGCCGCCCGAGCGGGACTGGTTGGCCCGGGTCGACGGCTCGGGTCTGCACCTGGACCGCTTGCTGTTCTGCGCGAAGGAAGCCACCTACAAGGCGTGGTGGCCATTGACCGCACGCTGGCTCGGTTTCGAGGACGCCCACATCACTTTCACCATCGATGAGAGCTCCGACGGCGCCGGTTCGGGCACCTTCCACAGCCAGATCCTGGTGTCCGGACAGGTCACCGACGGTGGTGCGCCGCTGATTTCCTTCGACGGCCGGTGGATGATCGGCGACGGTCTCATCCTGACCGCGATCGTGCACGACTGATGGCCGATGCTCGGATCGATGCCCTCGGCGGTCTGCTGATCGTCGACAAGGACGGCGGCTGGACCAGCCACGACGTCGTCGCGAAATGTCGAAAAGTACTGCGCACCAAGAAGATCGGTCACGCCGGAACGCTCGATCCGATGGCCACCGGCGTACTGGTGCTCGGCGTTGAACGGGCCACCAAACTGCTCGGCCTGCTCACCCTGACCACCAAGGCCTACACCGCGACCATTCGGCTCGGACAGGCCACCACCACTGACGATGCCGAGGGCGAAGTGCTCTCGACGGCGGCGGCGACCCATCTCACCGATGCCGAAATCGCCACGCACACAGCGAAATCGATCGGTGCCATCGAGCAGGTGCCCGCGACGGTCAGCGCCATCAAGGTCAACGGTGAACGCGCCTATGCCCGGCATCGGGCCGGTGAAGATGTGCGGCTCGCGGCTCGCCCGGTCACCGTGTCGCGCTTCGATATCCTTGCCCGCCGGGATATTTCGGAGTTCGTCGACCTGGACGTAATCGTCGAATGTTCGTCCGGCACCTACATTCGCGCATTGGCGCGCGATCTGGGTACCGCCCTCGGCGTCGGTGGTCATCTGACCGCATTGCGTCGCACCCGGGTTGGCCCGTTCACCCTCGAACACGCCAGAACCCTCGACGAAGTGGCCGCAGCCGCCGAATCCGAGGATGCGCTGTTGAGTCTGGATATCGACGACGCCATCCGAACCGCATTCCCGCACCGCGATATCGATGACAAGCAGGCCGACGATCTGCGCAATGGCCGCTGGCTCGAGCCGGTCGGCATATCCGGCGTCTACGCTGCCCTCGACCCGTCCGGACGCGCGATCGCACTAGTGCAGGAGAGCGGCAAGCGTGCGGCTTCGGTCATGGTCGTCCGCCCGTCGAACCTCTGACTACGGGCTTGACCCGAGCTGACTCCAGGGCCCGGCGAGCCGATATGGGTACCGGAATGTGTTCTTGCCGCAGGCTGCCGTGGCCGCAGCGGCGTGCGCGGATCAGTCGCTGAGCCAAATGGCCTCGGCCGCAGGGCTGCCGAGATCGATGGTTCGGTCCTCGATGCGAATCGCTATGGTGCCCGCGAAGTCTCGGCGTTCCAGCACGACGATCGCCGTATCCAGCGCGATGCCGACCGAACCGAAATAGCGCAGCATATCCGGATCGGCATCGGAAATCCGTGCTACGTGGCCGGATTCGCCCGCGTGGAAATCGCTGAGCGGGCGGGCGGGCGGCGTCGGCACCGCGCCGTCGACCGAGGGAATGGGATCGCCGTGCGGATCCCGGTCCGGATAACCGAGTTTCGCGTCGATGCGCGCCATCAGCAGTTCCGAGACCGCATGCTCGAGCACTTCGGCCTCATCGTGCACCTCATCCCAGCCGTAGCCGAGTTCGTTGACGAGGAATGTCTCGAGCAGCCGATGCCGACGCACCATGGCGACCGCCGCGCGGCGCCCGTGTTCGGTGAGGGTGATGGACCCGTACCGAGCGTGTTCGACAAAGCCTTGATCGGCGAGCTTGCGTACCGCCTCGGAGACGGTGGAGGCCGAGACGCCGATCCGTTCGGCGAGCAGTTTCGTCGATACCTTTTCCTGCGACCACTCCTGAGCGGTCCAGATCACTTTCAAATAGTCCTGGGCGACCGAGGTGAGCTCCGGCGCAACAGTCGCGCTACTGCCGTGCGGCCCTGTGGTCTCGGTCGGCTGCGCTGCGGTGTCGGCCAGCTCGCGTCGGGTTGCGATGTCTCGTTTACCGGGCACATGTTCGAGCTTATGCATTGGACTCCCGATTCACACATTCAGACACTCGAGCAGCGGCGATGCCATTGTCCGGCAGCGTCGATCCATCGGTTTCGGCCGGTCGGGCCGCGACATTGGGACGACCTATCCGACGAGTTGGTCGGCGCCGTTGGCTCGGGTGTCGACGGTGAACCCATCGGGGTGGCTGCGCAGTGCGGATTCGATATCAGGCTCGACGCGCGGTCCTCGGGTCTCGACCTGTAAGTCGACGCGACCTTTGTATTGCAGTGTTCGGTCAGCGGTCCAGGTGACCAGGTCGCCGGTGCGGTACATCCGAGTCCCGGCCGGGCCGTACAGGTCGGGGACGAATCGGATGGCGGTGGTTGCGGGCCGCTGATGGTAGCCACGGGCGAGGCCAGGTCCGGACAGGTAGAGTTCTCCGATCACGCCGCGAGGAACCGGGCGCAATCGGCGGTCGAGCACGACGGCGCGCAATCCCCGAATCGGGCTGCCGATCGTGGTTACCTGTCCGGCGGGTGTGCACAAGGCTTCGGCGCAGGCCATGATCGTGGTTTCCGGAGCACCGTAGGTGTGCACCACCGCGCAACCCGGTAGCCATTGCGCTGCCAGATCGGGTGGGCATATCCCACCGCCCAGGATGATGGTGTCGAGGGCGTCGAGTCCGTCGAAGTGGATCGACGTGAGCACGGCGGGGGTGAGGGCGATGTGGGTGATGTCCTCGGTGGTGATCAGTTCCGTCAGTTCGGTGCCGGCGACTATCGACGCGGGCGCGAGGACCAGTGTGGCTCCGGCGGCGGCGGTGCTGAGCCATTCGAGAATCGAGATCTCGAAAGTCGCGGCGGCCGCGGCCAGCAACCGAGACGTCGGGCCGAGGCGGAATCGTGCTCGGGTCTCGGCGACCAGGTCGGCTACCCCGGTGTGGGTGACGACGACGCCCTTGGGGGCTCCGGTGCAGCCGGAGGTGTAGCGCATATAGGCCGGGTGCTGTGGTCGCAGTGGGGTGGTGCGTTCGGCATCGGTGATCGGTTGGGGGTCGCGGGTGATGTCCTCGAGATCATCCAACGTCGACCAGTCGAGGCCATCGGGCAGTTTCGCGCGCACGGATGTCGCGGTGAGTCCGATGCTGGCACCGGAATCGGCGAGCATGTATGTGATGCGTTCGGCGGGCTGGTTCGGGTCGAGGGCGAGCAGGGCGGCCCCGGATTTGGCCGTCGCCCATATCGCGAGCACGAATTCGAGCGACCGTGGAATACCAACCGCGACAACATTTTCCGGCCCCGCCCCGAGGGCGATCAGGACCCGGGCCAGCCGGTTGGATCGCTCGTCGAGCTCACGGTAGGTCAGCTGTCGGTTGTCGAACGCGATCGCGGTGGCATCGGGGTTCTGCGTGACCGCCGTGGTCAGCAGATCGGCCAGTACGACAGGCGGTAGTGCGGGTGCGCCTGCGTGGGACAGGAGGTCGGCTCGTTCGGCTGGTTCCAGTATCTCGATGGCTCCGACCGGCGTTGTCGGGTCGGTGGCGACGGATTCGAGTATCCGGATCCATCGCCGAATGAACGATTCGATCGTCGCGGCGTCGAACAAATCCGTGGCATAGGTGAAAGCTGCTGTCATACCGGTGTTTTCGTTATCGTCCGACAGCACGATCCGGAGATCGAAATGAGATATCTCGTCGGGGAGGTCGACCATGGATACGTCGAGTCCCGGCAGTTCGAGCTTCGCCTGTTCGCGGTTTTGGCATGCCAACATTACCTGGAACAGCGGGTGGCGGGACTGGGAGCGCTCGGAACCCAGTTCGTCCACCAGTTGCTCGAAGGGAATATCGGCATGGTCGAAGGCATCCAGGTCGATGCGTGCGACGCGGCTCAACAGGTCGGTGAACGACTCGCCGAGGTCGATCTCGGTTCGCAGCACCAGGGTGTTGACGAACACGCCGACCACGTCGTCGAGTGCGGCAGGTCCGCGTCCGGTGACGGGTGTGCCGATCGCGATATCGCCGATGCCACTGAGCCGAGCACATAGCACCGCCAGGGTGCTGTGAACGACCGTGAACAGCGATGTACCGCGCTCCCGCGCGAACCGCGCCAACATCTGGATCAATTCGTCGTCCAGCGTGTGATCGACGGTGGCCCCTCGACGGGACGCGACCGCGGGCCGCGGCCGGTCGGTCGGCAGGCAGAGCTCCTCAGTGACGCCCTCCAAAGTCTGGGCCCAGTATCGAAGCTGCTCGGCGAAAAGCGATTCCGGATCGTCTGGCGAGCCGAGGGTGGCGTGTTGCCATAGTGCATAGTGCGCGTATCGGACCGGCGGTGGTGTCCATGAGGGGGACCGGCCCTGTATGCGCGCGGTGTAGGCGGTAGTGATGTCGCGGACGACTGGTGTCATCGAAAAGCCGTCTGCGGCAATGTGATGCACCACGACGACGAGCACGTACTCGGGTGCCTCGCCGGTGTCGATGCGGAACAAGCGAATACGTACCGGCACCTTAGCGCTCACATCGAACCCTCGATCAGCCAGCTCCAGCACCGTCGTGACCAACCGGCTTCGCGGAACCGGCGTCGGCGTGAGATCGAGGTCCACCTCGTCGATGGGTTCGATCAGCTGGATCGGCATCCCGTCGAGTTCAGGGTATCGGGTTCGTAGAGATTCGTGCCTGCACAGCACATCGACCATGGCCGATCGCAAGGCTGTGATGTCCAATTCGCCGCGCAGCCGGATCGCGATGGGCGCGCTGTATGCCCCTGAAATGGTGTCGTATTGGTTGCGGAACCAGATTCGCTGCTGTGCTGCGGCGAGCGGCAGCGGGTCGGGGCGCGGTTCGGCGACAAAGCGTGGATGGTGTTGTCCCGCATCGGCATCCCGCGCCGAACGGCCGTCGGGGGCAACCGCCGCGTCCGGGACCACCCGATCCTCGTCCCGGCCGAGGAACCGCAGGGTCCGGTCCGCATCCAGGCACACCAGGTCGCCGGTGCGATACATCCGCTGGCCCTCGGCACCTGGTACAGCGTATGGATCGGCGACGAACCGGCTCGCACTCAGCCCCGGACGGCCGTAGTATCCGCGGGCCACGCCGGGCCCCGCGAGATACAGCTCGCCGGGTACGCCAACCGGAACCGGGTGTAGCCGGCTGTCGAGCACCAGCATCCGCATGCCGCGCACCGCGCTGCCGATATGCACCGGCTCCCCGGTCCGCATCGGGGCGCTGATCGCGGTCGCGACGGTGACTTCGGTCGGTCCGTAGGCTTTGAATACGGCACGGCTCGAATCTGCCCACGCGGCAATGAGTTCGGGCCCGCGCTCGTCGTCGCCGACCGCGATCACACTGAGGTCGTCGAGTTCGGTCGGATCGAGGGTCGCCAGTGTGGCCGGGGTGATGAAGGCGCAATCCACCCGCTCCGCGCGCAGCAGTCGGGCGAGTTCTACGCCGCAGTACACGTCCTCGGGCACGACGATGACCGTCGCGCCCGACATGAAGGCAGGCAATAACTCGAAGATCGAGGTATCGGACCTGGGCGAGGCGAAGTGCAGCGATCGGGTAGCGGCCCCGAGCCCGAACCGCTGCACGAGTTCGGATCCGAGGCAGGACAATCCGCGATGGGTGACCACCACGGCCTTCGGCCGTCCCGTCGGTCCCGACGTGTAGCTCAGATACGCCGGGTGGTCCAGCCGCGGCCTAGCCGTCAACTCCTCGGCGCGGACGGCCGCGGCAGACGTTGCGGCACACCGTTTTTCGAGGTAGGCCGAGTCGATCGGCAGCCAGTGCAGATCGCACGGCAGCGCATTCGCAAGGTTGGTGGTGGTCAGACCGATCCGAACCCCGGCGTCGATGCTCATCGCCTCGATGCGAGCAGGCGGGTACTTGTGGTCGATGGGCAGATAGGCCGCGCCGGTTTTCGCGATGGCCCAGATCGCGGCGATGGCGTCGATGGACCGCGGCAGCGCCACCGCAACCACCTGCTCGGCACCGATACCTTCGGCGATCAGCACCCGGGCCAGCCGGTTGGCGCACTTGTCGAGTTCGCCGTAGGACACTTCGAGCCCCAAGAACCGCACGGCTGTCGCGGTGCGGTTACGCTCGACCGCCGTGGTCAACAACGCGGCCAATGTCGCGGGTGGTTCGGCCGGATCGGAAACGATCGGGCACAGCTCGGCCCGTTCGACCGGGTCGAGTACCGGCAGATCGCCGACCGCGCAACTGGGCGCCGATGGCACCTCGGGAGGGCGACGTTGTGCGGTCCAGATTTCGGCCTGCCCGGAGGACGACGGAAACGGATCAGTGCCGCGGGAACGAATAGGGCCGTTGCCAGTCGGAGTTGCCGGTGCGTTCATCCATTTCCCCTTCGGTCGAGAGGTGCTCATGTGCAGGTACGCACTGCGGGAGATCTCGAATCGGCTCTACAGGCAAAACGGTCGAACATCGGAGCTCATGGCCGTGGACCGGACGGGCGATTAGCCTCAAAATCCCAGGATCCCGATTCGCGGCCCCGCGAACAGGTGAAAATGCGGATCGTGATTACCTCGCAACTGTCGTCACCCAGCTGAACCTGCAATTCACCCGATGTACACAACGGGCTCGGGGTCGGCGTGCGGATGTCCACCTCCGAATACTGTTCGCTCTCTGTTTTGCGTAGGCTGCGCACTGTGCAGAGATGGCGAAGTCTCGACGAGGTGCCCGCGGACTGGGGGCGGTGTGTGCTCACGATCGGCGTATTCGACGGTGTGCATCGCGGCCACGCGCAGCTGATCAGCAGGGCGGTGAAGTCCGCGGCCGCTCGGGGTGTTCCGGCGGTATTGATGACCTTCGATCCGCACCCGATGGAAGTGGTCCGGCCCGGTTCGCATCCGGCGCAGTTGACCACGCTGACCCGGCGTGCGGAATTGGCCGAGGAGCTCGGCGTCGACGTGTTCTGCGTCATGCCCTTCACCCAAGAATTCATGAAGCTGACCCCAGCGCGCTACGTGCACGACCTGTTGGTCGAGCGCCTACATGTGACCGAGGTTGTGGTCGGTGACAACTTCACCTTCGGTAAGAAGGCCGCGGGCACCGTCGAGACCATGCACGAGCTGGGTGAGCGCTTCGGCTTCGAGGTGGACGGTGTGAAACTGCTCGGCGAGCACGCGGTCACCTTCTCCTCCACCTATATCCGGGCCTGCGTCGATGCGGGCGATATGGCCGCTGCCGCGGAGGCGCTGGGCCGTCCGCATCGGGTCGAGGGCGTGGTCGTGCACGGCGACGGCCGCGGCCGAGAGCTCGGCTTCCCGACCGCGAATATCGCACCACCCATGTACGCCGCGATTCCGGCCGACGGCGTCTACGCGGGCTGGTTCACCGTGCTCGGCCCCGGCCCGACCATCGGCACCGTGACGCCTGGGGAGCGCGCGATGGCCGCGATCTCGATCGGCACCAACCCCACCTTCTCCGGGCGGGCCCGCACCGTCGAGGCCTACGTGCTCGACGGTGAGGCCGATCTGTACGGCCAGCACGTCGCAGTGGATTTCGTCGAGCACCTGCGCGGCATGCGCAGATTCAATTCCATCGACGAACTGCTCGCGGCCATGTCCCGCGACGTCGGGAACGCCCGCACGGTGCTCACCGCCGCTGACTCCTGACCGGATTCGGTGTCTGCGGAGGTCTCGGGTAGGGTGGATCCTCGGGTTTGCTGCGGTCCGCGGCGGCACCCGGCCGGGTCACCGGAAACCTCGAGCGCGGAACTGAGAAATAGGAGTGGATGCCCCCATGGCGCTGACCACCGAGCAGAAGTCGGCCATTCTCGCCGAGTACGGCCTGCACGAGAAGGACACCGGTTCCCCGGAGGCGCAGATCGCGCTGCTGTCCAAGCGGATCGCCGACATCACCGAGCACCTGAAGAAGCACAAGCACGACCACCACACCCGCCACGGCCTGATGGCGCTGATCGGTCGTCGTAAGCGTCTGTCGAAGTACCTCGCCGACAAGGACATCCAGCGCTACCGTTCGCTGATCGAGCGCCTGGGTCTGCGTCGGTAATATTTTTCGGCGCTGCGTGTTCGCGGCCCTCTGGTGTCTCGACGCCGAGCGGCCGAGACTCGTGACTTCGGCGCATGCGCTTGGGCCCACTCGGCCATGAACGTCGCTCGTACGACCCGCTCCGCGGTGGCGGGGTTCGGAATGAATGGTCCCGACACGCTGCTTACCCGAGGCGGTCGATCAGGTAGCCAACGGGGAGAAGTACAATCTCCCCGTTGGCTATATGTGTATGAGGGGTATTCGCACCCTGTTTGCACGACAACATTGCACAGCCGTATGCACCCGCCCGCGTGGCGTCGGTCTTCGGTAGTGGCCTCCCGGCAGGCGCGCAGTCGCCGGCGGGCTTCGATCGATGACCGCCTCCGCGTCGCCGTTTCCAAGGGGATCCGGCCGGGTGTGCGCGTCGCAGCCAGGAGGGTTGTCGCGCGTCCGTATCCGGTACGGCTGACGACAGCTGGATCGCGCCCACCAGGCGCTCGATCCAGCGAAGACGAGAGGTTGAGAGCAGAGAAATGTCCGAAACAACTACAACCTCGGCCATCGAGGTCGAGCCCGGTGTGTTCGAATCCGTCGCGTTGATCGATAACGGTACCTTCGGAACCCGCACCGTCCGCTTCGAGACCGGCCGTCTGGCCCGCCAGGCCGCCGGTTCGGTCGTCGCCTACCTGGACGACGAGACCATGCTGCTGTCCGCGACCACCGCGGGCAAGCACCCCAAGGATCAGTTCGACTTCTTCCCGCTGACCGTCGATGTCGAAGAGCGCATGTACGCCGCGGGCCGCATCCCGGGTTCGTTCTTCCGCCGGGAGGGCCGCCCCTCCACCGATGCGATCCTGACCTGCCGCCTGATCGACCGTCCGCTGCGACCCTCTTTCGTCGACGGCCTGCGCAACGAGATCCAGGTCGTGGTCACCGTGCTGAGCCTGGACCCGAACGATCTGTACGACGTGGTGG
Organism: Nocardia citri; assembly: GCF_054065835.1. NCBI lineage: Bacteria > Bacillati > Actinomycetota > Actinomycetes > Mycobacteriales > Nocardiaceae > Nocardia > Nocardia citri. The sequence goes on from NZ_JBSUQM010000007.1 coordinate 276,750, forward strand.
CCATCAACGCGGCCTCCGCGTCCACCCAGATCGCGGGCCTGCCGTTCTCGGGGCCGGTTGGTGGCGTGCGGATCGCGCTGATCGATGGCCAGTGGGTCGCCTTCCCGACCGTCGAGCAGCTCGAGGGCGCGGTCTTCGACATGGTCGTCGCGGGCCGGGTCGTCGAATCCGGCGACGTGGCCATCATGATGGTCGAGGCCGAGGCCACCGAGAAGGTCATCGCCCTGGTCGCCGACGGTGCGCAGGCACCGACCGAGGCCGTGGTCGCGCAGGGCCTCGAGGCCGCCAAGCCGTTCATCGCCCGCCTGTGCAAGGCACAGCAGGATCTGGCCTCGCTGGCGTCCAAGCCGACCGAGGAGTTCCCGCTCTTCCCGCCCTACGAGACCGATGTCTACGAAGCCGTCGAGGGCACCGCCAAGCGCGAGCTGGGCGAGGCGCTGAGCATCGCGGACAAGCAGGAGCGCGAGGCGAAGATCGACGAGATCAAGCTGGATGTGCTGACCCGCCTGGCCGACGATTTCGCCGGTCGGGAGAAGGCGCTGGGCGCGGCCTTCCGCTCGGTCACCAAGAAGCTGGTGCGCCAGCGCATTCTGTCCGACGGCTTCCGCATCGACGGTCGCGGTCTGGCTGATATCCGTGCGCTCTCGGCCGAGGTCGCGGTGATTCCGCGGGCCCACGGTTCGGCGCTGTTCGAGCGGGGCGAGACCCAGATCATGGGCGTCACCACCCTCGATATGGTGAAGATGGCCCAGCAGGTCGACTCGCTCGGCCCGGAGACCTCCAAGCGGTACATGCACCACTACAACTTCCCGCCGTTCTCCACCGGTGAGACCGGTCGCGTCGGTTCGCCGAAGCGTCGCGAGATCGGCCACGGCGCGCTCGCCGAGCGGGCGCTCATCCCGGTGCTGCCGAGCCAGGAGGAGTTCCCCTACGCCATCCGTCAGGTCTCGGAAGCGTTGGGCTCCAACGGTTCCACCTCGATGGGTTCGGTCTGCGCCTCGACCCTGTCGCTGCTGAACGCCGGTGTGCCGCTGAAGGCGCCGGTCGCCGGTATCGCCATGGGCCTGGTGTCGGACACCATCACGAACGACAAGGGCGAGGAAGAGGTCCGCTACGTCGCGCTGACCGATATCCTCGGCGCCGAGGATGCCTTCGGCGATATGGACTTCAAGGTCGCCGGAACCCCGGACTTCGTCACCGCGCTGCAGCTGGACACCAAGCTGGACGGCATTCCCTCGCAGGTGTTGGCCGGTGCGCTGAGCCAGGCACACGATGCCCGCACCACCATCCTGGAGGTCATGGCCGAGGCCATCGCCACCCCGGACGAGATGAGCCCGTACGCACCGCGCGTCACCGCGATCAAGATCCCGGTCGACAAGATCGGCGAGGTCATCGGCCCGAAGGGCAAGGTGATCAACCAGATCACCGAGGAGACCGGCGCCAATATCTCCATCGAGGACGATGGCACGGTCTACGTCGGTGCGACCAACGGTCCAGCGGCGCAGGCGGCGATCGACCAGATCAACGCCATCGCGAACCCGCAGCTGCCGAAGGTCGGCGAGCGCTTCCTGGGCACGGTCGTCAAGACCACCGCCTTCGGCGCGTTCGTCTCGCTGCTGCCCGGCCGCGACGGCCTGGTGCACATCTCCAAGCTGGGCAACGGCAAGCGCGTGGCCAAGGTCGAGGATGTGGTGAACGTCGGCGACAAGCTGCGCGTGGAGATCGCCGATATCGACAACCGTGGCAAGATCTCGCTGGTGCCGGTCGACGAGAGCGCCGACGAGCCCGCGGCCGCCGAAACCGCTGATGCGGGCACGGCGGAGACCGAGTAGTACTTGTCTCTGTGACGAAGAAGAAGACGGCAACCCCTCTGCTCCGCGGCGAGCAGGGGGGTTCGTCTCTGGAGCTGCGGATGGACCAGGTGCGAGGCACCGACGCGGGGGTGCGGCGCACCGTATTACCCGGCGGGCTGCGCGTGGTCACCGAACATGTGCCCGGCGTGCGTTCGGCATCGATCGGCATCTGGGTCGGCGTCGGCTCGCGCGACGAAGGACCGACCGTCGCGGGTGCCGCGCATTTCCTGGAGCACCTGCTGTTCAAGGCGACTCCGACGCGTTCGGCTTTGGATATCGCGCAGGCGATGGACGCGGTCGGCGGCGAACTCAACGCGTTCACCGCGAAGGAGCAGACCTGCTACTACGCCCACGTCCTCGACGAGGATCTACCGCTGGCCGTCGATATGGTCTCCGATGTCGTACTCAACGGCCTGTGCCGGGCCGAGGATGTGGATGTCGAGCGGCAGGTGGTGCTCGAGGAGATCGCCATGCGCGATGACGATCCGGAGGATCTGGTCGGCGATGCCTTCCTGTCCGCGCTTTTCGGTGATCATCCGATCGGGCGTCCGGTGATCGGCTCCATCGAAACCATCGAGGCGATGAATGCCACGCGGCTGCGCGGGTTCCACCTACGGCGCTACCGGCCGGACCGGATGGTCGTGGCGGTCGCGGGAAATGTGGAGCACGACCACACCGTGGAATTGGTGCACCGCGCGTTCGCGTCGCGGCTCGACGTGGCCGCCGAGCCGGCCCGCCGTCGCGAGGGCCGTTTCCGGCCGCACAGCACACCTGAACTGCATTGGAGCCATCGCGACAGCGAACAGGCGCATCTGGCCTTCGGCGTGCGGGCCTTCGGACGGCACGAGGGGGATCGGCGCTGGCCGCTGTCGGTGCTCAATACCGTGGTCGGCGGTGGCCTGAGTTCGCGGCTGTTCCAATGCATTCGGGAGGAACGCGGGCTCGCGTACTCGGTGTACTCCAGCGTCGACACCTTCGCCGATACCGGCGCGTTCTCGGTTTACATCGGCTGCCAGCCGGAAAACCTCGGCAAGGTGGCGACACTGGCGCGCGGCGTGCTGGAAGAGATTGCGGCCAACGGCATTACCGACGCCGAGTGCGCGCGGGCCAAGGGCTCGTTGCGTGGCGGACTGGTGCTCGGCCTGGAGGATTCGGCATCGCGGATGAACCGGATCGGTCGCAGCGAACTGAGTTACGGCAATCACCGCAGCGTTTCGGAGACGCTGACGCGCATCGATGCGGTGACCACCGACCAGGTTTCGGCGATCGCCCGCACTCTGCTGGCGCGACCGTTCGCGGCCTCGGTGGCCGGACCGTATCGGCGCGCGCGGGATTTGCCCGCCGCGGTGCGGCGATTGGTCGCCGGCTGAGGTAGATCACCATGGTGGCCGGTGTGATTCGCGCCGGCCACCGATCCGATCGGGGTGGATATGACGCGAGCCACCCGCGGGTTGGCTCAGTCGCCGCAGGCGCGGTTGGCCGCCTCCACGATCGAGGGCAGCAGTCCGGGAAGGGCATTGTCGAGATCCTCGGAGCGCAGGCGCTGGCAGGTCTGACCGTCGATAATCAGTCGCTCGATGACACCGGCTTCGCGCAAAATCTTGAAGTGATGGGTGGCAGTCGACTTGTTGATCACCTCGTAGAGCGCACCGCAGCGCACGGCCGTACCCGCATTGCTGAGCCGTCGCACCATCTCCAGCCGCACCGGGTCCTGCAGCGCGCCGAGCACAGCGGGTAACGCGGCAACCGGTGGCGCCTCGGTGGCCGATTCCTTGGTTTCGGTCATGATCTACCTCACAGTGGTTTGATGACCATCGTACCGGCTGTATCGTCTAGCTAAGTTCGATCATCATCAAACTTACCTGATCGGGGTTTCCGATGGCAGCGACGATGATGGTGACGGCCGACCAGCAAACATCACAGCGCTGGGCCTACGCGCTGATTCTGGCGGCGAACGGGGTGGCGCTCGGTGTCTCGGGGGTACCCGCGCCGCTCTACGGCATGTACCAGAATCAATGGCATTTCACGCCGCTGACGACAACCTTCGTCTTCGCGGTCTACGCTGGCCTACTCGGCTATGGCGCTGCCGACCATCCTCGCCGGCTGGGCGGCCACGAATGGGGGCTGAGCCAGGTTTTCCCGTGGTTCGTCGGTGCGGTCGCATTCGCATGCTTGGTGGGGCCAGGACTGGGCCTGCGTCGGAATAAGCAATCGAAAACGCAAGGAGCGCAGGCGTAGCCGTAGCGACCGCTGAAGGTCACCCGAAAGGTAGCCGTTCGGCCCGGTAGTCGGCGAGCGTCGATCCGGCTACCATGCGCTCATGCGATGGGGGCGGTTGGGCGAGCGACTACATCGCGCGGCATTGTTGCTCGCGGTGTTGTCTGCGGTTGTGGGTGGATTGGTAATCGCCGGGCTCACCTGGTGGTTTTTGTGGTGGACCTTGGGTGCGAAGGCTGAGACGCCGAATCAGTTGGACCTCACCAAGATCGCACTGTCGGTGGCTGCGGGGGTGGGCGGCGCAGTCGCGCTGGTGGTGGCATACCGGCGGCAGCGGGATTTGGAGCGGGGGCGTTTCGCGGAGTTGTTCGGCGCGGCGGCGCGGCAGTTGGGGGATACGGATGCGGCGGTGCGGATCGCCGGGGTGTATGCGATGGCCGGGGTTGCCGACGAGTTCTCGGCGCCGAGTCGACGACAGCAGTGCATAGATGTGCTTTGCGGGTACCTGCAACTGCCGTACGACCCGGCCGAGGGCTCGAATCATCTTGTCTCACGCGCCGAGTCGGCGGAGCAAGCCGGGACCAAGGTCGAGCGGGTGTACCAATTCCGGCAGAATGATCGGGACGTGCGCCGCGCGATCGTCCGAGTGATCGCCCAACACCTGAGACCATCCGCGGATATCTCGTGGTCGGCGTACAACGTGACCTTCCGGGGTGCGGTGCTGGAAACGGTTGATTTCCGGGACGCCGTATTCTCGGGGCGGCACACGGCGTTCGCCGGGGCGACATTCATCGGGCAGTCCACATTCGAGCGCGCGAGGTTCGACGGCCACCATGTCACCTTCCGTGGCGCGACCTTTCGAGATGGCCCGGCACTGTTCGACCATGTGAAGTTCGATATGGACCGAACCGACGTGCATGAAAAGGCAGGCAATGGAACCACTTTCGCGGATATCACCTTTGAGGATTCGGTGTCGTTCGAAGGCGCCGCATTCCATGGCCCACGCACCAACTTCAGCGGTGCTCGTTTCCTGGGTCCGCGAACCTCGTTCCAGGACACCGAGTTCCGTGCGGACTTGACCTCTTTCGAGGGTGCGGTCCTAGATGGTGAGCACATCGCCTTCGATCGCGCCGAATTCACAAGCACCCGCATCGCATTCACGGGCGCCCAGTTCAATGCCACCATAACCGCATTCGACGAGTCCCGCCTCGGTGCGACGAGTCGCTTGCGGAACAAAGGCACGCGTGAAACGGACTTCTCGCGCGCTGAACTGCACGGTAGCGTCCGCTTCCCGCGCACCGTGCTCGGCGGCCGCACTGTCGATTTCAGCGAGGTCGACTTCTTCGGCGATATCTCATTCCTCGGCATCCGCTTCGCCGCCCACGAGATTCACTTCGATCGTCCGAAGGCATGGGTGGGCATCCACTTCGACTGGGACGACGCGCCGACCCGCAAACCGACAAGCGTCAAACCGAACCCGTGGCCGCCGACCGCCACCGGGTAATCCTCAGCCGCTCGGGCGTGGGACTTCCAGACCGGCCAGGAGGGGCAGCATCCGGGTGGCTGCTGCCCCGAACGAGTGCGCTACTTCGGCCAGCCACCGTAGGGAACGGTGATCAGTTCCATGAAGTGTCCACTGGGGTCGAGGAAATAGACGCCGCGACCGCCATCGTTGTGGTTGATCTCGTTGACACCCTGTCGGCGGGGGTCGGCCCAATGTTCCAGTTTGTAGCGCCGGATCTTGGCGTAGGCCACGTCGAACTCGGCCTCGGAGATCAGGAATGCGTAGTGCTGGGGCTGGATTTCGGTGATATGCGGTGGCACGTTCGCGAAGTCGAAGGTGACTCCATTACCCGTCGGCAACGGGATGAACGGACCCCATTCCTTTCCCAATTCCAAACCCAGGATGTCCGACCAGAATTCGGCGGACACCCGATTGTCGCGGCAACCGACAATGGTGTGATTGAACTGGACAGAGGGCATCGCGGAGCGATTCCTCGAGGGATGGTGGTCGGGCGACTGGTGGGCCAGGGGACATCTCCTTGTGTGGTGACGGTCCCGACCCCGGGCTCGGTACAAGGCGGCCTACGGGAGCACCGTCACGGGCGTCGAGCTTAGCCAACCACACTCCACGGTGCCACTCCCGAGTGATGTGGGCCATGGTGGTCTGCCTGTGACGCCGCGCGGTAGCGTCGGGGGGTGAAGATTCGAGGGGCGGTCCTGGAGCGGATCGCAGCGCCCACACCGTTCGCCGAGTCGGCGCCGATCACCGTCTGTGAGCTGGACCTGGGGGAGCCGGGTCCGGGCGAGCTGCTGGTGCGGATCGAGGCCGCCGGGCTGTGTCATTCCGACCTGTCGGTGGTGGACGGAAATCGGGTTCGACCGGTGCCGATGCTGCTCGGACACGAGGCGGCGGGCATTGTCGAAGCGATCGGGCCCGGTGGCAGTGATCTCGCGTCGGGGCAGCGCGTGGTGATGACCTTCCTGCCGCGCTGCGGGGAGTGCGCGGGCTGTGCCGGTGACGGCCGCGCGCCGTGTGGTCCCGGCAGCCTCGCCAATAATGCGGGCGAGCTATTGAACGGCGGGCGGCGGCTGCACCGCGAGGGCGCGCAGGTGCACCACCACCTAGGCGTGTCCGCCTTCGCGACGCATGCCGTCGTCGATCGCCGATCGGTGGTTCCGGTCGATGCCGATGTGCCGCCGGAGGTTGCCGCGGTACTGGGCTGCGCGGTGCTCACTGGTGGTGGAGCGTTGCTCAATTCCGCGAAACCCGGTGTGGCCGACCGGATCATGGTGGTGGGGCTGGGCGGCGTCGGCATGGCGGCGGTGCTCGTCGCGGTGTCACTCGGCGATCACGAGGTAATCGCTGTCGATACCCTGCCGGAAAAGCTGGCTCTCGCAAAGGAACTCGGTGCCCGCGCCACCTACACACCGGCCGAACTGGTAGCGCAGGGCATTTCGGCCGATGTGGTGGTCGAGGCCGCGGGCAATGTTCGCGCCTTCGAAACCGCCGTCGCCGCAACGGCACCCGGTGGTACGACCGTCACGGTCGGATTGCCCGCGTCCGACGCACGTGCGAGCATTTCGCCCCTCGCGTTGGTCGCTCAGGGGCGCACGATCATCGGCAGTTACCTCGGCTCGGCGGTGCCTTCTCAGGATATTCCGGAGTATGTCCGCATGTGGCGCGAGGGGCGGCTGCCCGTCGAGAAGCTGGTGTCCTCGCATGTCGGGTTGGATGAAATCAACCGCGCTATGGATGAGCTTGCCGCCGGGCATGCGCTGCGGCAGGTGATTGTGTTCGATTGACATCCTCGATGGCCGAGAATATGGCCGACGCCTGAGCTGTGTCGCCGATCACCGTAGGTCAGCGGACCGAGCGGGCGGCGGGGTCGATAGGCTGGCGGGGTCAGCGGTGGAATTAGGAGGTGCGGTGACCATTCGGGTCGGAGTGCTCGGTGCGCGGGGGAAAGTCGGTCAGGCGATCTGTGCGGCGGTGCAGGCGGCCGACGATCTGGAGCTGGTCGCGACCGTCGACAAGGACGACTCACTGGAGTCGTTCACCGAGTCGGGTACCCAGGTGGTCGTCGACTTCACCAATCCCGATGTGGTGATGGGGAATCTGAAGTTCCTGGTGGAGCGCGGAATTCACGCGGTCGTCGGGACCACCGGATTCGATGAAGCCCGCTTGGACGAGGTGCGCGGCTGGTTGGCCGGGCGACCGGAGACGGGTGTGCTCATCGCCCCGAACTTCGCCATCGGCGCGGTGCTGTCCATGCGATTCGCCGAGCAGGCGGCGCGGTTCTTCGATTCGGTCGAGGTCATCGAACTGCATCACCCGAACAAGGTCGACGCGCCCTCGGGCACCGCGTATCGCACCGCGGGTCTGATCGCCGCAGCGCGGGACAAGGCCGGAGTCGGCCGCAGCCCCGATGCCACCACTCAGGAACTCGAAGGCGCCCGCGGTGCCGATGTCGACGGTGTGCGGGTGCATTCGGTGCGCCTGGCCGGACTCGTCGCGCATCAAGAGGTGCTCTTCGGCACGCAAGGCGAAACCCTCACCATCCGGCACGATTCCATCGACCGCTCCTCCTTCGCCCCCGGCGTACTGCTCGGCGTCCGTGAGATCGCGAATCGCCCCGGCCTGACCGTCGGGCTCGACCCGTTCCTGGATCTGTGACACAGGAACCGGTCCAGCCGGAGGACAAGGGCCCGGCAGACAAGGGCGCGGACACCGCCGCCGGCGGCAGTGACGTCCGCAAGGTCGTCGCATTCATCGCGGCCCTCGTCGTCGTGCTCGGCTTCTACTTCGTGCTGCTCGGCCGCATCGCGTTCAGCCTCATCGGGTCCGGCGACCTCGCCGCCGTCGGCATCGGCATCGGCGTCCTGATCCTGCCGCTGCTCGGCGTATGGATCGTCGTCGCCACCGTCCGCGCCGCCCTCGCCCACCAGCACCTCGCTCGCCGCATCCACGACGAGGGCCTCGAACTCGACACCTCGAACCTGCCTCGCCGCCCCTCCGGCCGCATCGAGCGCGCGGCCGCCGACGACCTCTTCGACAAGGTCGAACAGGAATGGGAAGCCGACCCTGACAACTGGCGCATCTCCTACCGCCTGGCCCGCGCCTACGACTACGCCGGCGACCGCGCCCGCGCCCGCGAAACCATGCGCCGCGCAGTAGCCCTGGAAAAACTGGACCGCACCCCCCGCAACCCGTAGCCCCCGGCACCTGGTCAGCGGATCAGCCTGCATCGGAGCAGGAAACCCCCGAGACGCCTGCCGACAAATGCATTCTCGTGGGCTGGAAGCGGTGCGCCAGCTGGACAGATCGGGCGGCGCCACAATCGGGATCAACTCCCGACGGAGGCGACAACGCCAAAGGGAAAGGCCCCCATACAGAACAGTCCCCGGTAGTCTCCATCGAATCGATGAGTCTCAGTCGTCGCTGACAACTCCGATATTCGACTGGCTTGCCGGGGGCCTGGCCAGATCCTTGAAAGTATCTCCTACGTCTTTGGACGTCTCCTCCGGCAATTCGGTACTTCCCGGTGTTCTGGTGTTCTTATTAGTTTCCTCCTTTTTTGCGGATAGTTCAATGCCTGGTGGTCAGCAAATTCAAATCGAATGCGGGGCCGCAGTACGCTGCTGGGTGTGCCTCGGCTGCTGATCATTCATCACACTCCGTCACCGCATATGCAGGCGATGTTCGAGGCGGTTGTCTCGGGGGCGACCGATCCGGAGATCGAAGGAGTGGAGGTCGAGCGCAGGGCTGCCCTCGCCGTCACCGCTAGCGATGTGTTGGCCGCCGATGGTTATCTGCTCGGTAGCCCGGCGAATCTCGGCTATATGTCCGGCGCGCTCAAGCACGCTTTCGACACGTTCTATTACCCGTGCCTGGACTCGACGCGCGGGCGGCCGTTCGGCTTCTATCTGCACGGTAATGAGGGCACCGAAGGGGCCGAGCGTGGCGTGCGCAGCGTGACCACCGGACTCGGCTGGGAGCAGGTCGCGGATCCGGTCATCGTGATGGGAGCGCCAGGTAGAGACCAGATCCAGCAGTGCTGGGAACTCGGTGCGACCGTTGCCGCGCAGCTCATGGGGTAATGCGCGTCGATACCGCGGGTGCGGTCTCGGTCTCGACGTAATCTGTCGTACCCCCGTGGCATTGTCGTGATCATGCGGACGATGAGTGCGGCAGCGGCGCGTCGGACGGCGCTGGCCGCGCAGGGTTTCGGGCGGCGTAAACCGGCCGCGCCGACCCGGCGGACGGTCCTCGACGTGCTCGGCAGAACTCAACTGCTGCAACTGGATTCGGTATCGGCGGTGGTGCGCGCGCACTATGCGCCGGTCTTCAGCCGGATCGGCGCATACGACCGGACGGTGCTGGATGAAGCTGTTTGGAGCAACGGTGTGCGACGCCCGCGGCGGCTGGTCGAATACTGGGCGCACGAGGCGGCCCTGATCCCGGTCGAAGACTGGCCGCTCATGCGCTGGCGGATGCGGAAATACGAACACGGCCGGTGGCACGGCATGCGCCGGGTGACCGAACGCAACCCCACTCTCGGCAAGGACATTCTCGACGTCATCACCGAGGTCGGCGCCGCCACCGCCGGTGAGATCGAGCGTCACCTCGAACTGGACAAGCCGCGCCCCAAGGGGTCCTGGTGGAATCTCAGCGATACCAAAATGGTCTGCGAGGCGCTCTTCGCCGCCGGTGCGCTCTCGGTCGACAAGCGGATCGGGTTCACCCGCCACTACGACCTGGCCGAGCGAGTCCTTCCGCCGGAGATCTTGGCGCGCAACGTATCCGAGGCCGAGGCGGTCCGGGAATTGGTGCTGCGCGCAGCGACCGCACTCGGCGTCGCGACCGAGACCGATCTGCGCGACTACTACCGCCTGCACCGCTCCCAAACCGAACCGGCCATCGCGGAGCTGGTCGATGCCGGGGAACTCGAACCGGTCGAGGTGGCGGGCTGGGGTAAACCGGCCTATCTACGGGCCGGAGCCTCGACGCCGCGCCGGATCGAGGGTGCGGCCTTGCTGTGCCCCTTCGATCCGCTCATCTTCTTCCGGACCCGCACCGAGCGGATCTTCGACTTCCACTACCGGATCGAGATCTACACGCCGGAACTCAAACGGGTGCACGGGTATTACGTATTTCCGTTCCTCCTGAACGGAGCGTTGGTGGGACGCGTCGACCTGCGTGCCGAGCGCGCATCGGGCAGGCTGCTGGTGCCCGGTGCGTTCGCCGAGCCGGGCCAGCGCACAGCCGAAACCGCCGCGGCACTGACGGATGCCCTCCGCGAGATGGCGGACTGGCTGGAGCTGGACGAGGTGGTCATCGGTGCGCGCGGTGATCTCGCACCGCTACTGTGAACTTCTCGCTAACTTCTGGAGGCGTCCTCGGCGTGGCGCCGGGTCGCACTTCTTCAAACGTCGTGCTTGGGGCCGCCGTAGCCGCGCATCTGGTCGCGCAGTGCGCCGCTGACGGCACTCGAGAGCCAGGAGTTCAAGGAGACTCCGCTGGCGGCGGCGGCCTCCTCGGCCTTGGCCTTCAGCTGCTCGACCATCCGCAGAGTGACCCGGCTGATATCGCCGGTCATCTCCTCGATCGTCGGATGTTCGTGGTCTGTCGTCGGATTCTTGCGGACGTCCACGGTCGCATCGGTGCCCGCCACCGACACGTGAACTGTCCGGTCGCCGAGCGCGGTGCTGACCTCTGCGGCGAGGTCCGATAATGCCGCGAGCAGCGCCAATCGTGCCGAGCTTTCCGTCGCCGCGGCGAGGGCGGCGGCCGTGGCCTGGGTCTTTTCATCACCGAGCGCGGCGGCCGCGATCAGGTCCTCGCGTAGCCGGGCGGTGTATTTGTTCAAATCCATGACAGCATTGTGACGCCATTTATGGCGTCATTCAAGGGCGTATTCGACATCATGATCGGGTACTGGGAGGTGAATCACTCGCCGTGGCAGGCCGTTCGGCGACGACGGTGTCGAGGCTGTTCCCGGGAGCGGGTAGCCTTTCTGACCATGACGAACGGTGAATCGACGCCTACGGAGCTGCGCGCGTCCGGCGCAGTAGGTGTCGCGATGGTGACCCCCTTCGGTGTCGACGGCAAGCTCAATGTCGATGCCGGGGTCACGCTCGCAGCCCGCCTGGTCGACCGCGGCGTCGATTTGCTGGCGATTTCCGGTACCACCGGGGAATCGCCGACGACCACCGAATCGGAGAAGGCGGATCTGTTGCGCGCCGTCGTCGATGCGGTGGGCGACCGCGCCACCGTCATCGCGGGCGCGGGCACCTATGACACCGCGCATTCGATCGAACTCGCTCGCAATGCCCAGCGCGCAGGCGCGCACGGGCTGCTCGTGGTGACCCCCTACTACTCCCGGCCCTCCCAGGACGGCCTGATCGCGCATTTCACCGCCATCGCCGACGCCACCGACCTGCCGGTCACCCTGTACGACATTCCGCCGCGCTCGGTCGTTCCCATTGCCAGCGACACCATCCGCAAACTCGCCGAACACCCGCGCATCGTCGCGGTGAAGGATGCCAAGGGCGATCTGAACGCGGGTGCCGATCTCATCGCGAATACCGATCTGGCCTTCTACTCCGGGGACGATGCGCTGAACCTGCCGTGGCTGTCGGTCGGCGCGACCGGATTCATCAGTGTCATCGGACATCTCGTGCCCGAGCGGCTATGCGCCCTGCTCGACGCCTACACCGCCGGTGACGTGGTGCGTGCCCGCGAGATCAATGCGGGCCTGCTGCCGTTGAACGCCGCGATGGCGCGACTGGGTGGTGTCGCGATGAGTAAGGGCGGACTGCGACTGCTCGGTGTGGATGTCGGCGAACCGCGCCTGCCGCAATTGATGCCGACCACCGAACAGTTCGATGCCCTCGCCGCCGACCTCCGGCTGGCAGGGGTGCTTTCATGAGGAGTAAGCGAATCGGAATCACCGCTTTGTCAGACATGATCGAACCGACGAATAGCGAGGTGCAGTCATGACTGAAGCAGCAGGCCGTCGCCCCCGCCGGGCCGCGACCAGGGCCGCGGGCGCACCCGAACCAGCCGCGCAGCGTCCGGCCGGTACCGAAAAGTCCGATCAGGCAGCGCAATCCGACGTCGGTGACCTATCGCAGTCGGATATCGGGTCCAGACAGCCCGCGCGGGAGCGGGTCGCCGCGAAAAAGGCCGCCGCGAAGGCCCCGGCCGAGCAGCCCCGCAGACAGGGGCGTGGCCGTCAGCAGGGCGGTCGCGGACGCGCTGAACAACCCGTGTCGGCCCCGGTCGAGCGGCTCGGTGCCCCGCCGAAGCTGCCCAAGAACGGTCTGCGAGTCTTCGCTCTCGGCGGTATCGGCGAAATCGGCCGCAATATGACCGTTTTCGAGTACGGCGGCAAACTGCTCATCGTCGACTGCGGTGTGCTGTTCCCGGAGGACCAGCAGCCCGGCGTCGATCTGATCCTGCCCGACTTCCGGCCCATCGAGGACCGGATGGACGATGTCGAAGCCATCGTGCTCACCCACGGCCACGAGGATCACATCGGCGCGGTGCCGTTCCTGCTGCGGCTGCGTCAGGATATCCCGGTCGTCGGTTCGAAATTCACTCTCGCGCTGGTGGCCGCGAAATGCCGCGAGCACCGGCAGCGTCCCAAGCTCGTCGAGGTCATCGAGGGCCAGCACACCACGCACGGCCCGTTCGGCTGCGAATACTTCGCGGTCAACCATTCGATTCCCGACGCCATTGCCGTCGCGATCCGGACGCCCGCCGGCGTCGCGCTGCACACCGGCGATATCAAACTCGATCAGTTGCCGCTGGATGGTCGCCTCACCGACCTGGCCGGCTTCTCCCGTCTCGGCGACGAGGGCGTGGATCTGTTCCTGGTGGACTCCACCAATGCCGAGGTGCCGGGTTTCGTTACGCCGGAGCGCGAAATCGGCGGTGTCCTGGATACGGTGATCGGCAAGGCCAAACATCGGGTGATCGTCGCCTCGTTCGCCAGCCATGTGCATCGCATCCAGCAGGTGGTCGATGTCGCCCAGAAGTACGGGCGGCGAGTGTGTTTCGTCGGTCGATCGATGGTGCGCAATATGGAGATCGCGCAGGAATTGGGCTATCTGACGGTGCCCGATGGTGTGGTCGTCGATCTCGATGTCGCCGCCACCCTGCCCGGCGATCGGCTGGTGCTCATCTCGACCGGCTCGCAGGGCGAGCCGCTCTCGGCGCTGTCGCGGATGGCGCGTGGTGAACACCGCCAGATCAATATCCGCGCCGACGACCTCGTGGTGCTGGCCTCCTCGCTGATTCCCGGCAATGAGAATTCGGTATTCGCCGTGGTGAACGGTCTGGCGCGGCTCGGCGCCACGGTGATCACCCAGCAGAACGCCAAGGTGCACGTCTCCGGACACGCGTCCGCAGGTGAATTGCTGTATTTGTACAACGCGGTGCGCCCGACCAATGCCATGCCGGTACACGGCGAATGGCGGCATCTGCGTGCCAATGCCGCACTGGCCGTGGCGACCGGTGTGCCAGAGGATCGGGTGGTGCTCGCCGAGGACGGCGTCGTGGTGGATCTAGTCGACGGGATCGCCTCGATCGTGGGTCGCGTGCCGGTCGGACATGTCTACGTCGACGGACTCTCGGTCGGTGATGTCGGTGAGTCGACGCTCTCGGATCGGCTGGTGCTCGGCGAGGGCGGATTCATCTCGATCACCCTCGCGGTCGACTCGACGACGGGTAAGGCGGTCAGCACACCCGAGGTGAGCGGGCGCGGATTCTCCGATGATCCGACCGCGCTCGTCGATGCCGCGGAACTCGTCGAGATCGAACTGCTGCGACTGGCCGGTGAGGGTGTGAACGACATCCACCGCATCGCCCAGAGTGTCCGGCGAGTCGTCGGTCGCTGGGTGGCCGAAACCTACCGCCGCCGCCCGATGATCGTGCCGACGGTCATCGGCGTCTGACACCTGCTCGAAACCGCCGGAAGCCGTTGCTATCCGGCGGTTTCGCGTGCTGCTGTCGGCAGGTCGCCCAGTACGGTTCGGCGGATTCGAGGATGCCGCACGCGAAGCCGAGCTCGACGATTTGTCATCGGAGCTGCACGCGGTGACGAGCAGGGCGGTGCGGCCACGGCCGGCCAACCGTGAGTTTCTGGGGACATCGGCCCGATTTCCGGGGCGGCACCCGGCGCGTCCAACGGATTCCGACGCTCGCGCTGGCACCGCATCCGATATGTTCGGCACATGAGCATGGCGCAACGGGAACGTCGGGCACTGGTGGACACGATGTCGGCGGTGGGGCCGGACGCGCCCACCCTGTGCGGCACTTGGCGCGTGCGAGATCTGGCCGCGCACTTGGTAATTCGAGAGCGTCGCCCGGACGCGTCCCCTGGCATCATGCTGAAACCGCTCGCCGGATATCTGGAGTCGGTCCAAGCCAAAGCGACGCTGCGGCCTTTTTCGGAATTGCTGGCCGATGTGAGCTCCGGCCCGCCGTGGTGGTCGCCGCTCAAACCGGTCGATGCCGTCGTCAATCTGACCGAAATGTTCGTCCATCATGAGGATGTGCGGCGCGGCGCACCCGGCTGGGAGCCACGCGAGCTGCCGGCCGCCGACGAGGACAAACTGTGGTCGGCGCTGCGTCGCATGGGGCGGCTGGCCTATCGCAAAGCGCCGGTCACCGTCGAACTCGCCACCCCCGACGGCCGGCGCGCGGTGGTGCACACGCAGTCCGCAACCGCGCAGGTGAGGCTGACCGGCAAGCCCTCGGAACTGCTGCTGCACGCCTTCGGCCGCGATGAGGTCAGGATCGAAACCGCGGGTGATCCCGACGCCGTCCGGACTGTCCTGAGCCTCGATCGATCAATATAACCACGCTGGGGTGAGCTGAAATTCATTCGACTACGGCGGGGCCGACCGAGTTGCGGACGTCCGAGAAGGTCGGTGCTTTCCTACCTCGTCCGTAGGGATCCACGCTGTAGCCTGAGTCCATGGCAGGTAAGTCCCGCAGCTCCACGACCACTCGTGCGCGGGCGGGATCGGCCCGGGGGCGGACCACGGCGACATCTCGTTCGGGCCAGGCTCGCACCACCGGTCAACGTCGCTCGCCCGCACCGCGTAGCCGCACCACACCGGTACGTCGCCCGGTTCGCCGCAAGTCGAATACCGCCCCGCTCGCGGTGATCAGCCGCGGCATCGGCAGCGGCTGGAATATGCTCGCCCGCGGGCTCGGCGCCACCACCCGTGCCGTGAGCCGGGCCGGGGAAATCGAGCACGGTCATCGTCGCGACGGCATCGCGCTCGCCCTCATCGCCGTGAGTGCGGTGATAGCGGCCGCGGTATGGCTTTCGGCGGGGGGACCGATCGGGCACTGGGTCGAGGATGCGATTCGCGCGGTCTCCGGGTCGGCTTCGGCCGGTCTGCCGTTCGTGGCCACCGGAATCGCCATAGTTCTGATGCGGACCGAAGCGCGGCCGGAGATCCGGCCGCGGCTGGTATTGGGCGGATTGCTGATCGGATTGCCGGTCCTCGGTCTGTGGCATATCGCTGCGGGAGCGCCGACCGATGCGCACGGGCGTTCGCGCGCGGCGGGTTTCGTCGGATTCGTGGTCGGCGGACCGCTCACCAACGGCCTCACCGCCTGGCTTTCGGTGCCGATGCTGTTGCTGGCGATCATTTTCGGCGTGCTGCTGGTGACCGGAACCACGGTGCGCGAGGTGCCGCAGCGTTTGCGCGAGTACTTCGGCACCGGCAGTGGTGGCGACGAATACGGTGACTGCGACGGCGAATCCGATTTCGATCCGGCCAACTACGATGCCGACGGATTCCCGGTGCATCGCAAGACCAAGTCGCAGCGGCGCGGTCGCACGCCCGAGGAGAACTACCCGCCCGACGAGTTCGGCGGCTCCGATGCGGCTACCGAGGTCATCGGCGAACCGCCGCTGCGCGATGCGAAACCGATGGCGACAGTGGAGCCCGAAGACAAGCCCAAACCGAAAAAGCGCGCCCCGATCAAGGTCGAGGACCAGACCCCACCGCCGCCGAAGCAGCTGGAATTCATCACCGATCGCGAGGTCGAGGGTGATTACACCCTCCCACCGCTGACACTGCTCACCGACGGCGAGCCGCCCAAGAAGCGCAGTGCCGCCAATGAATCGATGATCGAGGCGATCACCGAGGTGCTGGTGCAGTTCAAGATCGACGCGGCGGTCACCGGATTTGTGCGCGGCCCGACGGTCACCCGCTACGAGGTGGAGCTCGGTCCGGGCGTGAAGGTCGAGAAGATCACCGCGCTGGCCCGCAACATCGCCTATGCCGTTGCCACCGAGAATGTTCGGCTGCTTGCCCCTATTCCGGGTAAGTCGGCGGTCGGTATCGAGGTGCCCAACTCCGATCGCGAACTGGTGCGTCTGGCCGATGTGCTCAAGGCACCCGCGACCCGAAATGACCACCACCCGTTGGTGATCGGCCTCGGCAAAAATATCGAGGGCGAATTCGTCTCGGCGAATCTCGCGAAAATGCCGCATCTGCTGGTCGCGGGTTCGACCGGTTCGGGTAAGTCGAGCTTCGTGAATTCGATGCTGGTATCGCTGCTGGCGCGCTCGACCCCGGACGAGGTCCGGATGATCCTCATAGACCCCAAGATGGTGGAACTCACACCGTACGAGGGCATTCCGCACCTTATTACGCCCATCATCACCCAGCCGAAGAAGGCCGCCGCCGCGCTGGCCTGGCTGGTGGAGGAGATGGAACAGCGCTACCAGGACATGCAGGCCAATAAGGTGCGCCACATCGATGACTTCAACAAGAAGGTCAAGGCGGGTGCCATTACCGCCCCGCTGGGCAGCGAGCGGGTCTACCGACCCTATCCCTACATTCTCGCCATCGTCGACGAGCTCGCCGATCTCATGATGACCGCTCCGCGCGATGTCGAGGACGCGATCGTGCGCATCACCCAGAAGGCGCGCGCCGCGGGTATTCACCTGGTACTCGCGACGCAGCGGCCCTCGGTGGACGTGGTCACCGGACTGATCAAGACCAATGTGCCGTCCCGATTGGCCTTCGCCACTTCGTCATTGACGGATTCGCGAGTCATCCTGGATCAGCCCGGCGCGGAGAAACTGATCGGCATGGGTGACGGACTGTTCCTGCCGATGGGTGCGAACAAGCCGACCCGGTTGCAGGGTGCTTTCATCTCCGATGAGGAGATCCACGCGGTCGTCGACTTCGCCAAGAACCAGGCCGAACCCGAATATCAGGAGGGCGTCACCGCCGCCAAGGCCGGCGAGAAGAAGGACGTCGATCCCGATATCGGCGACGATCTGGATGTCTTCCTTCAGGCCGTGGAACTGGTCGTCACTTCGCAATTCGGCTCGACCTCCATGCTGCAGCGCAAACTGCGCGTCGGCTTCGCCAAGGCGGGTCGTCTGATGGATCTGATGGAAACCCGCGGCGTCGTCGGCCCCAGCGAGGGGTCGAAGGCGCGCGATGTACTCATCAAGCCCGATGAGCTCGACGGGCTGCTGTGGACGATCCGCGGCGGCGGGGACGCGGAGCCGGATAACTCAGGGGAGTGAAAACGATACGGCGGCAGCAATTCTCGCCGTCGGCGGGGGCGGTGGCGTCAGTGCACGCGTGGTGATCTGCGGAATCGGAGTGTCGCACGGTGCCGGGTCGCGGCTATCGAGGACGACCGGCTGGTGTTCGGCATCGAGATGGAGGAGGTGGACAGCCGCATGAGCAGGCTGGGACGGCGATGCTCTGGTGTCACCGGCGGCAGATACATAGCCGCAGTCCTCGAGTCAGGTGCTCCGTCTGTTGCGCTGATGAGCCCTGGTCCACGCAAACCGCGCGCGACTGGTTCCCTCGGCGAGATTCGAACTCGCATCAACCGGATTCTAAGTCCGGTGCCTCTGCCAATTGGGCTACGAGGGAATGGTTTTGGTACCTGTGGGCGGGATCGAACCACCGACCTGCGCCGTCGGAGGATGCCGCTCTGTCCTTTGAGCTACACGGGTTCAAAACCGGTAGGTAGCGGGATTATTCGAATCCAGTAATTCGAAATACGTACTGCCGCGAATTCACTGTGCAGTTATGCGCACGGATCGAGGGACTCGAACCCCCAGCTCACGACTTTGGAGATCGTCGCTCTGCCAGTTGAGCTACATCCGCTGGACAACAAAAGGGGCCGCTCCGTGGCGGATATTTCGCCTGGAGCGGCCCCTTTTCAGGCCTTCTCGAATCGAGACCTCAGGGGCGGCTCCGGGTGCTCGCCTGGCGCGGCCGCGACATCGACCGTCGGGTGCCCGAACGCAATTGCCAGGCACCGGCGAGGAAGCGTAGTCCCTCATCCTTGGTGCTGGTCATTGCCTTTACCTTTCGTGGTTCCGACTACCGGTCCGATTACGTTCTGGATAACGCTAACACCGACAGATGCGATGACGAATCCATTTATGCCCTATCGGCGAGTTGTCGGCGTGCCTGCAGTGGAAGGCGTTGCGGATGCTCGCTCGGCCGCCACTCGCCATATGTGCGGGCGGGCGCTCGTCCCAGTTCGCCTCTTTCGGGACGCGGTAGTGGTCGGGCATGCTCGTGAAGGTGACACGGCGGTCGCCGGACCCGCAGGTGATCATGGTCGCAACTATTCCGCTAGCTGGACAGAACGGGCAAATCGGGCATGATTGCTGTCATGGAACGCATTGCCGACCCGGAGCCCGCATGCACGTAACCGCACTCGAGTGGACCCTGACGATCGCCGTGATCCTGGGTCTGTTCGTCTTCGACTTCTTCGCCCATGTCCGCACACCACACGATCCGACCTTCAAGGAATCCGGCATCTGGTCGGCGATCTATATCGGCCTGGCCGTGGTATTCGGCGGATTCGTCGCCTGGAAGTGGGGCTCGACCTTCGCCGGCGAGTACTACGCGGGCTTCGTCACCGAGAAGGCGCTCTCGGTGGACAATCTGTTCATCTTCGTCATCATCATGTCGAGCTTCGCGATTCCGCGGATCTATCAGCAGAAGGTGCTGCTGATCGGGATCGTGCTGGCGCTGGTCATGCGCGGTGTGTTCATCGCCGTCGGCGCGGCCGCGATCAGCACGTTCAGCTGGGTGTTCTATCTGTTCGGCGGATTCCTGGTCTATACGGCCGTGAAACTGTTGCGCGAGAGCGGACACGAGGTCGAGCAGGAGGACAAGCGCGACAGCCGGATCGTGGCGCTGACCAAGCGGATGCTCCCGACCACCGACGAATACGACGGCGACAAACTGCTGACCCGGATCGACGGTCGGCGCGCGGTCACCCCACTGTTGTTGGCGCTGTTGGCGATCGGATTCGCGGATCTACTGTTCGCGCTGGACTCCATCCCCGCCATCTATGGTCTGACCGAGCAGCCCTACCTCGTGTTCACCGCGAATGCCTTCGCGCTCATGGGTTTACGGCAGCTGTACTTCCTCATCGGCGGCCTGCTGGATCGCCTGATCTACCTGTCCTACGGCCTTTCGGCGATTCTCGCGTTCATCGGCGTCAAACTGGTGCTGCACGCACTGCACGAGAACACCCTGCCATTCGTCAACGGTGGTCAGCACGTCAAGGTACCGGAGATTTCCACACCGGTCTCGCTGAGTATGATTGTCGGGATTCTGCTTATCGCGACCGTGGCGAGCCTGCTCGAGACTCGTGGTGCGGCTCGGCCCGCAGAGAGCCGGGTCGGCGATTAGAACACCCGGTTGTATTCGGGTGCGATCTCGAAGCCACGCCCGGTCGCGTCATTGCGGCAGGTCACTCCGACGGGCTGGGCCTGGCATGTGAAGCCGTACACGCTCAGGCTCGACCCGACCGGCAGCACCGGCTGGTCCGCATTCGGACCGGATGTGGGGCCGACGAACAAGCCCCGGTTTACGCAGAGATATCCGGCGCTCTCGCCTACCGCGAGTGCGGCCGCGCTCGGGTCGATGCTCCAGCAGGCCTGCATCGCCGGCGGCGTGGGCTGGGTCGTGCCCTGGCAGCCCACCGGCCGTTTCGGCTGTCCGAACGGCTCGTCGAGGAAGCCGCACACGAGGCCGCCATCCGCTGTTCGGAAGTAGTAGCCGTCGGCACCGCGGTATTTCGACTGGTCGACCAGGCCCGGTCGCAGCAATGGACGATCCCCGACCGTCAAGTTTGCCGTACTGTCGAAATCGGTCGCCGTCGAGCAGGTGGCGAGTGCGATGGCTGCGACCGACATCGACGCGAAAATCGCGACGGATATGCGCATACGGGGGAGTCTGCGTCGGTCGGCTCGGATTCGCCCGCACCTGCTGCGGCGTGTCGCCGTAAGTTCGCTGACCGCCGAGCGATGACACCCGGCGGGCAACCCGATCGGTCAGGAAGCGAATGGGCCCGTCGCCGGCAGCCACTCCACGGCGCGAACCTCCGCGATGAGGTTCTCGCGGGCGAACGGATCCTGTAGCAGCAGTTCCTTGATGGTGGCCTCGTCCGCGACCTGGAACAGCAGCAGTGCGCCGGAACCGTCCCGGTAGCGGCCACTGCTCAGCAGCGAACCCGCATCGATCAGGCCGCTGAGCCAGGCCCGGTGTTCGGGGCGGAAGGTGTTACGCCCCTCGACGGTGGCGTCGTCGGAGTAGGTGTAATGCACGGCGAAGATGGGCACGATCGATCCGTTCCGGTCAGAGGTTCAACAACATCCGAGTATTGCCGAGGGTGTTCGGTTTCACATAGCTGAGGTCGAGGAATTCGGCGACGCCCGGATCGAAGGTCCGGCACATCTCCGCGTACACCTCGGCGGTCACCGGTGTGCCGTCGATTTCGACGAACCCGTGCCTGCCGAAGAAGTCCACCTCGAAGGTGAGGACGAACAGCCGTCCGAGCTCGAGTTCCCTGGCCACCGCGACCAGCCGTTCCACGATCAGCCGCCCGACACCATGCCCCTTGACATCGGGATGGACCGCGACTGTGCGCACCTCGCCGAGATCGGCCCACAGCACGTGCAGGGCACCGCAGCCGACCACCCGGCCGTCGAGTTCGGCCACCCAGAATTCCTGCACCGCCTCGTAGAGCGTGACCAGGTTCTTCTCCAACAGAATCCGACCGGCGTAGACATCGACGAGGGCCTTGATCTGGGGCACATCGGAGGTTCGGGCGCGTCGCACGAGGGGTAGGGATTCGTGAGCGGCGGCCGCCGCGTCCGGATACGCGTCACTAGTCGAACCACCAAGTGGTCCCCGAGAGGTCATGGGGTGCACAGTAGTCGGCCCGGTTACCGATACTCTGAACGTGTGCCGCACATCCACCCGCTCCGCTCACCGCATCGCCTAGGCATGCGTTCGAGCCTCGTGGCGGCGCATGTCGCGGCCTGCGCGCCGGGGCCGAGTGTCGGCGGGGCGGAGGCTCTGCGGGAGCGTAGTGAGCGAGCCATGTCACTGCCGTGCACGCGCGCGGCGGGGCCGAGTGTCGGCGGGGCGGAGGCTCTGCGGGAGCGTAGCGAGCGAACCATGTCACTGCCGTGCACGCGCGCGGCGGGGCCGAGTGTCGGCGGGGCGGAGGCTCTGCGGGAGCGTAGCGAGCGAACCATGTCACTGCCGTGCACGCGCGCGCCGGAGCCGAGCGCCAGCGAGGCGGAGGCGTGAGCGTGCAGCCCGAAGAGATCGGTCGGCGTTGGGCCGAACCCGCGGTCCGCACCGGACTCGAGCCCGCTCAGTCCGATCCCGTCGTCCCGCTGATGAATATCGCGAATGTGCTGACCATGCTGCGCATCGCGCTGGTTCCGCTATTCGTGTTGGCGCTGTTCGCCGGCGGCGGCCAGCAGACCGGCTGGCGGATCGCGGCCGCCGCACTGTTCGGCGTCGCCGCGATCACCGATCGGTTCGACGGGCAATTGGCACGCAAATACGGTCTGGTCACCGATTTCGGCAAACTCGCCGATCCGATCGCGGATAAGGCGCTGATCGGTTCGGCGGTGATCGGACTTTCGATGCTCGGCGATCTGGCGTGGTGGATCACCCTGGTCATCTGCGGTCGTGAGATCGGAATCACGCTGCTGCGGCTGATCGTGGCGCGGCGTGGGGTGATTCCGGCCGGACGAGGCGGCAAGTTGAAGACGCTGGTGCAGTCTGTCGCGATCGCCGTCCTGCTGTTGCCGCTGCACGGCGGATTCGCCACCGCAGGCATGACATTGATGTACGTGGCCGTCGCGCTGACGGTCATCACCGGCCTCGACTACGTGGGGCAGGCGGCGCGGGTATGGCTCGCGGGAGGTCCGGGCCGGACGCGCGGCGCATGACCGATCCGCTGACAACCGGAGCGCCCGTCGTCGAATTGGTGCGCGAACTAGGTGCCGCGCGACAGACCGTGGCGACCGCGGAATCACTGACTGCGGGACTGCTCGCGGCGACCATCGCCGGAGTGCCCGGTGCCAGCGCGGTGCTACGCGGCGGTTTGGTCGTCTACGCGACCGAACTCAAACATCGCCTCGCCGGTGTCAGTAACGAAGTACTAGCGACCGAGGGACCGGTCGCCGCGAGCACCGCAGCAGAGTTGGCCGTCGGTGCGCGACTGCGCTGCGGTGCGGATTGGGGAATCGGATTGACCGGCGTTGCCGGACCCGAATCCCAGGGTGGACATGCGGTCGGCACGGTATTCCTGGGACTGGCCGGGCCCGGGCATACCGAGGTCATGCGGCTGAAACTGGACGGTGACCGGTGGGCGATCCGAATCGGCGCTACTCACAGCGCGGTACGGGAATTGCGTCGTATCGTGGGAGGCGACCGCTAGCGACTGCTTGCAGGTCGGTCGAATGGGTCAGTTGGGCCGGGTGCTTCGGTACCTGGTTCGGCACCGCGGGAACCTACCGGCCTCTGTTCGTCGTTGTGCCAGAAAGGACGGCGTGCGCAGCGCTGGCAGGCGCCCTGCGGACCGGTTACTGGGAGCTAAGGAGAACGACATGACGCTGCTGCGAGAGGCGATCGGGGACAGTTTGCGGCGTGCTCGTCTCGCCCAGAGCCGGACCCTGCGTGAGGTCTCCACCTCGGCGCGCGTGAGCCTGGGATATCTGTCGGAGGTCGAGCGTGGCCGCAAAGAGGCATCCAGCGAACTGCTCGCCGCCATCTGCGCGGCTCTGGATGTGCCGCTGTCGCGGGTGCTCTGGGATGTGAGCACGATCATGGCCGGTGCCGATGGCCTGCCCGCCGAGGCGCCCGCCCAGACCGTCGATGCGCCCGAGGCGGAGCGGACCGCCGCGGCCGAGTCCGCCGAGGCCACGCCGGAGCCCGCGACCGCGACGATGTCGGTGGCCGGTGCCCGCCCGCAAATCGCCGAGGACACCCGGATCGTCATTCCGGCGCCCAAGGCCGACATGCTGGTCCTGGTGAAAAGCAACTGATCGACGGAGCAGAGATGGCGTCCGCGGCCGACGCTGCGAATCGGTGCCGAAAACGGATAGATTCTGTACTAGGCGTCGGTTGGGCCGGGTTCGCCCGGCCCAGGTGCCACATGGTGGAGGATAGGCACATATCGCGTGCGTGACGGTCGCGCACTAGAGTCGCGGTAAAGCGCGGCGCATCTTATGGAGGCGGGATCAATCGATGGCTAATCCGTTCGTCAAGGCCTGGAAATATCTGATGGCCCTCTTCGATTCGAAGATCGAGGAGCATGCGGATCCGAAGGTCCAGATCCAGCAGGCTATCGAGGAAGCTCAGCGTCAGCATCAGGCCCTCTCGCAGCAGGCCGCATCGGTCATCGGTAACCAGCGGCAGCTGGAGATGAAGCTGAACCGTCAGCTCGACGATGTCGAGAAGCTCAATGCCAACGCGCGCCAGGCCGTCATGCTGGCCGATCAGGCCGCCGCGGCCGGTGATACCGAGAAGGCGATTCAGTACACCAACGCCGCCGAGGCATTCGCGGCGCAGTTGGTCACCGCCGAGCAGGCCGTCGAGGATCTCAAGGTGCTGCACGACCAGTCGCTGCAGGCGGCGGCGCAGGCCAAGAAGGCGGTCGAGCAGAACGCGATGTTGTTGCAGCAGAAGGTCGCCGAGCGCACCAAGCTGCTCAGCCAGCTGGAGCAGGCCAAGATGCAGGAGCAGGTCTCCGCATCGCTGCAGCAGATGGATTCGACGCTGTCCGCGCCCGGCACCACGCCGAGCCTGGATGCCGTGCGCGAGAAGATCGAGCGTCGCTACGCGAATGCGCTGGGCGCCGCCGAACTCGCGGGCAATTCGGTGCAGGGGCGGATGCTCGAGGTGCAGCAGGCCAGCATCCAGATGGCCGGACACAGCAAGCTGGAGCAGATCCGTGCCTCGATGCGCGGCGATGCGCTGCCCGCCGGTGGCGCGACCGCGCCGGCGATCGGTCCGGGTGCGGCGCAGGCGAATCCGGCGCAGCCGCAGCCACAGATGCACAAGGGCCAGACCGCGCAGCAGTAGCGCCGTCGTTCGAAGTAGATACTGTTCTGCGAGGACTGGTTCGGTGGAAGTGATGGCACGGGTACCTGGTGGGTCGGCCGTCGGTCATGCTCGGGCCCTGCCTGTCCGTCCACCGCTGGTCGCGACGCCGAACGCGTGCCCTGAAGGAGAGCGATGAGCCCGCAGGGACCTCGCGAACAAGGTAAGGGTGGTCGTCGTCGCGGTGTGGCGCTGGTGCGCGCACAGGCGGTTCTGGCACCACAGCCGGGGAGCTTGCCCGACAACCTGCGCGAGGTCGGCGAGCATGCGCTGGTGGCCGTACGGCGCTGGGCGGATCCGCGCGAGCGGGAGTTACGCAAGCGTCGCCGGGCCCGTCGGCGTAGTTTCCAACTGGGCGCGGTCGGCGGTCTCACCACTGCGGGAACCGTTGGGCTGATGGTGATTTCGGCACCGGTATGGGCCGTGGTCGTGGTCGCCGGGGGAGCGGTGGCGCTGGTTACCGGCACCGCATTGAGCGCCCGCCGCTACCTTCAAATGCGAAGCGCGCCGCTGCCGCTTGCCGCCTTCGTTCCGCGCAAACAACCACCGCCGTGGTCCTGTGCGCGTGGACCGATTTCTCGTCTGGTTCGTGCGGAAAAGGCCTTACACGGCCTCGGCACGCAGATCGCCCGCTCGAATCGGCTCCCCGAAGACGAAATCGCCGACATGATCGAAACCGCGGGCTCGGGCGCAGCCGCATTGCATGCGCTGGCCGCCGATATCACCGCGATGGAGCAGGCATTCGGTGCCATGGGCCGCTCGAAATCCGCTGCCGCCGTCGGGCTTACCGAGAATATGCAATTCGCGCTCGGCCGCCTCGATAGCGGCGTCGCCGAATACGAACAGGTGGTCGCCGCGGCGGCACGGATTCTCGCGGTTCCCGAAAGTGCGGTACTGCGGCACAATTTCGACACCATTGTCGCCGATCTGCGGGACGCGGCGGATCGCCTCGACGGGTGGGCACAGGCCCTCACCGAGGTAGCCGACCGGCACATGCCCACTTCGCCTCCCACACAGGGGATTTGACCGGCGAAGGTGACGATCTTCGACTCTGGCGGGGCGTCGCGGTGCGGGTCGTGCACGCGTACACACTCCCGGTGCCACTGGTGAGTACCTTGCGGTGGCTCGTCGCCCTCGATGGCCTGTTCGCCTTCCAATACGGCTATGTCACCAAACCCGGGCTGAACGTCTGAGCCACCGCCCAAACCCGGCTGACCATGCGTGATGGTCTTGCCGGGGTTCCGCCGCCCGGGCCCCGATCAGCCGATGCGCAACCGATGGTTGCATTACTGCGGATGGTCGACTAGCGTGATGTGCAACCAATCGTTGCATATGAAGGGGAGAATATGGAGTACGGCAGCATCGAACGCGAGATCCATGTCGACGCCTCACCCGAGGTGGTCTTCGAGGTAGTCAGCAGCCCGGAACACATTTCCGAATGGTGGTCCGACGCGGCCGATTTCGATGCGACTCCCGGCGCGGTCGGTGAGCTCGTCTTCGGCGATCGGGAACATGTCGCTCCGATCACGGTCGTGACCGTCGAGCGGCCCCGACTGTTCTCGTTCCGCTGGTGCTATCCAGAAGGCTCGGCCGACCTCGCCGACTCGCTACTGGTCACCTTCGAGCTCACTCCGTCGGGCGCGGGTACCAGGATTCGGCTCACTGAGACCGGGTTCCGCGAGATGGGTTGGGAGGCAGCGAAGTTGGCGGAGGTCTACAGCGATCACGCCGCTGGTTGGGACAGGTTCGTTCCGCAACTCGGGCAGTACATCGCGCGGTTGGTGTCGACCCGGTGACCACTACCGTCGACGACGACCTGTGGTCCGCGGTCGGAGATCCGACCCGTCGGCGGATGCTCGACCTGCTCCTGGCGGCCGGCGATGGTACGGCCACCAGCCTCAGTGAGCAGCTGCCGGTGACACGGCAGGCCATCGCGAAACATCTGGGTGTGCTCGACCGCGTCGGTCTGGTGCATGCCACGCCCGCCGGGCGGGAGCGCAGGTACCGGGTGGATGAGGCACAGCTGGCCCGCGCGGTCGCGCAGTTGTCCTCGGTCGGGGCGGCGTGGGATGCCAGGCTCCGGCGCATCAAGCGGATCGCCGAGGCGATTCAGCGCACAAAAGATCAGCAGCAGTGAAAAACCGACACTGGAAAGAGGATTCGAAAATGGTGGATATCTTGCACAGGATCGCGGTCAAAGCGCCGACGGCCCAGGTCTATTCAGCCCTGACCACCGTCGACGGGCTGGCCGGTTGGTGGGCGACCAACACTACGGGCAAAGGCAGCGACGTCGGCGACGTGCTCGAATTCCGTTTCGTTGCCGGTGGATTCGATATCAAGGTCCTCGAACTCGACGCGGACCGGCACGTGCTGTGGGAAGTGGTCGAGGGTCCTGAAGAATGGGTCGGCACCCACGTGGATTGGAGCCTGCAACAGGTAGACGACTATACCGTCGTGCTCTTCAACCACGAAGGCTGGAAGGAGCCGGTGGAATTCATGCACCATTGCAGCACCAAGTGGGCGGTCTTCCTGCTGAGCCTGAAGTCGCTGGTGGAGACCGGAAAAGGTGCGCCGGACCCGCACGACGTCAAGATCGACAACTGGAACTGACGCCCCGAGCCCCGGGGCCCAAAATCGGACAGACGCTCACCATGTATTGGTGGCGCAGGTCTCTCGGGCCGATTGCCGCCACAGATACCAGGTGAGCATTTGACCAGCACCTTCTCAGTGGCGTGCGGTGGGTCAGGAGTGGATGGTGTGTTCGGCGATGGTCCAGGCGCGGGCCTGGTCGCTGAGGGTGATGCCTAGGCCGGGGCGTCCGGAGAGGTGCATGCGGCCGTCGCTGATGTCGAGGCGTTCGTTGAAGAGGGGGTCGAACCATTCGAAGTGTTCGACCCAGGGTTGTCTGGGATAGGCGGCGGCGAGGTGGATATGGATTTCCATCGCGAAATGTGGTGCCATTTGTAGGTTTTGGCTGTCGGCCAGGGCCATCACCTTCAGGAATTGGGTGATGCCGCCGACCCGTGGTGCGTCCGGCTGCACGATGTCGGCGCCGTGGGCAGCGATGAGTTGGGTGTGTTCGGCGACGCTGGTGAGCATTTCACCGGTGGCGATGGCGGTGTCGAACGTGGCGCTGAGTTGGGCGTGGCCGTCGAAGTCGTAAGCGTCGAGGGGTTCTTCGATCCACACCAACCCGAATGGTTCGAAGGCCCGGCACATACGGCGGGCGGTGGGGCGGTCCCACTGCTGGTTGGCATCGACCATCAACGGCACACGGTCGCCGAGCTTTTCGCGCACGGCGGTGAGACGGGCGAGGTCGACGGCGTTGTCGGGGTGTCCGACCTTGATTTTGATGCCGCCGATGCCGTGTTCCAGCGATGCCGTGGCACGGTCGACGACCTCTTCGATCGAGGCGTGCAGGAACCCGCCGGACGTGTTGTAGCAGCGCACCGAATCGCGGTGGGCGCCGAGTAGTTTCGCCAGCGGCAACCCGGCACGCTTGGCCTTCAGATCCCACAGGGCGACATCGAAGGCGGCGATCGCCTGCACCGACAGCCCACTGCGGCCGACCGACGCGCCCGCCCACATGAGTTTGTCCCAGATCTTGGCGATATCGCTGGGGTCCGCACCCAGCAGCACGGGCGCTATCTCGCGGGCATGTGCGAACTGGCCGGGCCCGCCCGCGCGCTTGGAGTAGCTGATGCCGATGCCTTCGAGTCCGGCCTCGGTGGTGATCTCGGCGACGAGCACGGCCACTTCGGTCATGGGTTTCTGCCGACCGGTCAGCACCTTGGCATCGCTGATGCCGGTGGGCAGGGGCACGGTGACCGAGGAGATCTTGACGCCGGTGATTCGGTCGCGAATGGGGGAGTCCATGGTGGGGGTCTTTCAGGTCAGGCGATCGTCTTCACGAGGGTGGTCAACTCGGTCAGCTCGGCCTCGGTGAGGTCGGTGAGCGGCGGGCGGACCCGGCTGAATGGTCTGCCGACCGCGGTGAGACCGGCCTTGATGATCGATACCGCGTACCCGGGTCGGCGGTCGCGGATGTCAAGGTAGGGAATGACGAAATTGCGCAGGTGCGCATAGACGGTCGCGTGATCGCGGGCGCGGACCGCGCGATAGAAATCGAGCGCGAATTCGGGGGCGAAATTGAAGATCGCCGAGGAATAGGTGCTCACCCCCATCTCGGTGTAGGGGAGTGCGAACGTTTCCGCGGTGGGCAGGCCGCCGATGTAGGTCAACCGGTCACCCATGCGGGCGTAAATCCGCGTCATCGACTCGATATTTCCGACGCCGTCCTTGAAGCCGATGAGGTTCGGGCTGCGCTCGGCCATCCGCGCCACGGTCACATCGTCGCAGGTGGCGTTGGCGCGGCTGTAGAAGATCACGCCGAGCGAGGTCGCCGCGCACACCTGGGCCACGTGTTCGACCAGGCCATCCGGCGATGCCTCTACGAGGTACGGCGGCAACAGCAGGATTCCGTCCGCTCCCGCGGCCTCGGCGGCCCGCGCCTGTTCCAGCGCCATTCTGGTGCCCGCCGTCGCGGGTGCGACGACCGGAACTCGCCCGGCGGTCTCGGCCACCGCGGCGCGCACCACGCGATCGATCTCCGCACCGGTCAGGGCGAAGCCTTCGCCCGTGCCACCGGCGGCGAACAGGCCCGCGACTTCGTATCGGGACAGCCAGCTGATGTGCTCCCGATAGGCCTGCTCGTCGAAGTTCAGTTCGGCGTCGAAATGGGTGACCGGGAAGGAGAGCAATCCGCGCCCGAGCGCGGGTCCCAATTCCTCGGCGGATAGCTGCGACACGGATGTCCTCCTGGCAACGGAAATCGCTGATTTCTCTGGAGATTAGGTCCGGCGCACGATGCCGGTCCAACACTGTTTGGAAATCAACCGATACTCGAATGGCATCGGATCCGACTGTGTCGTGTTCGCGGGAATCCACTGTGATCACCTGCTACTCGATCGACCCGGCGGCCGGCACGCTGACCCCTACATGTTGCTGTGAGGCCCGACAGGAGCCGAATGACCATCACCGGCGCAGTTCTGATCGGCTGAACCCGGGCGAATGCCTGCTCGAAAGGGTGTTGGGCTGCGCGTCTCATGAGTGGTCGCTATCATAATCGCGGACACGCAAGAACTGGTCTGGGGCAACGGATTTGGATCGTGAGCAGAACCGGCGGGAAGCTCACGACCCGCACCACACATGCTGCCCAAGTGGGGTAGATCGGCACGACTGAAGTCGTGCGAGGGAGTTTGTTCGTAATCCGTTGTCATCAACCTGCCGAAGCTCGCTGCTGTGACGTAACCGAGGCCAGTGCCGGGTCTGCTCGATTGTCAAGGTTCTTTAGCTTTCAAAAGTTCGGAGTTCAACTGTGGCAACGCACACACATCCCCCCGAATCACGCTCCTCGGTTGGCGGCTCACCAGGCTTCGGGGCCGGGCCGCGCATCATGATGTACACCCCGGAGTTCGCCGCCGACCCGCACCAGGCCTACGCGCGGATGCGCAAGCAGTTCGGTTCGCTGGTGCCGGTGGATCTCGCCCCGGGCGTACCCGCCACATTGGTAATCGGCTACTACACCGCCGTCCGCATTCTGACCGATCCGGACCACTTTCCGGCGGATCCTCGGTCCTGGGAGCGGAAGATCCCGGCCGACTGTCCGGTACTCGGCATGATGAAGCGCCGAGAGAATGCCCTGCGCACCGACGGGCCGGAACATAAGCGCTATCGCGAGTCCACCAGCGCGGCGATCAGTGACGTCAATCTGCTCGGCATGCACGCGGTGATCGAGCAGATCGCGATCCCGCTGATCAACACATTCTGTGCCGACGGGCACGCGGATGTGTTGCAGCGCTATGTATTTCCCCTGGTGTTCACCGCGGTGAACACCATGCTGGGCATCGATTCCGATATCGGCGCGCGGATCGCGGCGGCGCTGGACGACATGTTCGATGCCGGGGCCGAGATCGGTGCGGGCGATCGCCTGCTGTACGAGGCGCTGCGCATGCACATCGATCGCAAGCGGGAGGTGCCCGGTGACGACATCACGACTCGATTGATGCGTCACCCGAGCGGTCTGACCGATGAAGAGGTGATCCAGCAGCTGGTGACGTATTACGCGATCGGGGTCGAGCCGCTGGTCCACCTCATCGGCAATGCCTTGCGGCTGATGTTGACCGACGATCGGTTCGCCGCCGGCATGCACAGCGGTAGTCTGTCGACCCGCGACGCGCTGGATGAGGTGCTGTTCACCGACCCGCCGCTGGCGAATTACTGCATTTCCTATCCCCGCCAACCGATCCTGCTCAATAGCGTGTGGCTGCCCGCCCACCAGCCGGTCGTCATCAGCATGGCGGCATGCAACAGCGATCCGACCGTCAATGCCGTCGACGGCGTCGAGCGCGATGGCAATCGGTCACACCTGGCCTTCAGTGCCGGACCGCACATGTGCCCGGCGCAGGACGCCTCCTATCTGATTGCCCAGGAGGCGATAGATCAGCTTCTCGATGCCCTGCCCGAGCTCGAATTGGCCGGTCCGGCCGCCGAACTCGGCTGGCGCACCGGACCGTTCCACCGCGCGCTGACCGCACTGCCGGTGGCCTTCCCGAAGTCCGCTCCGTTCCCGGAGTTTCCGCTTCCCTGAGATTTGTGAACCACCGAGCGCAGGGCCGAGACCGTCGATCTCGCCCCTGCGCCAGGTGGCCGGCATCTACATGATTTTCATCGGCGCGGTCGGTGTGAAAACGACCGGGAAGGCCGCCATCGCACGGTGGAAAGGACCCGGCCGCCAGACCAGCTGCTGCTCGGGCACCGCGAGTTGGATATCGGGAAGGGCGTCGAAGAGCTGATCGATAGCGTACTGAACAGTCAGGTAGGCAACGCCTTTGGCCGGGCAGGCGTGCGGCCCGGCGCTCCACGCCAGGTGCGAGCGATTGCCGAGACGTCGTCCGTCGGCGTCGTCGTCGCCGCGAATCGCGGGGTCGTTATTGCAGCCGGTGAGGCTGATGAGGACCGGTTGGTCGTCGGGCAACCAGACCGGGCGACTTCGGGGGTGCATCGTCCGAGTCCGCACGCGGTGGCGACGCCGAAGGCGTTGCGACCCAACGCCGCCTCGAAAAGCGCGCGCGCTCGGTCGCTGTTCTCGACCGAATCCGTGGACACCACACCCGCGATCACTCGCCGGTCGGGTGCGAGTGATCGCAAGGGAGCGTAGAAGCGGGGTTCCAACGGCGCGGGCTCGGAGCCGTACGCACACGGAATATGCACCGGGGGCAGTGGCGCCCCCTGCCGATCCAATAGTCGCCCAGCGTGATTGAGCAGGGACACGGCGGGCGCCACACTGCGCGGGGCCAGCAGGCTCTCGTGCCGATAGTCGCCGTAGCACAGGTGCACGATGGTTTCGGCGCCGATCTCGTGCAGTCGCCCGAGAACGCCGGCGAGCTGTCGCGCCACCAGTGGGGCCAACGCCCATCGTGAACCCAGTTGTGTCGCTTTGACCATGCTCAACAGCGCGAAGGGGGACTCCAGCTGCCAGACGATACGGTCGCCGTGCCGAGCGAGCACTTGCGATACTTCCTGCACCACCGCTTCGGTGAATACCGGCAGCTGCCGCAACGCGGCGACCGTGAGATCGAAGTGCCGCAACGCCTTTCCGACCGGCAGTCCGCCGGATACGGCCGCGCCCGCGAAGACGAACATGGCCAGATCCAGTGGATTCGGCAGGCTTATCTGCACTTTCGTATCGGTCAACTCCGGCCGCTCGCGCTGCAATGATTCGAACGCGGCCACCACCTCGCCGATGCGCTCGACACGGTCCATCGACACGTGCCGTACTTCGAGCTTCTGGCCGGATCGCAGGCCATAACTGGGGAAGTCGCTGTAATCGGCGTATCCGCCCGTCTGGACGATCTCGAAGACATCGGAATGCTGTTTGCGGGTCAGCAGATAGTCCATGATCCAGTCGGGGTCGAGATCGCAGGGGAGGGCAGTGACCGGCCAGCCCGCGGTGCGGTCGGAAAACCACTGCAGGACAGCGTCGTCGCCCGACTCAGATCCGCAGGAAGACTGCCGACATAGTGTGCGTACCTGGTCATGGGTGACCCCTTAAGGTTCGGAGAACATACGATCGGACAGCCTTCAGTGTCGCAGGTGCGCCAGCCCGGACAACATGGATGTTTTCCGGTGTCGCACTTGATAATTCGGAAAGCGGGCCGAGGTACGGGTGCGGATCCGATGTCAGGGTGAACCCTGATCTTCACCCGGATATCGGTGCTGATCTGGTGATTTATCGCTATCGGGCTGCCAGCATTGAGGTGTCGGATCGTCGGATGACGGTTCGCCCGAGTCCTTCTGGAGGCTGGCATGTTGTGGAAAATCATCGGTATCGTCGCGGTCGTCTGGATCGCGCTCGCCATCATCGGTGCGTTGATCAAGGGGCTGTTCCCGATTTTGGTGATCAGCGCTGTCGTGTTCGGGCTCTACCTGCTGTACAAGGCGGTCGCGGGTTCGGACAACTCCACCGTGAGCAAGCTGTAGCCTCCTGCGCGGGCCCGCCGGGACTTCGGGAGCCGCGGATGCCAGAGGTGGGCTGTGCGCCGCCCGTAGCGGACAGCGCACAGCCCACCCGTGTTCGCGGTTCTGCTTGAATGACTCGTGTGGAACATGTTCCCGAGGATTGGCAGCGTGGTCTCGTCATCGTGGCGCATCCGGACGATATCGAATACGGTGCGGCCGCCGCGGTGGCCCGGTGGACGGGGCAGGGTAAGGACATTCGGTATGTCCTGGTGACCTCGGGCGAGGCCGGGATCGCGGGCATGGCGCCCGCCGAGGCCGGACCGCTGCGCGAGGCCGAGGAGATCGCCGCCGCCGGGGTGGTCGGGGTGCGCGAGGTGGAATTCCTGGGCTATCCGGACGGCCGCGTCGAACAAACCCTGGCGCTACGTCGTGACCTGGCCGCCGCTATTCGCCGCCATCGTCCGGAATTCGTGGTGCTGTTCAATTTCGGCGACACCTGGGCGCCCGGCTACACCAATAGCGCCGACCATCGCGCGGTCGGCCGCGCCGCCCTCGATGCGATCTCCGACGCGGGCAACGAGTGGATTTTTCCGGATCTCACCGAGCCCCCGTGGTCGCCCCGGCTGGGCGCGCTGGTCGGTCCGAACGCCACCCACGCCGTCGATGTCACCGATACCATCGAGTTGGCCGCCGCCTCGCTGGCCGAGCACCGCCGCTATCTCGAGGCGCTCAGCCCCGAGCCGGTTGCCGACCAGGTGCGCGCGATCGTCGACATGGCGACCGCCCAGAGGCCCGGTTTTCCCGCCGCGCGCGCCGTCGGTTTCGAGCTCTACCACTTCGGCTGATCGCTGTGACAACAGTCACGTCGACTTGCGGCGGCGGACCGGCCTCCACCGAAATGCTGCGGAAATCACGTTTACCGGTGACGAACGGTCCGGTCGTAGGTCGGACTACTCGACGAATGGCGTCGCCGGTCATCGGCCGGTTATCTGCGCCGATGGTGCGAACACGGTTGTCGGCGGGTACTGATCGACAGCGGCGATTCCGTTTGCGCGAGGGAGGCTCGAGGGGTCGTGTCCCATGGCCGTGATAGCGAAATCGTACCGATTCGAGGGTGGTGGCCGGGGACGGGACCGTCACGGCGCACCTTCACCTAGGCTGTCACAGGCCGTGTTGTGAAGCCGATCGCGTCTCTTCGAGCGAATGTCGTAACAGATTCCCGCTCTTGGGGATATGAGACAAGTTCGCTCTTGTAAACTCGAACGCTTGGCTCGCGGCGGCATAGCGGTCCGTTAGTGAAGTACGTGCGTTCCATTATGCGGGTGCGGCGTTTAGGCACGCAATAGGTGAGAGGTGTAGTACCGGAAATGGCAAGGGATCGTCGTTCCGCACGGGGTAGTCGTCGCCGAGTGGGTCTACTCTTCGGGAATTTGCTCGCGGCCGCTGTGGAGTCCGCCGCCGACGCCGTCGCCATCCGGTTCAACGCCTCGAGCGATCCGTCCGATGCCAGGCAGCTGACCTACCGCGAACTCGACGAATTGTCGTCGCGGTTGGCGCGCGAACTCATCGAACACGGAGTCGGCGCGGGTGATGTGGTGGCGATCGGTATCGCGCGCAGTATCGAGTCCGTGCTCGCCGTATGGGCGATCGCGAAGACCGGCGCCGCATATGTACCCGTGGATCCCGCATACCCGGCCGACCGTATCGCGCACATCCTCGCCGACTCCGGTGCCGTACTCGGGTTGACCACCACCGCGCACCGGTCCGTGCTCGGCACGACGGCGGACTGGATCGAACTCGACGACCCGGCGCACGCCGGGCGCATCGCCGAACGCCCGGCCCATCCGATCTCCTACGCCGACCGGGTCCGTCGGCTGGACGAGCGGCACCCCGCCTACGTCATCTACACCTCGGGATCGACTGGACGGCCCAAGGGCGTCGTGGTCACGCACGGCGGCCTGGCCGGATTGGTCGCCGCGCAGCGCGAGCAGTACGGGGTGACGGGGGAGTCACGGGTCCTGCACGTCTGCTCGCCCAACTTCGACGTTTCGGTGCTCGAGCTCCTGCTGGCGTTTTCGGCCGGTGCGACACTGGTGATCGCGCCGCCGACGGTCTTCGGCGGGGCCGAACTCGCGGATCTGCTGCGGCGTGAGCGCGTGACCCACATGCTCATCACCCCGGCCGCCCTGGAATCGGTGGAACCGGACGGCCTGGACGAGCTACGGGTCGTCGTCGTGGCCGGTGACAAGTTCGGGCCGGAACTGGTCGGCCGCTGGGCAGGCGAGCGGGCGTTCCACAACGGTTACGGCCCCACCGAGGCGACGATTCTGGCCACCGGTACACCGCCGCTGGTGCCGGGTGAGCCGATCACGATCGGTACGGCCATTGCCGGTATCGGTGCGTTCGTCTTGGATTCGCGATTGCGTCCGGTGCCCGCCGGGGTGATCGGCGAGCTGTACCTGTCGGGTCCCGCGCTGGCACAGGGCTATCTCGGGCGGCCGGGCCTGTCCGCGGAGCGGTTCGTGGCCAGCCCGTTCGGCGCCGATATCGGCAATCCGGGCGCGCGACTATACCGCACCGGGGATCTGGTGCGGCGCACCGAATCCGGCGCCCCGGAGGGCGGCGTCATCGAATACCTGGGTCGGTCGGACTTCCAAGTGAAGATTCGCGGCTTCCGTATCGAGCTCGGCGAGATCGATAACGCGCTCACCGGCCACCCGGATATCGACTTCGCGGCGACCCTTGGCAAGACCCTGCCCTCGGGTGCGACCGCGCTGGTGGCCTATTTGCTGCCCAAGACCGGGGCCCGAGTGAACACCGAGGCGCTCGCCGAATTCCTCGGAGAGTCGCTGCCCGCGTACATGATTCCGGCCGCCTTCGTGGTGCTGGATGAGATCCCGCTGACCCCGGTCGGCAAGCTCGACCGCGCGGCACTGCCCGAGCCGGTCTTCGCTGCGCGCGAGTTCCGCGCGGCGCAGACACCGGTCGAGGAGGCCATCGCCGAGGTATTCGCCGAATTGCTCGGTGTCGAGCGCATCGGTCGCGACGATTCGTTCTTCGCATTGGGCGGCGATTCGATCCTGTCGATCCAGCTGGTCTCGCGGGCCAAAGCGCGCGGTGTCGTCTTCACCGCCGCGGCGGTATTCGAACATCGCACGGTCGCGGCATTGGCCGAGATCGCCACGTCGGCCGACGCGGTCCAGGTGGAACAACTCGCGGAACTGCCCGGTGGTGGCGTCGGCGAGCTGCCCTTGCTGCCGATCATGTCGGCGATGCTGCCGAGTGACTCGTCGTATCAGCGGTTCTCGCAGTCGATGGCGCTGCGAGTGCCCGACGGCATCGATCGGGAGACGCTGGTCGCGACCATCGGCGCGGTCCTCGACCACCATGACATGCTGCGCGCTCGGTTGCGCGAAGCCACCTCGGACACCGCCCGGATCTTCGAGACGTTGGCGCCCGGCGCGGTGGATGTCGACGCGCTGGTGCATCGGGTCGAGCTGCCCGTCGATATCGACGATGCGGAGTTGTCGCGGCGGGCCAGCGTGGAGTACGACGCGGCGCTCGGCCGACTCGATCCGGCGAATGCGGTCATGGTGCAGTGCGTCTGGTTCGCTTTCCCGCAGGGGGGCCGCCGCCGCGATGTCCTGCTGGTCGTCGCGCACCACATCGTGGTCGACGGGGTGTCCTGGCGGATTCTGATTCCGGATCTGGCGATGGCCTGGTCGCAACTCGCCGCGGGGCAGTCGGTGGCATTGCCCGCCAACGGAACCTCGATGCGGCGCTGGGCGCACGCGCTGCGCGACGCGGCGCACGATCCGGTGCGGATCGCGGAACTGCCTTTCTGGCAACAGGTTTCGAGTACCGACGACCCGCTGCTCGGTACTCGTGCGTTCGATCCGGCGGTGGATACCTTCGCCACCGTCGATCGCGTCGAGGTGACGGTGTCCGCCGAGGTGACCGATGCGCTGCTGACCGCGATCCCGGGCCGGTATCGCGGTGGTGTCAACGACGGCCTGCTGTCGGCTTTGGCGCTGGCCGTGAGCAAGTGGCGCGGCGAGAGCACGGGCGGCGCCGCGCTGGTCAAGCTGGAAGGCCATGGCCGCGAAGAGGGGCTCGTCCCCGGCGCGGATCTGTCCAGGACCGTCGGCTGGTTCACCAGTGCGTTCCCGCTCCGGCTCGATCTCGCGGGCGCCGATCTCGCCGATGCCTTCGCGGGCGGAAAAGCCCTGGGCGACATCGTGAAATCAGTGAAGGAGCAGTTGCTCGCGGTCCCCGACAAGGGCCTCGGCTATGGTCTGCTGCGGTACCTGAATCCCGAGACCGCCGGACAGCTGAGCACCGCCGCGGAATCGGGCGGTGCCTGCCAGATCAGCTTCAACTACCTGGGCCGGATGTCGACGGGGGAGATTCCCGCGCAGCTCGGTGCGGTGGGGTGGGTGCCGGTCGGGGATCTGGGACAGCTGGATGCCGAGCTGGATCCGGATATGCCCGCCAACGGCGTGATCGACATCAATGCGATCGTCACCGACGGTGCCGACGGACCGCAGCTGGGTGCGTCGTTCGCCTTCACGCGCGGGTTGTTGTCGCGGGAGCGGGCGCAGGAGTTCGCCGATCTGTGGGTCGGGGCGCTGCGCGCACTGGCCGAGCACGCTCGGCGCCCGGATGCCGGTGGGCTGACGCCGTCGGATCTGCCGCTGGTCACGGCCACCCAGTCGGATATCGAGGTGTGGGAACGGAATTACCCGGCGCTGTCGGATGTGTGGCCGCTCGCGCCATTGCAGTCCGGGCTGCTGTTCCACGCGTTGCTCACCGAGTCGAGCGTCGATGTCTACACCACCCAAACTGTGGTGGACCTGACCGGCGATGTGGAGGTCGAGCGACTGCGAGCAGCGGCGCAGGCCATTCTGGACCGCTACCCGAACTTGCGGACCGCGTTCGTCGCCAGCGCCGACGGCCGCGCCGTGCAGGTTGTCCTGGACCGGGCCGAAATGCCATGGCGTTCGGTGGATCTGACGGAGCTGTCCGAGCCCGAGCGGTTGACGGAATTGAAACGGCAGGTCGCGTTGGAGCGCGAAACCCGCTTCGACATGTCGGTGGCGCCGCTGATTCGATTTACCCTGTACCGCACCGAGCGACAGCAGTGGCATCTGGTGGTCACCTCCCACCACATCCTGCTCGACGGCTGGTCGATGCCGCTGCTGATGCGAGATGTGCTGGTGCTCTACGCGACTCGGGGCGATCGGTCCGCACTGGCGCGGGTGCCCTCCTACCGCACCTTCCTGAGCTGGCTGGCGGGCCGGGATCGGGCGGATTCGGAGCGGGCATGGGCGCAGGCGTTGTCCGGTGTGGACGAGCCGACCCAGTTCGCGCCCCAACCGCGCACGGTCGAACGTCACGAGATCGGCAAGGTGGTCACCGAGATCGACGCCGATCGCACCCGCCGGATCACCGAGCGGGCCGCTGAATTCGGCGTCACCGTGAACACCCTGGTGCAGGCGGCCCTCGGCATCCTGCTCGGGCGGCTCACCGGTCGCGATGATGTGGTGTTCGGCACCACCGTGTCCGGCCGTCCGGCCGAGCTGCCGGGTGTCGAGTCGATGGTGGGCTTGTTCATCAATACGCTGCCGGTGCGTGTGCGGATCGACGGCGGGCTGGCGGTGGGCGAGTTCTTGCAGTCGCTGCAGCGTGAGCAGGCCGAGCTGCTCGACCACCACTATCTGGGTCTCACCGATATCCAGCGGATCGCCGGTGCCGGAGCACAATTCGACACCCTGCTGGTTTTCGAGTCGTACCCGATCGACCGGGACGCGATCACCGCGGCCAGTGCCATCGACGGCATGTCGGTAACCGGTGTCGGCACCAGCGATGATACGCACTACCCGTTGACGGTGCTGGTGACCGCGACCTCGACGATCGAGCTGACGTACAAGTATCAGGGCGAACGGTTCCGCGCCGATGAGGTGGAATCCTTTGCCGCACGGCTGAACCGGGTGCTGGAGGCACTACTCGGCGATGCCGCCGTGCCGGTCGGCGATATCGACATCATGCTGGCCGACGCCGAGCGCGATCGCGTCCTGCTGGAGTGGAACGAGACCGGTCATGCGGTCGAACCCGAGCTGCTGCTGGACGGCTATCGCCGCGCGGTCGCGGCGCATCCGGATCGGGTCGCGGTGGCCTACGAGGGCGCCGAGCTCACCTACGGGGAACTCGACGACCGGGTGAATCGCCTTGCCCGCCTGCTGATCTCGCAGGGTGTCGGCGCCGAATCGCTGGTCGGCCTCGCGATCCGGCGGTCGCTGGATCTGGTGGTCGGCATGTACGCGATCCTCACCGCGGGCGGTGCGTACGTGCCCGTTGACCCGGATCATCCGGCCGATCGCGTCGAGCACGTGCTGACCGCGGCGCGGCCGGTCTGCGTGCTCACCACGACCGCGGACGCCGTGCCGGTGCCGGACGGAATTCCGTTGCTGCACATCGACACCGCGGATCTGGACGGATTCGCCGCTGCCCCGCTGGCGGCGGGAGAGCTGCTGCGGCCGGTGCGCTCGGAGAGCCTGGCGTATGTGCTGTTCACCTCCGGCTCCACCGGACGGCCCAAGGGTGTCGCGGTCTCGCACCGGGCCATCGGCAATCATCTGGCCTGGATACAGTCTCGGTACCCGCTGTATGCCGACGACGTGTACCTGCAGAAGGCCGCCTTCACCTTCGACGCCTCGATGTGGGGCTACTTCATTCCGCTGCGGCTCGGCGCCAAGCTGCTGATGGCCACCCCTGACGGCCATCGCGACGCCGCCTACATCGCGGAAACCATTGCGGCGCAGCAGGTCACCGTCACCGACTTCGTGCCGTCGATGCTCGCGGTATTCGCCGCCCATACGCCCCCCGGTGCTATCGCGACGCTGCGGCACATCATCGTCGGCGGCGAGCTGTTGCCCGCGGAGACGGTGGCTGCGGTGCGCGCGGTCTGCGACGCGTCCGTGCTCAACGTGTACGGGCCGACCGAGACCGCGGTCGCCGTCACCACCTGGCTCGCGACCGGCGACGAGCAGGGCGGTCTGCCGATCGGCTCGCCGATCTGGAACAGCCGCCTGTACGTGCTGGACGCGCGCCTGCGGCCGGTACCGGCCGGAGTCACCGGTGAGCTCTACCTCGCCGGTGATCAGCTGGCCCGCAGCTATCTGGGGCGCGCGGATCTGACCGCCGAACGGTTCGTGGCCAACCCATTCGGCACGGGCGAACGGATGTACCGGACCGGTGACCTGGTGGCCTGGAGCGCGCCGAGTGTCCTGAAATACCTGGGCCGCACCGACTTCCAGGTGAAACTTCGCGGACAGCGCATCGAACTCGGCGATATCGAGGCGGCGCTGCTGGCGCAGCCGGCGGTGAGCCAGGCGGCTGTCCTGGTGGTGCCCACCGAGCTCGGCGACCAGCTGGTGGCCTACGCCGTCCCGGTGCCCGGCGCGCAGCTCGAGGTGGAGTCGCTGCGTGCCGCGCTGGCGGGCACGCTGCCCGCGTACATGGTGCCGGCCGCGATCGTGGAGCTGGCCGAATTCCCGCTCAGCACCGCCGGCAAGCTGGACCGCAAGGCCCTGCCGCGACCGACCCTGGCCGGGCGGGAATTCCGCGCGCCGTCCACCCCGTTCGAGGAGATCGTGGCCGGCGTATTCGCCGAGGTGCTCGGTGTGGACCGGGTGGGTGCCGACGACGACTTCTTCGTGCTGGGCGGCAACTCACTGGTCGCCACCCAGGTCGTGGCCCGGCTGGGAGCGGCATTGGGCGCCCGGGTGCCGGTGCGCACGCTGTTCGACGCACCGGTGGTCGCCGAGCTGGCGCTGCGTATCGTGCCGGATGCCGCGCACCCGGATCGGCCGCCATTGACGCGGGCCGTGCGACCGGAGTTCATCCCGCTGTCGCTGGCACAGCATCGGATGTGGGTGCTCAACCAGGTCGATACCGAATCTCCGTCCTATAACCTGCCGTTCGCCATCCGGCTCGCGGGCACCTTGGACGTGCCCGCACTGCGTGCCGCTGTCACCGATGTGCTGCAGCGGCACGAGGCGCTGCGCACGAGGTTCCCGGTCGGCGGCCCGGATGCGATGCCGCGCCAGGAGATCTTGTCCGTGGCCGAAACGCTGCCGAACGGCCTCGAGGTCGAGACGACCGCCGATCGGGAGCGGGTTGCCGCGCTCTTGTCCACCGGATTCGATGTCACCGAACACCCGCCCGTGCGCATCCGGTTGTTCTCCGATCCGGCCCGCGACGAGCATCTGCTTGTCCTGGTCACCCATCACATTTCGGCGGACGGCGTCTCGCTGGCACCGCTGGCCCGGGATCTGGCGACCGCCTATCTCGCGCGCAGCGCCGGGTCCGTCCCGGGTTGGGCACCGTTACCGGTGCAGTACGCCGACTTCGCGCTCTGGCAGCGCGCGGTCATCGGTACCGAGGACGACGAGAACTCCATTGCCGCACAGCAATTGGCGTATTGGCGGCGACAGCTGGCCGATGTGAGCGAAACCGCGCGGCTGCCGCTGGACCGACCGCGTCCGGCGCAGCCATCGCTGCGCGGTGGCTCGCTCGACATCGCTGTGCCCGCGCAGGTGCACGCGGCCCTGGCCGACCTCGCGCGTCAGCACAATTCATCGCTGTTCATGGTCGTGCACGCCGCACTGGCGGCGCTGCTCGCGCGGCTGTCCGGCGGCTCGGATATCGCGATCGGCACACCGGTCGCGGGTCGCGGTTCGGCCGAACTCGACGATCTGGTCGGCATGTTCGTCAATACCCTGACCCTGCGCACCGATGTCGATCGCGGCGCGTCGTTCGCGGCATTCGTCGAACAGGTTCGCGAAACCGATCTGTCCGCCTTCGCCAATGCGGAAATACCGTTCGAGCGGGTGGTCGAGGAGGTGTTGCCCGCCCGTGCCGTCTCGGCCAATCCGCTGTTCCAGGTGATATTGTCGTTCCAGAACATCGAGCAGCCGACACTGGAGCTGCCCGGCCTAACGGTCTCGGCCGTCGATACCGGTGAAATCGTCGCGAAATTCGACCTGCAGGTGATCGTCGAGCCGCGCCTGCGCGCGGATGGCACGCCAGACGAGCTGGTCATCGGCTTCGCCTATGCGACGGACGTTTTCGAGGAAGCCACCATCGCGGGCCTCGGGCGTCGATTCGAGCGGATCCTCGCCGCGGTCGCTGCCGATGCCGAGGTAACCCTCGGTGCCATCGACATCCTCGACGAGGCCGAACGGGACCGGGCACTGGCCGCACCCGCACGGATCGCCGAACCGAGCCCGACCGAACAGGTCACGCTGCTGCCGCAGCTGATGGCCGATGCGGTGGACAACAATCCCGACGGTGTCGCGGTGGTCTTCGCCGATGCCACCGAGCAGCTGGCCGAATGGGAATATGTCGACCTCGACGAGCGCTCGAGCAGACTCGCCCGACTGCTGATCGACCGGGGCATCGGCCCGGAGGATCTGGTCGCGATCGGAATTCCGCGCTCGCCGGAGTCCGTGCTCGCGGTGTGGGCGATCGCCAAGACCGGTGCCGGTTTCGTCCCGGTGGATCCCAACTATCCCGCCGAAC
This sequence comes from Nocardia citri, assembly GCF_054065835.1. NCBI lineage: Bacteria > Bacillati > Actinomycetota > Actinomycetes > Mycobacteriales > Nocardiaceae > Nocardia > Nocardia citri. Next base: position 319,853 of record NZ_JBSUQM010000007.1, read on the forward strand.
GGGTCCGGCACATGATCGTGGATTCGCATGCGGTACTGGGACTTACGGTGGCCGAGGTCGGTGCCGAACTGCCCGACGAGGTGCCGTGGCTGAGCATCGATGCAGACGATATCGATCGGCGACTCGACGACTACCGCCCCGATCCGGTCACGGATGCTGATCGGTCGCGGCCGTTGCGCGCCGCGCATCCGGCCTATGTCATCTACACCTCCGGATCAACCGGTACGCCCAAGGGCGTGGTCGTCACGCATTCCGGTCTGTCGAGTTTCTGCGATGAACAGCGCGAGCGTTATCGGGTGACCAGCAGTTCGCGCACCCTGCATTTCGCATCGCCGTCATTCGACGCGTCGGTGCTGGAACTGCTGTTGGCCATCGGTGGCGCCGCGACCATGGTGGTGGCCGCACCGTCGGTCTACGGCGGCGAGGATCTGGCCGCCTTGCTGCTCCGGGAGCGGGTGACGCATGCGCTCATCACGCCGGCGGTGCTGGCTTCGGTGGACCCGGTTGGGCTGGACAAACTCCGCGTCGTCATCGCCGGCGGTGAGGCCTGCTCACCGGAGCTGGTGCGGCGCTGGATGATTCCGATCGCCGGGCGACGTAGCCGCGAGTTCTACAACGCGTACGGGCCGACCGAAGCCACGGTCATGACCAATGTCAGCGCGCCGCTGGTGCCGGGGGAGACTGTCACCATCGGCGGGCCGATTCGCGCCGTCACCGAGTATGTACTGGACGATCGGCTGTCACCGGTGCCCGACCGCGCCGTCGGCGAGCTCTACATCACCGGCGCGCAGCTGGCCCGCGGCTATCATGAGCGCCCCGCGCTGACCGCCGCCCGGTTCGTAGCGAATCCGTTCGATCGCGGCGGCAGGCTGTACCGGACCGGCGACCTGGTCCGCCGGACCTACGAGGGCGCGCTGGAATATCTGGGCCGCAACGACTTCCAGGTCAAGGTGCGTGGCTTCCGCATCGAACTCGGCGAAATCGACGCCGTCCTCGCGGCGCACGACACGGTCGACTTCGCGGTTACCGTTGGACATGAAATCGCCAGCGGTGCAACCATTCTCGCCTCCTATGTGCATGCCGCCGCCGGTGCGGTCGCCGATTCCGGCGAGCTCACCGCATTCGCCGCGCAGCGTCTGCCCGCGCACATGGTGCCGACCACCGTCATGGTGCTCGACCAGATTCCGCTGACCCCGGTCGGCAAACTCGACCGGGCCGCCCTGCCCGCGCCGGTGCTGCACACCAAGGCCTACCGCGCGCCGTCCGGGCGCTGGGAGGAGTTGGTCGCGAGCGTATTCACCGAATTGCTCGCGCCCGCGGCACCGGTCGGCGCCGACGACGATTTCTTCGAATTGGGCGGCAACTCGCTGATCGCGGCTCGGCTCATGGCGCGGCTGGGTGCCGCATCCGACATCCGAGTGCCGGTGCGCCTGCTGTTCGAGGCGTCGACGGTATCCGCGCTCGCCGCCAAGCTGGGTGAGCATGAGGCCGGAACCGACCGCCCCGAGCTGATCGCCGGTCCGCGGCCGGAGCGGATTCCGCTGTCGGCGGCACAGCAGGCCATGTGGTTGCTCAACCGCCTGGATTCCGCCTCAGTGGCCTACAACGTACCGATGGCCGTGCGCTTGAGCGGTGCTATCGATGCGCAGGCACTGCGGGCGGCGATCGGGGATGTGGTGACCCGCCACGAGATCCTGCGCACGGTCTACCCGCTCGTCGATGACGGTCCGGTACAGGTGATCCTGCCCGCGGCACAGGCGATTGCGCCGATGCCGGTGCAGACCATCGACCCGGCCGAACTCGTGGATGCGTTGGCCGCGTTGGCCAAGACCGTCTTCGACCTCACCATCGAGGTGCCGGTCCGGGTGAGCCTGTTCGACCTCGGCGAGGGCGCGAGCGGGCGCGAATACGTGCTGGCGCTGGTCGTGCACCACATCGCGGGCGACGGTTCATCGGTCGGCCCGCTGGCCCGCGATCTGATGACAGCGTATGTGGCACGCTGTGCCGGCCAGGCGCCGAATTGGGCGCCGCTGCCGGTGCAATACGCTGACTACAGCATCTGGCAGCGCCAACTGCTCGGTTCGGAGGACGATCCGGAATCCCTGGTGGCCAAGCAAATCGGCTATTGGCAGCAGGTATTGGCCGGATTGCCCGAGCAACTGGACCTGCCCTCGGATCGGCCGCGGCCGCTGCAGAGGTCCTTTGCCGGTGGCCAGGTGTCGGTGCGGATCGATGCCGAAACCCACAGTGCGCTGGCCGAATTGGCGCGCGCCCAAGGGGCGACGGTGTTCATGGTCGTACACACCGCACTCGCTGTGCTGCTGGCGCGGTTGTCCGGGACCAGCGATATCGCCATCGGTACGCCGACCGCCGGGCGTGGCGACGCCGCACTCGACGACCTGATCGGCATGTTCATCAACACCCTGGTGTTCCGGACCCGATACGACGGCGGTGCGCGTTTCACCGAGCTGCTCGCTCGACAGCGCGAAACCGATCTGCAGGCGTTCGCGAACTCGGATGTGCCATTCGAGCGTTTGGTCACTGTGCTGAACCCGGTGCGCTCGCCCTCGCGGCACCCGCTGTACCAGGTTGGGCTGTCGTATCAGAATCTGGACCGCGTCGCACTGGAACTGCCCGGGCTGACCGTCGCGAGCCTGGATATCGGCATCGAGGTATCGCAGTTCGACCTGCATTGGTATATCGGCGACGCCTACGACGAGTCGGGCACGCCGTTGGGTATCGGCGGTATGGTCACCTACGCCGCCGATATGTTCGAGCCCGCCACCGTGCAGGTTTTCGTGGACCGGTTCGCGCGCCTGCTCACCGCCATCGCCGCCGATCCCGATGTGGTGCTCGGCGAGATCGAGCTGACCGATCCGACCGAGCGCGCCGAGCTGCTGTCGGATGCCGCCACTACCGCACACCCGGTTTCGGCGGATTACCTGCTGACCGGCTACCGCCGTGCCGTGGCGACGACACCGGATGCGGTGGCCGTCGTCCACGACGAGATCGCCTGGACCTATCGGGAATTCGATGAACGCGTCAACCGACTCGCCAGGTATCTGATCGCGCAGGGCGTTGGTCCCGAATCCGTGGTGGCGCTGGGGATACCGCGTTCACCGCAGCTGGTCGCCGCGATGTACGCGGTGCTGACCGCGGGCGGCGCGTATCTGCCGCTGGATCTCGACCATCCGGCCGACCGGATCGGGTACATGGTGGCGACGGCCGAGCCGGCCTGCGTGCTGACGGTCAGTGGCGATTCGGTACCCGTCACCGGCGTTCCCGTCATCGATATCGATACCCTCGAGCTGTCGGAATACTCCGGCGAGCCGGTCGAATTCGGTGAGCTGCGTGCTCCGCTGCACGCCGATCATCCGGCGTATGTGCTGTTCACCTCTGGCTCGACCGGTCGCCCCAAGGGCGTCATGGTCTCGCACGGCGCGATCACCAACCAGATCGAATGGATGGTGGCGGAGTACGGATTCGGTCCCGAGGATGTCTATCTGCAGAAGACGGCGACGACCTTCGACGTATCGCTGTGGGGTTACTTCGCCCCGCTGTGGGTCGGCGCGCGGCTGGTGCTCGCCGCACCGCACGGACAGCGCGATCCGGGCTATATCGCCGAGCTGATCGCCGGCCACCAGGTGACGGTCACCGACTTCGTTCCGTCGGTACTCCAGGTCTTCCTGGCCGCCGCCCAGGCCTCGCAATTGGCCTCGCTGCGTACGGTTTTCGTCATCGGTGAGGCCTTGCCGCCCACCACCGTCGCCGATTTCGCCGCGCTGTCGGATGCCGGGCTGCACAACCTGTACGGCCCCACCGAAGCGGCGGTGTCGGTGACCTATCGCCCCGCGACCATCGACGACCGGTTGACGGTGCCGATCGGTGTTGCGCTGTGGAATACCCGCACCTACGTGCTGGATTCCCGGCTGCATCTGGTGCCCGCCGGTGTTGTCGGCGAATTGTATTTGGCGGGAACCCAATTGGCGCGCGGTTACCTCGGCCGTCCCGATCTGACCTCGGATCGGTTCGTCGCCGACCCGTACGGCCCGCCCGGTGCCCGGATGTACCGCACCGGTGACCTGGTGCGCCGCCGCGCCGATGGGGTACTGGAATACCTGGGGCGCACGGACTTCCAGGCGAAGATCCGTGGTCACCGGGTCGAGCTGGGCGAGATCGAGGCCGCGCTGCTCGCGGATCCGTCCGTGGCCCAAGCCGTCGTCGTGGTGGCGAAATCGGAGACCGGCGATCAGCTGGTCGCCTACGTGGTGCCGGTAACCGAGCTCGCGGCAGATACCCTGCGCGAATCGCTGTCACACGTGCTGCCGGGCTATATGGTGCCCGCGGCCATCATGGTGCTCGAAGCCTTCCCGGTGAACAGCAGCGGCAAGCTGGATCGCAAGGCGCTGCCGCGGCCGATCCTGCGCGCCCGTGAGTTCGTGGCACCGGTGACCGATACCGAGCACGCCGTCGCCGAGGTGTTCGCCGAAGTACTCGGTGTCGCCCGGGCCGGAGCCGAGGACGATTTCTTCGATCTCGGCGGTACCTCGCTGCTCGCGTTCACCTTGCAGCGCGCCCTGGCCGCCCGGCTCGGTATCGATGTGCCGATGGCGGCACTGTTCACCGCGCCCACCGTGCGCGGCCTGGCCACCCGCCTCGACAATCCGGACGAACCCGTGGCCGCGGTCCCCGGTACCGACATCGCGACGATCACCACCGATGCCGTACTCGAACCGGAGATCGATGGTGCCGGTCTCACACCGGCCCACGCCGAGGCCCCGCGTGACGTACTACTCACCGGCGCAACCGGATTCGTCGGCGTGCATCTGCTCCGGGAACTGCTGTCCACTACCGAGGCAACGGTCTGGTGCCTGGTGCGTGGTGACGACAACGAGCGCGCCTACAAGCGGATTCGCGACGCCATGCAGCTGTACCGGATCTGGGACGACGCTTATCAGGGTCGGATCGTCGCGGTCGCGGGTGATCTGGCCGCACCCGGACTCGGACTCGACCGGTCCGACTATGCCCGGCTCGCCGAGCAGGTCGACACGATCTATCACAACGGAGCTCGGGTCAATCACATCGAGCCCTACGCGCGGTTGCGTGCCGCCAATGTGTCGGGCACCCGTGAGGTGCTGCGGCTGGCGACCACCGGTCGGATCAAACCAGTGCACTTCGTCTCCACGGTCAATGCCGTGATTCCGAATGCGCCCGCACCGGATTTCGTCGGCCGCGAGGATGGGCAACTGCGTGTCGACGAGGTATCCGCGAATGGTTATGTGGCAAGTAAGTGGGTGGCCGAACAACTGATCCGCCAGGCCGGTGCCCGTGGTGTGCCGGTGAGTATCTACCGGCCCGGAACGGTATGCGGTGATCCGCGTGTCGGGGTGAACAGCGTCGACGACTCGTTCTGGAACATGATCCGAGCGGCCGCCATCCTCGGACTCGCCCCGGAGGTCGGCGATGCCACCATGTCGCTGGTGCCGGTGAATTACGTGGTGGGCGCCATCGTCGCGCTGGCGGATCAGCCGCCGGTCGGTGCGGCGTATCACCTGGTGAACACCACGCCGGTGGCGATCGCCGATATCTTCGAAGCCCTGCGCAGGCACGGGATTCCGGTCGAGATCGCCTCGATCGAGCAGATCGCGACCAAACTGGCCGAGGAAGCGGCGGCGCGCGATGCGACCGGCGACGATTCTCTGGTGCGCGCCGCCCTGGTCAGCGGCAACTATGGCGGGGCCGCGGCCGCCGTCGAGGACTCCGATACCCGAATCGAGTTGGCACGGTACGGAATCCACTGCCCGCCGATCGACGCCGAGGCATTGGACGCCTATGTGAGATCCTTCATCGATGCGGGTTTCTTCCCCGCCCCGAGCGATATCCAACTGTAGAGAGGAAAGTATGACCGCCGACGCCCAGTCCCCTCCCGCCGCCGCCTCGGGCACCTTCGCCCTCGGTGGTGACTTACCGGTCCGGCGCCTTGGCTATGGCGCGATGCAGCTGACCGGTGCCGGGGTGTGGGGTGATCCGAAGGATCCGGACGAGGCCGTGCGGGTGCTGCGTCGCGCCGTCGAACTCGGTATCAACCTCATCGATACCGCGGATTCCTATGGTCCGTTCGTCAGCGAAACCCTCATCCGCCGGGCCCTGCACCCGTATCCGGACGACCTGGTCATCGCGACCAAAGCCGGGCTGGCCCGGCCCCGCGCGGGTGAGTGGATTCCTATCGGCCGCCCCGAATATCTGCGCCAGCAGCTGGAATTGAGCCTGCGCCATCTGGGCGTCGAGCGCATCGACCTGTTTCAGCTGCACCGGATCGACCCGCAGGTGCCACTCGCCGACCAACTCGGGGAGCTCGTGGCCCTGCAGCAGGAGGGCAAGATCCGCCATATCGGCCTGTCCGAGGTGAGCGTCGCGCAGCTGGACAAGGCCCGCAAGATCGCCGATATCGTCTCGGTCCAGAACCAGTACAACCTCGCCAACCGCAGTGCCGAGGATGTACTCGAATACGCCGAGGCGAACAATATCGCCTTCATCCCGTGGTTCCCCATGGCCACCGGCGATCTCGCCCGTCCGGGTGGTCCGCTGGACGCACTCGTGCGCGAGGACGCCAGCCCGTCCCAGCTCGCGCTGGCCTGGCTGCTGCGCCGTTCGCCGGTCATCCTGCCCATTCCCGGCACCTCCAGCGTGGCGCATCTCGAGGAGAACACCGCCGCCGCCACCATCACGCTCACCGACGACGAATTCGCAGCCCTGTCCGCGGTGAGCACCCCCGCATCGGGTGGTGCCCGCGGTTGGCGTTCCCTGCTGCCGAAGGTGTCGCGCGGCTGAGGAAGCGATGGGTCCCCGGGATGCGGCCGGGGACCCGGGGGTGGGATCGGATCGGTCGCGGCCGACACCCGATGTGGATTGCCGTGTGATGGCCCGTGACGGATGGCATAGTGCAGCAATCGGATCTACGAGAGCAGCACGATGTTTGAAGCACAGATGGTGGCCAATGACGCCGCCTATTACTACTTGGCCCGCTCGGGCCGGGTTACCGATTGGCCGGTGTGGTGGGTGTTCGACAATGGCGACACACCGCTGACCGCGGCCGACGTCGCCGACCACTTCGGTGCACGGGCCGAACTGCTCGAACCACTGCGGCGTCGAGTCCAGGAGGTGCCCGGCGGGCTCGGACACCCGTTCTGGGTGGTCGACGACCGTCCGATCGACACCCACCTCGTCACTCATGCTGCGGCGCAACTGGATTGGGCGCAGTGCCAGGACGAGATCGGGCACATTCTGGCGCAGCCGCTGGACGCTCGGGTCAGTGCCTGGCAATTGCACGTATTTCCGAACGTCGCCGGTATCCCGACGCCGAGCGGATTCGGCACCGTAGTGCTGATGCATCTCAGCCATGCCCTGATGGCGGGTCCGGCCATGACATCGCTGTCGGAGGCGTTGTTCGCCGCGATGCCGTTGCGGATCGAGGGGCAAGGTCCCGCCACCCAGCGCCCGCATCCCGCGCTCGCCGCCGTGGCCGGTGTGCTGCGCTGGCCGTTGCAGGCGCTGCGTTTCAACGTCCGTGTCCGGCGTGAGATGCGCCGGATCGCCCGCGAAAACGACAACGGCGGGCCGAATATGCCACCGGTCACCGCAACCCGGCTCAATCGCCGAATCGGGCCGGGACGCGTTATACGGACGATTCCGTTGGAACTGAGCGTTGTCCGCGCGTCGGGAGTCTCGGTGACGGCCGTCGGACTGACGGCGATTTCCCGCGCCATGCAGCGCTATCTCGAAACGCGGGACGGGTCGTGTCCCGAGGATCTCGCGGCACTGGTGACTGTCGCGCTACCCGCCTCTCCGATGCTGGGCGTTAATTTCGTGGGTGGCGCCGCGGTCGCGCTGGCTGCCACGGAACCCGACCTCGCCGCTCGGGCGCGGACGGTCGACGCCACACTGCGGGTAAACCGCCATTCGCCGTCGGCCCGCCGGGAACTCAATCGACTCACACTCATCGACTTGCTGCCCAGCCGCACCTATCGGACGCGATTCGGCACGCTCGCGCCCGCCGACCCGGACGCCCCGGCGTACGGTCACACCATCCTCACCAGCGTCCGATGTGACCCGACCGTCGAATGGTCACTGTCGGGCAAGCCATTTCGTTTCACGGGCGGGCTGCCGCCAATGTATCCGGAAATCGGATTGGCGCATTCGTTTATCGGCGCGGGCGACACCTTCACCGTATCGGTGGGATGCGATCCCGATATCGTCCCGGATCTCGACGACTACTTCGACATCCTGCGGGAGTCGTGCCACGAAGTCGCGGTCGCCCTCCGGTAACGCGAGCTTCCAGGCCACCGGCAAGGCTTTCGGTCCGAGCACCAGCAGACCGGTCTTCTACGGCACCTCGTCGACGGATTCGGCGAGGTACAGGGTGGGGAAGCGTCGCAGCAGCGATCCGAGCGCCACGTGCAGTTCCACCCTGGCCAGTGGGGGCGCGGAGGCAGTGATGTGTGCCGTGTCCGAAGGCCATGTGCGGGTTGCGTTCTCGGGTCTGCTCCAGCTCCTCGGAGCATCGAAGACGGTCTCGTCCCGATTGGCGGCCTAGGTATTGACGAATACTGGTTCACCGGCAGGGATTTCGACACCATCTAAAACCGCGTTCGGCGAACAGTTGTTGTGCGGCCACTAATATCGCGAGCTGCGTCGCGGTCGCATCCCTCTTGCCGCCGACGGGATCGTACTGCTCAGACATACATCCTCCGGTTGATCCCCGACAGCGTACCGGAAGTCGCTTTCCCAAAAATGGGAACGCGGATTGTGCGAGCGGCCGTGTTGTGGCGGTATTGTTCTGCACCTGGCACCACTGAGAATTGGACCTCGATGTGGTGCTGGATGTCACGATGCGGAAAGGCGTTGGTCGCGCGGCCCTTCGGGTTCCATTGCTCACCTCTTGTTTCCCCTTGCCGGGAGGTGTCGGGGATAACTGCCGCGACCTGCGATGGGTGCCGTTCGTGACCTCACTCTCGATTGCGGAATCTCGAATTCCGCAATCGAGAGTGGGACACCATCCGCGCCATCGGAAGGACAATTTGATGGATGCCCGCGATCGGCCGTTTCTTGTTTCCGCCGACGCGGATCCGCTCTTGTCATTCGGTCAGCTCGACGCGTGGGCCGAGACCGTTGCTCGGTGTTTGACGAAGAATGGCGTCGGCGCGGGTGACGTGGTGGTCGCCGAACTGCCGAATTCTCCTGCCTTCGCGGTCGTAATGTCGGCTGTCTGGAATATCGGTGCGGTATTCGCGCCGGTGGATCCGCGGCTGAGCGCGCGGGAGAAACACCAGATTTTCGGACTGGCCGGGCCGCGCGTGGTCGTCGCACCGACGGTCGCGTCGATTGATTCGCCAACGCTATTGTGGCGCAATCCGTTCGAGGCTCCGGCCCAGCTCGAATGGATTCCGGCCCCGCCCGTGCGCAGCGGTGGCTGGGTACCCACAGTGCCCGCACCCGCGGTAGACGAGAGCGACCGGCTGATCCTGTTCACCTCCGGCTCCACCGGAGCGCCGAAGGCGGTGGCACTGTCCGAGGCCAATATCGCGGCCGGAATCGCCGCTGTCGCAGACCATTTCGCACTCACACCCGATGACCGCACCGTCGCACTGCTGCCATGGGCGCAGAGCCACGGGCTGTTCGCGAACCTGATGGCGACACTGCGCAGCCAGTGCACCATGGTGCTGCCCGCTGCAGGCGAGGCGCGCCGAACACACCGACTGCTGGATGCCGCCGCGCCGACCTGGCTCACCGTGATGCCGATGCAGTTGGCCGGAATCACCGCGGGACTGGTGGCATCGCGAACGCGGGCGCACGGCATGCGTTTTCTGCGCACCGCCTCGGCCCCGCTGTCCCGTCTGGCGGCCGAGCGCGCGGAACGGCTGCTCGGCTGTCCGGTCGTGGAAGCTTTGGAGCTCGCCGAAACCAGTCACCAGGCGGCCGCCGATCCGCCGTCGTGGGAGCGGGTGCCCGGCACCGTCGGCACCCCGACGGGTGTCGAATTCCGTCTGGCCGGTGACGAAATCGCTGGCGGCCGCGAACTCGAGGTCCGTGGCACGGCGCTGTTCAGCAGGTATGTCGGCAATCCCTCGGGCACCGCGGCGGCCTTCACCGCGGACGGCTGGCTGCGCACCCGTGACGTGGCGCGCCGGGAAAAGGATGGACGCCTGCGAATCCTGGGGCGGCTCAGCGAAATCGCGCACCGCGGCGACACTGCGGTGGCACCGGTCGATGTGGAGGCCGCGCTGGACGAACATCCGGACGTCATCTCCTCGCTCGCGACACGCGTGCCCCATCCGCATCTCGGCGATGACGTCGCGGCTGTCGTCCATTTGCGCGAAGGTTCGCAGACCACCAAACGCGACATCATGCGCCACTGCCACGCGCATTTGGCCGAGCACCAGATTCCGGGCCAGCTCCGCCTCGTGAGTCGACTACCCCAATTGTCGAATGGAAAGCCCAGTCGTCGCATGGCGGCACAGTTGTTCGAGGTCGGCTGAGAACAGCGTCGATAAAAGGCCGTGCTGGACCGGAACCCCTCCTGTCCAGCACGGCTTTTTGTAGTAATCGTGGACTGCGTGCCGCGCGCTGGTAACAGCGAGAGGCTGCGGCCTCACCCGCCTTGTTCCGTACCGCGCACGAATCGCGGGGTGACAACGTGCGCAGTACAGCTCGGTATGTTCGGCTACATAATTGGTGGCCGGACACCGAAAACTCGTTGAGCTCAGGATGATTCGCATAGAATTCTTATGGCAATCCGCGCGGCTGTTACCGGCAACACATCGAATTCTTTGGGCAGAATTCGATATCAGCTCGGCGGCAGTTCGGAATACCTGGCGAAGGCCTGATCGATCAGTTCCGATGTCGCACGCGTTGCGATCAGCCGGGCGATGGCCAACTCCGATTCGAGTATGGCGCGGTTCCTCCGTGTGCGCCCGGACTGTTCGTAGGCCTGACCCGCCAGGAAATAGAACAGCTGTGTCGCATGCTGATCGGCGATCTGATTGCAATCGGCTCTGAGCCGCTCGACCAGCTCGAAGGCGTCGCGCGCCGAGATGCCCGCATCGACGAGTCGGGTGGTCAGATCGGCGCAGCGCGGATTGGTCACTCGGTAGGCATCGTGCGGATCGCCGCTGGCGGCGAGCGCCTGCTGCACGTACTCCGGGAGTTCCGGGGGTGCGTGCCTGCGCTGTGTGCGGGGGGAGCCGGGCGCGGCGACCGTCGTCGGCTCGGAGACGGGCTGGTCGTTGACACCGAGCACCTCCGCCAATCCGTCGCCACGATCCCAGGCCTCGAGCAGTTCCCGAATCCCGTTCAACTTCATGCCCCGACTGAGCAGACGGCTGATCGTCTGCAGTCTGTTGAGGTGATCCGACCCGTAATAACCGATGCGCCCCCGGACGTCGGGGGAGGGGAGGAGTCCTCGTTCGTGGTACACGCGGACGCTTCGCACGGTGGTATCGGCCGCCCGCGCCAGTTCGTCGATCGTGTACTCGGACTCAACAGCCATATCCATAGGAAACCACAATTCGCCCTTTAGCGGATGGCCCGCGAATAAGTGTACCGTTAACCAACGATACGTCAGAATAACATATAGGTCAACGTGCCGTTAAGTAGCGGCAGAAGCGATTGCCGAGTTGGCCAACGGTGGGTTAACGTGCGTAGACCAGCAATCATCGCTGGGCTTCCGGGGACTGTTGAGCAGCCCTGATGACCGCCCGACCAATGGGCCCGCACAACGGAGTTGGCGTGCCCTCGGCATCCCCGGAGACGGCTATGAGCATTACGCATTCTTCCCTTGTCATCGAAACCGTTGTGACAGCAAAGGTTTCGACGCTTCCCAGCGGGTCGGCCCATCGGCCACCCTGTGCGGACGGGCCCGACGACTGGGACCTGGACGTCGGCACTCCGGACTCCTGGCGTGCGGCGATGCGAATCTGCGAGAGCTGCCCGGTCTTCGCGAAATGTGAACAGTTGGCGCAGACGCTCATCGAGCGCGGCACCGGCCCCCGCGCGATGATCTGGGCCGGAGTGCCCTACGACAGCGCGGGCAAAGTCGTCGCGGACCTGGACCGCCACCGCATTACCCCGATCGATCACAAGCGGCCACTGCGGATCATCCGAACCGGCTCGCGCCCGGCCCCCGCCGAGCCCACACCGGCGGCGCCGCGGCGCCACATCGTGCTCGGTCGTCGGCTGGAGCCGACTGGAACCGGTGCACACTGACTATGCTTCGTCCACTATTCACGACGAAACTC